>JBBEAB010000060.1:52902-107555 GCA_040899645.1 Steroidobacteraceae bacterium
GCGTCACTCCTGCTCCAGCCGGCGCCGGCCTTCCTGCAACTCGCGGCACTGGGCGGCATCGAGCGTCGGAAACTGCGGATTGAGCTTCGTGAGCGTCTCGACCATCACGCGCGCGACGGCGGTACGCATATAGGCCTTGCTGTCGGCCGGAATCGCAAACCACGGCGCCCACGGACGCGAGGTCTCGCGCAGCATGTCCTCGTAGGCCGACTGGAAGTCGTCCCAGCGACCGCGGTCGTCCAGGTCGCCGAGGCGGAACTTCCAGTTCTTTTCCTGTTCCTCGATGCGCTCGAGGAAGCGCTGCTTCTGCTCCTTGCGCGAAACATTGAGCCAGAACTTCACGATTGCCATGCCGTTCCGCGCCAGGTGCCGCTCGAAGCCGCGGATCGACTCGAAGCGCTCGTCCCAGATGCGCTTCAGGTCCACTTCCGGCAGGTTCTGCGCGGCGAGAAACTGCGGATGCACGCGCACCACCAGCACTTCCTCATAGTGACTGCGGTTGAAAACGCCGATCTTGCCGCGCTCCGGCAGGCGCTGCCCGACACGCGCCAGGAAATCGTGGCGCAACTCGAGTTCGCTCGGGCGTCCGAACGCGTGCACGCGAAAACCCGCCGGATTGACGCCCGAGAACACCCTTCGGATCGTGCTGTCCTTGCCCGCCGCATCCATGGCCTGGAATACGGCCAGCACCGCGAAGCGCTGGTCGGCGAACAGTCGATGCTGCAGCCTGTCGAGCCGGTCCACGAGATCGGCGAGTTCCTGCTCGAGCTCCTTCTTCGACGGCGCGCCATCGGGCGGATCGCAGGAGAAATCGCGGATCGAGAACTTGCCGTCGAACGGCACGCGGTGCGCGGTCATGAAGTCTCCTTGCCGGGGCGCGGGCGGCGCTCGACATCGATGAACAGCCACAATCCCGCGCCGATGATCGCGAACACCGAGCCGGTCGCAAGCGTCGGCAGCCAGCCCGCCTGGTCGATCATCAGGCCCACGGCCGGCGCCAGGAAGCCCGCGGCATTGCCGCCGGTATTGACGACGCCGTAGGCGGTCGCCGCATGCGGACCCCCGACGTAAGTCGCGGCCGACGCAAAGGCGCCTTCCGTGAACTGCGTGAAGCCGAAACACAGCGACAGCAGGCCGACGGCGACATACGGGTTCACGGCATGGATGCCCACGAGCAGGAACACGGCGACCCCGACCAGCCCGCCCATCGCCGGCAGCCGGCAGCCCCAGCGGCCGCCCAGCCGATGGCACAGGCGGTCGCAGGTCAAGCCGCCGGCCGCCGCCATCGCGGCGCCGGTCGCGAACGGCAGCACGTACAGGAAGCCGCTCTCCAGCAGCGAAAAGCCGCGCTCCTCGACGAGATAGGTGAACAGCCACTGCGCGAACATGTAGAACACGTAATTCATGCAGAAGTACGCGGCGGCGAGCAGCAGCACATTGCGGCGCATCAGCACCTCGCGCCAGCTGCCCGGGACCGGGGCCTCGGTGAATGCCGGATCGCGATCGCGGTCGATCAGCGCGATCTCCTCCGGCACGATTGCGCGATGCTGGGCGGGCCAGTCGCGCGCGTACCAGTACCACCACGCGCCCACCAGGAGTCCGAGCGGCGCGAGCGCATAGAAGGAGTTCCGCCAGCCGAACTGGATGATCAGGAGCGTCACGACGGGGCCGATCGCCGCCTGGCCGAGCGCAAGCCCGGTGGAGTTCAGCGAGTTCGGGAACGCCCAGCTGCCGATCGGGAACCAGCGCGCAATGATGCCGATCTGGATCGGAAAAATCGGCGCATTCGCAATGCCCATCATGAAGCGCACGGCAATCAGTGAGACCATTGCGCCCGTGGCGGACGCCGCCATCAGGGACGGCGCGAAGCCGGTCAGGAAGCTCAGCACGCCCCAGGTAATGGCGATCGCTGCCATCGCGCGGCGGTAACCAAAGGCCTCGCCGAAGATGCCGCCCGGAATCTGGAACAGCGTGTAGCTCAGGTTGAAACTGCCGAGGATCCAGCCGATCTCGGCGCTGGTGAACCCGAACTCCTCGCGGATGCTCGGCACGGCGACCGAGATGTTGTTGCGCAGCAGGTAGTTGACGAACGACAGTGCGATCAGCACGGCGAGGATGCGGAACCGTACCGGCATCGCGCGCAGGCTGATCATTGCGCGCTCACGCCTGCAGGCCCTTGCGCAGCGCGCGGTCGCGTTTGAGGTCAGCGAGGATCCGGTGCGCTGCGTTGAAACCTGGCGCGCCGGTCACGCCGCCGCCCGGATGCGTGCCCGCGCCGCAGAGATAGAGCGCGGCGAGCGGCGCCGCATAGCGCGCATGGCCAGGCAGCGGGCGCATGAAGAAGAGCTGATCGGGCCGCAGGTCGCCGTGGAAGATGTTGCCCTCGGTGATTCCGAAAACGGCTTCCAGGTCCAGCGGAGTGTACAGGCGGCTCCCGACGAGCGAGCGTCCGATGGCCGGCACGAAGCGCCCGACCTGCTGCAGCAGCTGGCGTTGCAGGCGCTCGCGCTCGAGGCTCCAGTCGGAGCCCGCGAGTGCATACGGCAGGTACTGCACGAAGCAGGTCATCACGTGTCGCCCGGGCGGCACGAGCGAGGTATCGATGAGCGACGGCACGAGGCAGTCGATCCACAGCTCTTCGGCGATGCGCCCGCGCCGCGCCTCGCCATAGCAGGCCTGCGCGCCATCGAGCCAGGGCACCAGCGTGAACTGCGCGCGCTGCAATGCGTCCGCCGCGGGATCGGCGCCGTCGAGCGACGGTTCTTCCGACAGCACCAGGTTGAATTTCGCGCAGGGCCCGTCCATCTTGATGCCACGCACCGCGGCGACGAACTCCGGGTCGAGCGCGCCCCCGGGCACCAGCCCCAGATAAGTCCGTTTCGGATCGGCGTTCGAGACGACGATGCCGGCGTCTATTTCCGTCCCGTCGTCGAGCACGACGCCGCGCGCGCGACCCGCCTCGACACGAATGGATTTCACCGGCGTGCCGGTCCGCAGTTCCACACGCTCGGCGCGACAGGCATCGGCCATGGCCGCGGTGATCGCGCCCATGCCGCCCATCACGTGGCCAATGAATCCCTGCTTCGCCTGCTCGCCGCCGCCCAGCAGGTGAAACAGCAGGCCAAACAGCGTGCCGGCGTCGTAAGGCCCGCCGTGCTTGCCATACAGGCTGTTGGCGAGGATCAGCGACTTCAGGTGCGGCGAGCCGAGCGAGCGGTCGAGGAATTCGCCGAGGCTGCCGGTCGCGAACGACACGAGGTCGGAAACCTCGCGTCCGCGCAACCTGCGAAAGCGCAACGCGAAACGCAGCAGCTCACCGAGACCTGCAAGACCGCCACGCGCGAGGTCCGGCGGCGCCTGCATGAAAAGCGGCTCGAGGTGGCGCGCGAGCCCCGCAAGGCGCCCTTCGAGCGCGAGGAAACGCTCGCAGTCCGCGGGGGCGAAGCGCATGAGCAGCTCGCGCATCCGCGCAGGGTCGCTCCACCACGGCAGCACGACGCCGTCCGGCGTCACCGCCTGCAGCGTCGGGTTCGCGGCGATCATCCGCAGGCCGTGCCGCGCGAGCGCGAGGTCGCGGATGATCTCCGGGCGCAGCATGCTCGCCATGTAGGATGCGGTGGAGACCCGGCAACCGGGTGCGGCGGCGGCATCGATCTCCTCGGTGACGCAGCAGCCGCCGAGGATCTCCCGCCGCTCCAGCACGACCGTCGCAAGCCCCGCGCGCGCAAGATAGAACGCGCTCACCAGGCCGTTGTGCCCGCCGCCGATGACGACGACGTCGTAACGCTTGCGGGTCATGGCGTGATCGATCAGTCCTTCGCAATCGCGGACAGGTCGCCGAGATGCCGCTCGAGATAGCGGCGGATGTCCATGCTCGGGTCTTCCATCGGCGCATGGAAGCCGCCCTGGAATCCGCGCGAGCGCATGCCCGCCTGCACGCCCTCACAGACGCGCCAGTCCTGGCGGTTGACGACGTCCCAGAAGTCCACGACGTCCGCCGGGTCGAAGCCCGGCTTCTTCAGCTCGGATTCATGGAACAGGAACTCGCAGGCGATGAGCGTGCGCTCCGGACCCCTGGGCCAGATCATGAACGCAGCTATGTGCTCGGCCGCGGCGGACAGCAGCAGGTTCGGATAGACGATCTCGCCCTTGTGACGCGTGCGCTCGGACTCCGACAGGCCGGGAAACGGCGCGCGCGTCGAAGTGCCGCTTGCTGTAAAAGTCCAGGCGCCGGGGCGATGCGGAATGCCGTCCTCCCAGGCGAGGCCGGCGCCGCCCCGCTCGCGGAAGGCCGGCACGAGCGCGCACAGCTCCGGGTGCACCGGCCCGCAGTGATAGCACTCGTTGTAATTCTCCATGATCACTTTCCAGTTCGCCTGCACGTCGTAGACCAGCTGCGCGCCGCGGCGCAGGTCGGCGAACGGATAACGGCCGAGCGTGTGCGTGACTTTCTCGAGCTCTGCCTGCAGCGGCGCTGGCTCCGTGGCCAGGTTCAGAAAGATGAACCCGCCCCAGGACTCGAGCGCGACCGGTACGAGCGAGAACTTCTCCTTCCGGCAGGCGTCATCGAACTGCACGAACGGCGCGGCACGCAGCGTTCCGTCGAGGTTATAGGTCCAGGCGTGATACGGACAGACGATCGCGGCGCCGACGCGGCCCGTGTTTCGCGCCGCGGGCTTGCCGGCATCCGGCAATGGCGGCTCGCGCACCAGCTGGCTGCCACGGTGCCGGCACACGTTATAAAAGGCACCGAGCGCGCCATCGCGACCGCGCAGCACCAGCACGTTTTCGCCCGCGACCTCGACGTGCAGGCAGTCGCCCTTGTCCGGCACCTGCTCCACGCGACCGGCGCAGAACCACTGGCCGTGGAAGATTTGCCGCCGCTCGAGCGCGAACACCGCCTCGCTCTGGTAAAAATGCGGCGCCAGCGTCGGCTTCAGGTCCACGGCGGATACCGACGATTCACCGGGATTCATTCGGTCCATCCTGATTCAGATCGCCGGGCCCGGCCTGATCGGAGTCCCGTCGAAGAAACGGCTGAGCCGGAACCGCGACAGCATCTCCGGATCCGCCATACCCGTCACCATGTCGGCGACCAGTCTACCGGCGCCGGGCCCGATGCCGAAGCCGTGACCGCTGAATCCGGTCGCGATGAAGAAACCCGGCAGGCCGTCCGTCGGTGTAATGATCGGCAGCACGTCCGGCGAGGTCTCGATCATGCCGCCCCAGGTCTCGACCAGGGGCGCCGCGCCAATCTCCGGGTGGCAGCTCTGCAAAGCCGCGCGAATCTCCTCGAGCACGCCGGGCTCCGGCGCCGGATCCAGCATGCGCTCGCGCTCGAATGGCGACGGCGCATCGAGCGCCCAGCGCCGCGGCATCGCGAGCGCGTGAAAGAACGCGCGGCCGAACTGCAGTCGCAGCGACGCGTGCCCCTGCCGAAACGCGGGCAGGAACTTGCCGGCGAAGCGGAACGTCGCGGGCGTCACCGGATGAAGGAAAGAATGCCCATGCGCGAGGGTGTAGCCGCCATCCTCGCGGCGGCGGATCGCGATGCGTGGCGACCAGGCCTGTCCTTCGAGCAGCCGCGGAGCCGGCGCGGTGCGCGCAACCGTAGCGACCACCGTGAGCTGCGGCACGGTAATGCCGAGCGAGCCGCAAAAGAGTCGCGACCATGCACCGCCTGCACAGACGATGCTGCCGGCGGCAACGGTACCGTGCTCGGTCACGACCGCGCGGACGCGGCCTGCCGCGCGTTCGATGCCGCGCACGGCGCAGCGGCCGATGATGTGCGCCCCGTGCCGGCGCGCGCCACGCGCGATGGCTGGCGCCGCGCGCGATGGCTCCGCGCGCCCGTCACTCGCCGTGTACATCGCGCCGGCCCAGCGCTCGCCGCCTGACAGGACCTCGCTGAGCGCGGGACCCGCCAGCACCCGGGAATCGAGACCGTGCTCGCGCGCGACCGCGAGCCAGGCGCCAAGCGCGGCGAGCTGCGCGGCGTCTTCCGCCAGGTACAGCGTGCCGCCCTGCCTGAATCCGACGTCTTCGCCCAGGCCTTCGGCCAGGCCTTTCCACAGTTGCAGGCTCTGCATCATCAGCGGCAGTTCGACCGGCGAGCGGTCCTGCTGGCGCACCCAGCCCCAGTTGCGGCTGGATTGCTCGCCCGCGATGCGGCCCTTCTCGAACAGCGCGACGGATACGCGGCGCCGTGCGAGGTAATACGCGGCGGAACAGCCGACGATGCCGCCGCCGATGATCGCGACGTCCACTGCGCGTGGCAACGGGTTGTCCTTCGCGTCGAATGCAAATGCATCGATATCGGTCCGCAGGACCTGCTGTTCGCCGCTCATGCGGAGCATGCTAGCTAAAACACCGCCGCGGCGGCGGCCGCCGCGCGTTCGCTGCTACAATCGGCGCCCTGCGGCGGCCCCCTGTGCTCCCGGAGTCCCGGATGAAGAAACCTGTCACTGTGACCATCACCGGCGCGGCGGGCCAGATCGGCTACGCACTCGCTTTTCGCGTCGCCTCGGGCCAGATGCTGGGCCCCGACCAGCCGGTCAACCTGCAATTGCTCGAGATCACGCCCGCGCTGCCCGCGCTCGCCGGCGTCGTGATGGAACTCTCCGACTGCGCTTTCCCGACGCTCAACCGCGTCGCCGCGACCGACGAGGCGACCGTTGCGTTCAAGGACTGCGACTACGCACTGCTGGTCGGCGCGCGTCCGCGCGGGCCCGGGATGGAGCGCAAGGACCTGCTGCTCGCGAACGCGCAGATCTTCTCGGCACAGGGCCGCGCGATCAACGAGGCCGCGAGCCGCGAGGTGCGCGTACTGGTGGTCGGCAATCCGGCCAACACGAATGCGCTGATCGCCGCATCGAACGCGCCCGACATCGAGCGGCGCAATTTCACCGCGATGATGCGACTCGACCACAACCGCGCGCTCGCCCAGCTCGCCGCGAAGACCGGCACGCACACGACTGCGATCCGCCGCATGATCGTCTGGGGCAACCACAGCGCGACGCAGCATCCGGATATCGCGCATTGCATGGTCGGCGGCAAGCCCGCGCGTTCGCTGGTGGATACGCAGTGGTACCGCGAGGAATTCATCCCGACCATCCAGCAGCGCGGCGCGGCGATCATCAAGGCGCGCGGTTCTTCGTCCGCAGCGTCGGCGGCGTCCGCCGCGATCGACCATATGCGCGACTGGGTACAGGGCACGCCGGACGGCGACTGGGTCAGCATGGCGGTCCCGGCCGACGGCAGCTACGGCATCGGCGAGGGCGTCATGTACTCGTACCCGGTCACCTGCCAGGGCGGCCGCTATGCGATCATGCAGGGACTTTCGGTGGATGAATTCAGCCGCGGGCGCATGGATGCGACGCACCGCGAACTGCTCGAGGAACGCGAAGGGGTCAAAGACCTGATCTGAGGGGAAGTATGATGCCGCACCGCCACCATGCCGCGGCCGCCGCCGCTGGCTGCCTGATTGCCCTGACGCTGACCGGAACCGCGATTGCGCAGGAAAAAACGCAAAAACCGCCTTTGCATGGCTCGCACTGGATGGCGATCACCGGCAAGCCGCTCGCCGCTACCGCGGGCGCGCGGATGTTCGAGCAGGGCGGCAATGCGGTGGACGCCGCCTGCGCGATGCTCGCCGCGACCTCGACGATGTGGGACGTACTGTCCTGGGGCGGCGAGACCCAGGCACTGATCTACAACCCGGGCACCGGCCGCATCGTCGCGATCAACGGCCTCGGCATCGCGCCGACCGGCGCGACCGCCGATTTTTTCCGCCGCAAGGACCTCAAGTATCCGCCCGAATACGGCCCGCTCGCCGCGGTCACGCCCGGCACACCCGGCGCGCTGATCATGATGCTCGCGGAATACGGCAAGCTCTCGCTCGCCGAAGTGCTGGCGCCCTCGATCTCGCTCGCCGACGGTTATCCGATCGACGCCGAGACCGCCGACCGTATCGAGGCGGAGAAGGAGCAGATCAAGCAGTGGCCCTATGCGAAGGCCGTGATGCTGCCGCACCTGGGCGAGGCCCGCGAAGCGCCGCGTGCCGGCGAGATGTTCCGCCAGCCGGACCTGGCGGCGACGCTCAGGAAACTGGTCGAGACCGAGGCCGCCGCACTCGAGGCGGGCAAGTCGCGCAAGGAAGCGCTGATGGCTGCCTACGATCGTTTCTACCGCGGCGACATCGCCGATGAGTTCGTGCGCAGCGTGCAGGAACAAGGCGGCCAGATCACGAAAGACGATCTCGGGCGCTGGCGCGTCGAGTTCGAGGAGCCGGCGCACACCAACTACCGCGGCATCGATGTCTACAAGCTCGACCGCTGGACCCAGGGGCCGGCGATGCTGCAGTCGCTCAATATCCTCGAGAACTTCGACCTGCAGGCGATGGGCTACAACAGCGCGCAGTACATCCATACGGTCTACCAGGCGATGAGCCTCGCCTTCGCGGACCGCGATTTTTACTACGGTGACCCCTACTTCCCGCCCGAGGAGCCGATCAAGGGACTGCTGTCGAAGGATTACGCAAAGCTGCGCGCGGCGCTGCTCAACCCGGACCGCAACGACCCGGCGATCGGGCCCGGCGATCCGTATCCGCACCAGGGCGACAGCAATCCGTATCTCGAGCTGCTGCAGAAGCGCGCGGCGATCGTGCGCACATTCGATGCGGAACGATTTGCCGCTGCGACCGATCCGGACACCGGCTCGTTCCTGCGCGGCACGACGACCCAGATCGCGGCGGACAAGGAGGGCTGGCTGGTCTCGATGACGCCCTCCGGCGGCTGGCTGCCGGCGGTGATCGCGGGCAAGACCGGTATCGGCCTGAGCCAGCGCGCGCAGATGTTCGTGACCGATGCCGCCGAGAATCCGTTCAACGTGATCGAGCCCGGCAAGCGCCCGCGCGTGACGCTGACGCCTTCGCTTGCGTTCAAGGACGGCAAGCCGTGGCTCGCGTTCGCGGTGCAGGGCGGCGACACCCAGGACCAGAACCTGCTGCAGTTCTTCCTGAACGTCGTCGAGTTCGGCATGACGCCGCAGCAGGCTGCGGAAGCGCCGAACTTCAACAGCTGGCAGATGCACGACTCGTTCGGCATGCATGAAATCTTCCCGGGCCGCATCACGATGAACGCGGCGATGCCCGACTGGGTGCGGCGCGACCTGAAGGCGCGCGGCTACAAGCCCGAATACCAGTCGCGCACCTCCGGGCCGATCAACGCGATCCTGCTCGATCACGTCCACGGCACGATGTGGGGCGGCTCGAGTAACCACGGCGAGGACTACGGTATCGCCTGGTAGAAGAGGAGTAGAATGGCCCCCACGCCCGCCCATTTGGCGGGGTCTGAACCAACAATCTTCCGGGGGGTTTTATGAAGTCGAAAGCTATCGGCCTGTTGGCCGCGGGTTGCTTTTTCGTGTCCGCCACCGCGCTCGCGCAGGAACACTGGACCGACGGCCCGGTGTGGGAATGCAGCGCCTACCAGGTCAATCCGGGCATGTTCGATACGTACCTGGAATGGATTCGCGCCCATTCCGAGCCGATCAATGAAGAGGCCAAGAAGCAGGGCCTGATCGTCGATTACAAGGCGTTCACCAAGACGCGCGACAATGAGAGCGATTACGACCTGCTGTTCTGCACGCTGTACTCGAGCTTCGGCAAGGCGCTCGACTTCAACAAGGGCGACGACGACAAGTTCGACGCGATCTCGGCCGTGCACTGGGCGACCGGCGACAACGCCAAGCAGCGTGAACTCGCGGCACCGCGGCTCGAGATGCGCAAGTATCTCGGCACCAGCTATCACCGCGAAGTGGACCTGCGGCCCGCCAAGTAACACGGCGACCGGACGTTCGATGGGAAAGCCGGCGCCTGCGCCGGCTTTCTTTTTGCACCGCATACAAACCGTAGGGTGCATGCCCTAATCCCGCATTTCATGCTGAACGCGGTATAAGTAGGAGGACATGATCCTGTCAGCGCTCTGGTTGCTGCTATTCGCGAGCCTGGTGCTATGGCTCGCCTACCAGCGCGCGAGCCTCGCGACGGCGACGCTCGCGCTCGGCCTGCTGCTCGTCTACTACAGCCTGTTCGGCGACGGCGCGCTGTGGTGGAAACTCACGCTGTGGGCCGTATTCGTGCCGCACCTGCTGCTCAACATCCGGCCGCTGCGGCGCTACCTGATTTCCAACCGCTTCCTGAAGATCTACAAGCGGATGCTGCCGCCGATGTCGGATACCGAGCGCGAGGCGCTCGAGGCCGGCACCGTGTGGTGGGATGGCGAACTGTTCACCGGCGGACCGGACTGGAAGAAGCTGCTGTCCGCGAAGGTGCCGAAACTGACGGCGGAAGAGCAGGCCTTCATCGACGGGCCCTGCGAAGAGCTCTGCCGGATGATCGACGACTGGGACATCACGCACCGCCGCGCGGACCTGCCGCCGGAAGTCTTCGACTTCATCAAGAAGAAAGGCTTCTGGGCGATGATCATCCCGAAGCGCTACGGCGGACTCGAGTTCTCGGCCTACGCGCATTCGTCCGTCGTCGTGAAGATCGCGAGCCGCTCCAGCACGGTCGCGTCCACCGTGGTCGTGCCGAACTCCCTCGGGCCGGCGGAACTGCTGCTGCATTACGGCACGGAGGAGCAGAAGAACCACCTGTTGCCGCGGCTCGCGCGCGGTGACGAGATCCCCTGCTTCGGCCTTACCGGCCCGCGCGCCGGTTCCGATGCGGGCTCGATCCCGGACACCGGCGTGGTCTGCAAGGGCCAGTACCAGGGCCGCGAAGTCACCGGCATCCGGCTCAATTTCCAGAAGCGCTACATCACGCTCGCGCCGATCGCGACGCTGATCGGCCTCGCGTTCCGGCTGTTCGATCCGGACAAGCTCCTCGGTGAGGACAAGACCGACCACGGCATTACGGTTGCGCTCGTGCCGCGGAACACGCCCGGCATCACGATCGGCCGGCGGCACTTTCCGCTGAACGGCCCGTTCCAGAACGGGCCGATCGCGGGCAAGGACGTGTTCGTGCCGCTCGATGCGATCATCGGCGGGCCGAAAATGTCGGGCCAGGGCTGGCGCATGCTGGTCGAGCAGCTCTCGGTCGGGCGCTGCATCTCGCTGCCCTCGATCGCGACCGGCGGCAGCAAGGGCGCGGTCTATTCGACCGGCGCGTATGCGCGCATCCGGCGCCAGTTCAACATGCCGATCGGCAAGTTCGAGGGCGTCGAAGCGGTGATCGCGCGCATGGCCGCGCGCACTTACATCATCGACGCCGCACGCTCGGTCACGACCGGTGCGATCGACGGCGGCGAGAAGCCCTCGGTGCCGGCAGGCATCCTCAAGTACCACACGACCGAAATGAGCCGCATGATCGCGAACGACGCGATGGACGTGCAGGGCGGCAAGGGCATCATGCTCGGCCCGAAGAACTACCTCGGGCGCGGCTACCAGTTGGTGCCGGTCAGCATCACGGTTGAGGGCGCCAACATCCTGACGCGGAGCCTCATCATCTTCGGACAGGGCGCGGTGCGCTGTCATCCGTTCGTGCTGAAGGAGATGAACGCGGCCAAGGACCCGGACCGCAAGCGCGGCTTCCGCGATTTCGACGACGCGCTGTTCCGCCACATCGGCTTCACAATGTCGAATGCGGTGCGCTCGTTCTTCGGTGCGCTCACGCTGTCGCGTATCGTCACCGCGCCGATGGGCGGGCCGACCAAGCGCTACTACGAGCACATCAACCGCTTCAGCGCCTCGTTCGCCTTCGCAACCGATGTCGCGATGCTCTCGCTCGGCGGCTACCTGAAGAAGAAGGAAAGCCTCTCCGCGCGGCTCGGCGACGTGCTGTCCTCGATGTATCTTGCCTCGATGGTGCTGAAGCACTACGAGAACCAGGGCCGGCCGGAAACCGACCTGCCGCTGGTCGAATACGCGTGCCGGCACCTGCTCTACCTGGCGCAGGAGCAGCTGCACAGTTTCCTCAGGAATTTCCCGGTGCGCTGGCTCGCGGCCCTGATGCGCATGCTGATTTTCCCGCGCGGCCAGACCTACTCCGCGCCATCCGACCGCCTGAACCCGAAGATCGCGGAGCTCGTGATGAATCCCGGCGAGGCGCGCGAACGGCTGTGCCACTACGTCTACCGCACGCTCGAGCCGACCAATCACCTCGGCCTCGTACAGCAGGCGATGGAACTTGCGATCGCGGCGGAGCCGATCCTGAAGCGCATCCGGGTCGAGGGCGTCAAGACCGGCCGCGTGGCCGCACTCGACCTGCCCGGGCAGATCCGCGAAGCGCAGGCTGCCGGCATCATTACCGACGCCGAGGCGGCGCAGCTGCGCGACTATGACGGCAAGGTCATGGACATCATCCACGTCGACGACTTCGACCCGCGCGAACTGGTTGCGGGGAGCACGTACGAGATTCAGCTCGACGGCGGGAGTTGGCAGGTCGCGTAGAAGGGTCGGCGGGCGGGCGGTACCGCTGCTCGCTCGCGCCGCCGGAACTTTAGGCGCTCTCTCGCAGGGTACCGCCCACCCGCCGACTTACCCATGCAACAGCCATCTGCACGCCGATCACAACCTCAGGCAATCAGCACTCGCGGGGCGTGACTGCCACGACAAGCTGCGACGCAGTTTGCAGAATCGCTGCCCCGAAAGGTCTGAAGTGGGGCCATGGAACTCCTCACCGTCGCCGATGTGCGCGAGTTCTTCCGCGATGCGCTGCAGACCGCGCTCGGTCACCAGCACCTGCGGGTCCGCGACCACACCGAACACTACGTCGTCAACCTGCTCGCGATGTTCGCGCGCACCGACGCGTTGTTCGAACCCGGCCCCGAACACCGCGCGCAGCTGAAGCCGCTGGCGCTGCTGCTCGCCGAAGCGGTGGATGCGCCAGACGAACGCCATCGTTACCGCACGTTGCAGCGCCTCGGCGACGTGGCGCTGTTCGTCGCGGGCTTCCTGGCCGGCGGCTTTGCGCGTCGCCCGGTGGACGTGGATTACCACATTGCGATGGGCGGCCGCGCGTATGGCGCGCTCGCGCAGGCGCCGCACCACGGCGCGCAGCGCGTGCTCGCTTCCGTGTTCGCGGAGCTGGAGGACAAGTTCCAGCCGCTGGTGGACGCACTGAACGAGATCGGCGACGGCGCGGCGAAGCAGTCGCAGCGCGACGTGCTGCGCCTCTACGAAACCTGGCACAGGACCGGCAGCCGCCGCGCGCACCGGCTGCTGATGCAGCTTGGCGTGCAGCCGGTGGCGCCTGGCAAGTTCGCCAATTGATATGAAAGGCGCAATCCTCGGCAGGCTCGAGTCGCTGCTGACCGGCCTCTACGACCTCGAACTCGGCTGCCGCGTCGAGGACTTCCTCGTCACTGACCGCCAGGCATTGCCCGGCGAGTGCCGCGACGCGCCGGGCGACGAACAGTTGTTCGTCGGCGCGGTGGACGACGAGCTCTGCATGTCGCTGTACCTGGACCCGGAGCTGCTCGAGCGGCTGGAGCGCCGCGATCCGACCGACGAGCTCAACCAGGACAACGTCGCCGACTGCTGGACGGCACTCGAGGGCATCAGTCACTTCCTGTGCGTCGCGCACCATGCCGGCCATGACCGGCCGGTGTCGCGGCTGACGCTCGAGCTGCAGGCGGAGATCGACAAATATGTCGCGAGCTTCCTGCTGTTGAGGCGCCGGCATCCGCGCCGCTTTCCCGCCGAACTCCACACGCTGCTGTTCCGCCGCACCCGCGTCGATCCCGCGCTCGCCGCCGGACACGATTCGCTGTACCGCCGCGCGAGCCGCTATGCGGCCCGCTTCTGCGCGCGGCTGGAGCCGCGGCTGCGGGCCCTGCGCCGCGTCGAAAACGGCGCCTGGCTCGGGGAAATGAGGCGTTTCTACCGCCTGGACGACTGCGGGAAGCTGCGGCACATCGAACGCGCCTTCGACGCGTCATAGCCCCGCCCACTGAGCTAAGATCGCGCTGTCGCTCGATAGAGCCGCAGCGTGCCAGCCATCCTCATATACGAAGTCGAGTGCCAACTCGACCCCGATGTCGTCGTGGATTACGACGCCTGGCTGCCCGGACATATCCGGGACGTGCTGGCATGCGCCGGGTTCCTCGGCGCCACGATCGAGGCGCCGCAGACCGCCCCGGGCGAATCCAAGAAGCGCCTGATCCGTTATCGCGTGGAAAGCGCCGCCGCGCTCGACCATTATCTCGAGAACAACGCGACCCGGCTGCGCACCGAGACCGCGCAACGCTTTGGCGCCCGCGTGCATTGCGCGCGGCGCGTGCTGCAGCCCCGTCACGACCTGCTGTCCGCCGAACTCGAACCGCGCACCTGCCTCGACTGCGGCGCAGCGGTCACCAGCCGGCATTGCGTCGAGTGCGGCCAGTCGGGCGACGTCCACGTGCTGTCCATGAAGGAGGTCGCGGGCGACGTCACGCATTCGATACTGCACCTCGACAGCCGCGTGTGGCGCACGCTGCGCCTGCTCGTGCTGCGCCCCGGTGAGCTGACACGCGAGTTCATCGCCGGCCGGCACCAGCGCTACCTGCCGCCGTTCCGGCTGTACTTCGCCATCAGCATTCTGTTCTTCGCACTGTCCGCGCTGTTGCCGGGCTTCTCGCTGGTACAGGTGCACCGCAGCGGCGAAGAAGTCGTTGCGCCGGTCGTCATCGAAAGCCGCGACAAGGCGATCGAGCAGGCCGCCGCAGGCGCTGAGCCCTGCACCGTGGACCTGCCGCCGATATTCGGCGTGGACTGGAACGATCCCCTGAGGCGCGCCTGCCTGAAGATCCGCGCCGACGGCGGCGTCGCGCTTGCCGAGCGCTTCGCCGCAACCGCACCCAAGCTCATGTTCCTGTTCCTGCCGCTGATGGCGGGCTTCGCGCTGCTGTTTTACTGGCGCCCGCGCCGCCTGTATGCCGAGCATCTCGTGCTGTTCCTGCACAACCATGCGTTCACGTACCTGCTGATTCTGGTCACGCAGGTCGTCAGCGCCATCGCCCTGCTCAAGATGCCGTTCATCGGCGTGCTGGGATTCGTGAACTTCCTGCTGTTTCTCTATCTCCTCTATTACATCTACCGGTCGATGCGGGTCGTTTACGGTGAGCACCGCGTGAAGACGGCGTTCAAGTACCTCGCGCTGGTCTCGATCTACTTCCTGCTGCTCGGCATCACGATGATGGCGGGCCTGGTTTACTCGGTGCTTTCGCTGTCATGAGCGAGCACCGCTCGATCCTGCACGTCGACATGGATGCGTTCTTCGCGGCGGTCGAGCAGTACGACAACCCGGAGCTCGCCGGCAAGCCCGTGGTCGTCGGCGGCGCCGGCGGGCGCGGCGTGGTCGCGGCCGCGAGCTACGAGGTGCGGCGTTTCGGGGTGCACTCCGCGATGCCGATGCGCGAGGCGCTGAAGCGCTGCCCGCAGGTGGTGGTCGTGCGGCCGCGCATGAAACGCTACCGCGAAGTCTCCGAGCAGGTGTTCGAGATCTTCCGCGAGTTCACCGACCTGGTCGAAGGCCTCTCGCTCGACGAGGCCTTCCTCGAAGTGACCGGCAGCACCGGGCTGTTTGGCGACTCGGAACAGATGGCGCGCGAGATCAAGCTCCGGATCCGCGCACGCACCGGACTCACGGCCTCGGTCGGCGTCTCGCACAACAAGCTGCTCGCGAAGCTCGCCTCGGAGATGCACAAGCCCGACGGCCTCACCGTCATCCGGCCGGACGATGTCACCGCGACCCTCGATCCGCTGCCCGTGCGGCGGCTGTTCGGCATCGGCGCGAAAACCGCGGCGCGTCTCGAGGAACAGGGCATTTTCACGCTCGGCCAGCTGCACCGCGCGCCGGAGTCCGTGCTGTGGCCGCTGCTGCGACGCGAGACCCGCAAGTTCCGCGATCGCGCGGCGGGTATCGACGACCGGCCGGTGGTCTCCGATGCACCCGAGAAGCAGATCAGCGCCGAGGAAACCTTCGACACCGACCTCCGCGATCACAAGGAGTTGCAGGAGCGTCTCGCGCAGCTCGCCGATCGCGCGACGGCGCGGCTGCGCGCGCGCCAGCTCAAGGCCGGCATGGTCAGCATCAAGGTGCGGCGGCGCGACTTCGAGACCTTCACGCGGCAGAAGAGCTTCAATCCGCCGACGCAGGAGACGCGCCTCGTCGCCCAGGTGGCCGCGGATCTGCTGGACGGCTGGCTGGCGGAGCAGCCGCGCGCCGCGGTGCGACTGCTCGGCGTTGGCGTCAGCGGGCTCTTGCCGGCGCGACAGCTCGACCTGTTCAGCAGCCTCGAGAGCGCGGAGTCCCAGCGCCTCGACGAGGCGCTCGACCGCATCCACGGCCGCTTCGGCACCGAGGCCATCCGGCGTGGAAGCGACCGCTGAAAGGGGAAGTAAGGGGACGCATCCCTTTCTCGAGGAAGTCGACCTTTATTCGATTGTCCGCGCGGAGAAAGGGATGCGTCCCCTTACTTCCCGCGGAGAAAGGGATGCGTCCCCTTTCTTGCGCTCTTTTGCGCGTTTTTTGCGCGGCGGGTCGCTTGCAGGCATCATGAGCCCCCGGCGGCTCCTGTGCCCCGTACCCAAGCCCTTATGTATACAAGCTTTTTTGGGCTGAACGAAAAGCCGTTCGCGATCACGCCGGACCCGCGCTACCTGTATCTCAGCGAGCGCCATGCGGAGGCGCTCGCGCATCTGGCGTATGGCATCAGCGAGGCCGGTGGCTTCATCCAGCTGACCGGCGAGGTCGGCACTGGCAAGACCACCGTACTCCGCAGCCTGCTGCAGCAACTGCCGCCGCATTGCGACGTCGCGCTGATCCTCAACCCGCGCGTGACGGCGGCCGAGTTCCTGCTCTGCATCTGCGACGAACTCCATGTCAATGTGCCGGCTGCCTCCGCCGCCAGCGTCAAGACGCTCGTCGACCTGCTGACGCAATACCTCCTCGACGCGCACGGCCGCGGCCGGCGCATCGTGCTGATGGTGGACGAGGCGCAGAACCTCGCCGCCGATGTGCTCGAGCAGGTGCGCCTGCTGACCAACCTCGAGACCGCAACGCAGAAACTGCTGCAGATTATCCTGATCGGCCAGCCGGAACTGCGCGCCGTGCTCGCGCAGCCGGACCTGCGCCAGCTCGCGCAACGCGTCACCGGGCGCTATCACCTCGAGGCGCTGCGCCGCGCCGAGACGCTGGCCTACATGCGGCACCGCCTGCGCGTCGCCGGCGCCACGCGGGAACTCTTCACGCCGGGTGCCTTGCGGGAACTGCACCGGCTGTCCGGCGGCGTGCCGCGCATCATCAACGTGATCGCCGACCGCGCACTGCTCGGCGCCTACACGCAGGAGGAGCATCGCGTCAGTGGCGCGCTCGTGCGCCGCGCCGCCTCCGAAGTGTATGGCCGACCGGTGTTGCCGCCGTGGCTGCGTTACTCGGCATTCGCGGGCGCCGCGGCCGGCGCGGCGCTGCTCGGCGTGATGCTGTGGCGCGCCCTGCCGGGCGGCGATGCGCCCACCGTCGCGGCAACCGCTCCCGCCGCTGCAACGGCGCCCGCCGCGCCAGCACCCGCACCGGCACCGGCGCGCGAACAACTCGGGCCGCGGCTCACACAGGCGAGCGCCGACACGACGATGGACTTCGCGTTCGCATCCCTGTTCTCCCTGTGGGGCACCGATTACAGCGCCGGCACCGGCCGCGGTTGCGAACAGGCCGATGCGCATGGCCTGTCGTGTGTCTGGCAACGCGGCTCGCTCGCGCAGCTCAAGCTGATCAACCGCCCGGCCATCCTGTCGCTGATCGACGCGAGCGGCACGCCTCACCAGGTCGTGCTCGCGGGGCTCGAGGGCGACGCGGCGCGGCTGCTGATCGGCGCGGGTGAAGTGCGCGTGCCGATCGTGGAGCTGGCCGATTACTGGTTCGGCGAATTCCTCGTGTTGTGGCGGCCGCAGGGCGGCGGGCTGCGGCCGCTGCGCGCCGGCATGCGCGGCGAGGATGTGCGCTGGCTGCGCCAGGGGCTCGAGCAATTGAGCGGTCGGCCCGCGACCTCCGACATGCAGGATTACTTCGACGCCGATCTCGAGCGCCTGGTCGAGGACTTCCAGCGCAGTCGCCGCCTGGCGGTGGACGGTATCGCGGGTGTTCAGACCCAGCTCGTGCTCGATGCGGCGCTGGGCGCGCCCGGCACGCCCACGCTGTCGGCCGGCGCATGAGCTTCATCCTCGACGCGCTGCGCAAGTCGGAGATCGAGCGCCAGCGCCAGAGCGGACCCTCGATCGCGGAGCTGCCGGTCGCGCGCGACGATCGCCGACTGCCCGTCGCATTGCTTGCGATCGGCGTGCTGCTCGCGGTGAACGTCGGCGTGCTGCTGTTCTTCCTGTTGCGCGACGGCGCGGAGCCCGCCGCTCCGGAGCCTGCCGGCAACATGGCGGCGGCGAACGGCGCAGCCGCGCCTGTGGTCCATCCGGCGGCCGCGATGCCAGCACCCGCGGTCGTGACGCCGCCGCAGACCGAATCACCACCGATGCAGGTCGCCGTGGCGCCGTTCGAGAGCGCGACGCTGCCGCCCGCTGCGCCCGACCCGACGCTGTTGCCGGACGCGCCGGTCGCGGCGCCCAAAGCAGGCGTCACCTATACCCCGGCGCCGGTCGCAGCCGATCCGCTCGCGGCGCAGGCCGCAGGACTCCCCGAACTGACCGTCGACCTGCACGTCTTCACGGACGACCCGGCCCGGCGCGCCGTATTCATCAATGGCCGCCGCTACACGCAGGGCGCCACGATCCTGGAGGGCCCCGTCGTGGAGGAGATCACGCGCGACGGCGCCGTGCTCAATTACCGCGGCCGGCGTTTCCTGCTGCCGCGCCTGTAACGGCCCGCCGCACCCGATCACATGAACGCCGCCGTTCTTCCCGCCCTTGCGCTCGGCGGCACGGAATTGTCCGCTGCGCTGCGCGCCGGTATCCACCGGCTGATCTCGCGCGAAGAGATCATCAACAAGCTCAATGTGTTCCCGGTGCCGGACGGCGATACCGGCACCAATCTCGCGCTCACGCTGCAGGCCGTGCTGGCGACGCTGCGCAGCAATCCGGATCTGCATGCCGGCCAGACGCTGACGCGCATCGCGGATGCTGCGCTCGATGGCGCGCGTGGTAATTCGGGGGCGATCCTCGCGCAGTTCCTGCTCGGCGTCGGCGACCGCGCCGGTCACCTGGCCGAGCTGACCGCGGAGGCTTTCGCCGACGCCATCGGCGGCGGCGCCACCTACGCGCGCGAATCGCTGGCCGAGCCGCGCGAGGGCACGATTCTGACGGTGCTGACGGATTTCGCCGCCGCCGTCCACCGCGCCGTGCATGGCGCCGGCATGCGCGACTTTCGCCTGTTGTTCCGCGAGGGGCTCGCAACGGCGCAGCGCTCGCTCGAGGCGACGCGCGACCAGCTCGAGATGCTGCGCCGCGCCAACGTGGTGGACGCGGGTGCGTTCGGCTTCGTCGAGCTGGTGGCCGGGATGCTGGACTACTTCGACACCGGCGTGGTGCCGGCCGACGACGCCGCGATCGAGTTGCTGCGCGACGACCAGTCGGCGGCGGGATCGCAGGAGAACCTGGAGCACCGTTACTGCACCGAGTGCTCGATCACCGGCGACGACATCAACCGCCGCCAGTTGCGCGAACAGGCGTCGGTCCTCGGTTCGAGCCTGGTGGTCGCCGGCACGCGACGCAAGGTGCGACTGCACCTGCACCTGAACGAGCCGGCGCAGCTGTTCGAGCTCGCCGCCCGCTTCGGCACGGTCGGCAACGAGAAAGCCGACGATATGCAGCGCCAGCAGGAGATGGCGCATCACCCGTCCCGTCGCCAGGTGGCGGTGGTGACCGATTCCGCCGCCGACCTGCCGGATGCCGTGCTCGAGGCGCTCGACATCCACGTGGTGCCGGTGCGCGTGCATTTCGGCACGCACAGCTACCTGGACAAGGTCGGCATGTCATCCGGGGATTTTTTCCGCGAGCTCGAAACCAACCCGTTGCACCCGAAAACCTCGCAGCCGCCACCCGGAGATTTCCGCCGCGCGTTCGAGTTCCTCGGCTCGCATTACCGGGCCGTGGTCTATGTCGGGCTGACCGCGCGCGTCAGCGGCACCTTCCAGAGCGCCGAGACCGCCGCCCATCGCGCGCGCAGCAATGCGCGCATCCTGACCGTCGATTCGGGCAGTGCCGCGCTGGGCCAGGGCCTGATCGCGATGCGTGCGGCGGAAATCGCCGCCGCGAACGGCGACGCGGATGCCGTGCGCGCGGCCGCGCAGGATGCGGGACAGCGGACCCGCACCTGGGGCCTGCTGCTGACGCTCGAGTTCGCGGTGCGCGGCGGGCGCGTACCGCGCTTCGTCAAGACAGTCGCCGACCTGCTGCGCCTGACGCCGATCCTGTCGGTGCGTGCCGACGGCGGCGTCGGCGTCCGCAACGTGCTGTTCGGGCGGCGCGATCCTTACCGGCGTTTCGGCCGTTTCCTGCGGCGGCGACTCGATCCCGGCAAGCGCTGGCGCATCGGCATCTCGCACGCGAATGCGCCGGACGGCGCCGCGCTGGTGCAGGCGGCGGTGGTCGCCGGCCTCGACTGCGCGGAAGTGCTGCCGGTCATCCCGGTCGGCACGGCGCTCGGCGTGCACGCCGGGCCGGGCTGCGTCGTAGTCGCGGTGCAGGAACTGAGGCCGTGAACTGCGGTACGAAACGCGGCCGAATGCGATAACATCGCAACGGACCGGAGGGCGACAAACAGAAACATCGGCGAGGTGATCCTGATGCAGGTGGCACTGCTTCTTGTGGCATTGACCAGTTCGATTCTCCTCGCCCTGCCCGCGTCAGCGGGCGCCCCGTCTCCAGCCAGCCAGCTCCGTTCAGACTGCAGAGCCTATGTCGCGGCGCCGGACAGCCCCGACGGCCGGCGCTGCATTGCTTACATCCAAGGGCTGCTCGATGGCGTCGTCGCGGCGAGCAGGCCGATCGCGCAGGCTGCCGCAGCACCGGCCCCGAAAACAGAAACCTTCAGCGAGCGCGCGATGCGAACGCGCCTGCGTGAACGCGACCGGAATCTGCCGCAACCGGACCCCGGGATCTGTGTGGCCGACGAGATCGCGACCGTCGAGGTCGTCAAACAGGTCATCTCGCACGTCGACGCGAATCCGCCTGCCGCCGGGGACACTGCCGCGGCCGTGGTCCTTGCCGCGCTGCGGGCACGCTTCCCTTGCGGGCCGGTTGCAAATTAGCAGGATGCGGGCGCTCCTTACGCTGTTGCTGCTCGGCGCCACCTGGCTGCTGTGGTCCGGTGTCTACCAACCCCTCATGCTCGCGCTGGGAGTGCTGGCGTGCCTGCTTACGGTCTATCTCGCGCACCGCATGGGCTTCTTCGCACGCGGGATCTTCTCGCTGCACCTGTCGCCGCGGCTGCCCCGCTTCTGGGCCTGGTTGCTGGTCGAGATCGTCAAGGCCAACCTGGCGGTCGCCGCGGCCGTGCTGCGCCCCGGTCGGTCGATCAGCCCGACGGTTGTCGACATCCGGACGGAATCGGGGCCGATCGGTCAGACGCTGCTCGCCAACGCCATCACGCTGACGCCGGGTACGGTGACGCTCGACGTCGATGAAGGACGCCTGCGTGTCCATTGCCTGACCCGGGCGGCGGCTGAAGCGCTGCTGGAGGGCGAGATGAACCGTCGCGTCGCATTGGTGACGGCGGACTGATCTTGTACTACGTCGTCACCACCGCGATCCTCGTCACCATGGCGCTCGCGCTCACGCGCGCGCTGGTCGGCCCAACGGTCTACGACCGCGTGCTGGCCGTCAACATGTTCGGAACCAAGACCGTGCTGCTGGTCGCGATCATCGCCTTCCTTTCCGGAAGGCCGGACTTCCTCGACCTCGCGCTTGCCTATGCGCTGATCAACTTCGTCGGCGTGCTGGCGGTGCTCGAGTTCTTCCAAAAGAAGCGCCATTTCGGGAGGCGTTCGTGATCGTCGATGTCATCAGCTTCGTCCTGCTCGCACTCGGGGCTTTTTTCGTATTCATGGGCGGTCTCGGTGCGCTGCGCCTGCCGGACCTCTACACCCGCATGCACGCGGCGAGCCTCACCGACAGCCTCGGCACGATCCTGACGCTCGGCGGCATCATGCTGCAATCCGGCTGGTCATTGGCGACGGTCAAGCTGCTGACCATCCTGTTCTTCCTGATGATGACGGGCCCGACCGCTTCATACGCGCTGGCCAATGCGGCACTGTTGTCGCGCGACGATGACGCGCCCGCATTGCCGCCGGCGACCGGTGGCCGCGAATGATCACCGCTTTCGGTTTTGTGCTGTTGACGCTCCTCGTCGTGACTGCAGTCGCGATCGTCGTGACGCCGAACCTGTTCGTCGCCGTCATGCTGATGAGCATCTTCAGCCTGCTGATGGCCGCGACTTTCTTCCTGCTGGATGCCGCCGACGTGGCGCTGACAGAAGCCGCCATTGGCGCGGGGATGTCGACGATCCTGTTCCTTGGGGCGCTGGCGCTGATGGGTGAGCGCGAGGCAAAGCAGGCGGGCCGCCAGCGCTGGTTGCCGCTCGCCGTCATTGCGCTGACCGCATTCACGGTGATTTACGCGACCTTCGACAAGCCGCGTCTCGGCGATCCGGCGGCGCCAGTGCACCAGCATGTCGCACCCTGGTACCTCGAGCAGACGCCGGTACTGATGGAGGTGTCGAATGTTGTCACGGCCGTGCTGGCTGGCTTCCGTGCCTACGACACGCTCGGCGAAGTGCTGGTCATCCTCACCGCCGGAATCGGCGTGATGCTGATCCTCGCCAACGGGCGGCCGGACCTGTCACGGCAGGGCCGTGCCAGTGCCAGCGTCGGCCTGCGGCATCACCTGATCCCGCGCGTCGTTGGTCAACTGCTGATCCCGTTCATCGTGCTGTTTGGCCTGTACCTGCAGTTCCACGGCGAGTTCGGTCCCGGGGGCGGCTTTCAGGCCGGCGCGATCATCGCGGTCGGCATCGTCCTGCATGCGCTGCTGGAGGGCGAAGCCGCAGGCCGTGCCATCCTGCCGACGCCGGTGCTGGTCGGGCTGATGACCGGCGGCGCGCTGTTGTTCTGTGCCGTCGGATTCGCCGGCATGCTGCTCGGCGGCAACTTCCTCGACTACGCGGTGCTCGCCGCCAACCCGGTCGCCGGCCAGCAGCTCGGCATCCACCTGGTTGAGGCCGGGGTCGGCATCACGGTCACCGGCACGCTGGTCGCGGCATTCCACGCCTTTGCCGACCGGGAGCCGGCCGCATGAAGTACTTCGGCCTGTACAACTATTGGGTGTTCACGCTGCTGCTGATGATTGGCCTCTATGCGGTGATCGCCAAGGCGAACCTGGTCAAGAAGCTGCTCGGCCTTTCGATCTTCCAGTCGGCTGTGTTCCTGCTCTACATCAGCATGGCCAAGGTCGACGGCGGCACCGCGCCCATCATCCAGCACGCCGACGAGCCCCAGGTGTTCTCCAACCCATTGCCCCACGTCCTGATCCTGACAGCCATCGTGGTCGGCATCTCCACGATCGCGCTCGGGCTCGCCATTGTCGTCCGCATCCGCGAGGAGTACGGGACGATCGAGGAGAACGAGATCCAGGCCCGGGACCGTGACCGCTGATGTGGACGGCCCAGCTCCCCGCCCTTGTCATTGCGGGCCCGCCCGCCGCGGCGCCGGTTGCCGCGCGGCGGCCCGGCGCTTCGTGGTCCTGGGCCTTCGCGGCCCTCGCGAGCGCAGCCTCATTCGCGATCGCGATGCTGCTCGCGTTGGCCGCGACCGAAGTGACCGCGATCTCGTACGCCGTCGGGTCCTGGCCCCCGCCCTTCGGCATTGAACTGCGCATTACCGGTTTCAGTGCGCTCCTGATGTTGATCATCACCGGCGCCTCCACGATCGCGCTGGTCGGCGGCAAGGCGAGCCTCGATTCGGACATCGCGCCGGCGCGCCGCCATTACTTCTATGCGGCATGGCTGCTTGCAGTCGGCGGCCTCGTCGGCATCGTCGCCTCTGGCGATGCCTTCAACATCTTCGTGTTCATGGAAGTTTCGTCGCTCGCGACCTACATCCTGATCGCCGCCGGCGGCAACCCGCGGGCGCTGCCTGCTGTCTTCAAGTACCTGGTCATGGGCACGATCGGCGCGACCTTCTACCTGATAGGCATCGGACTCATCTACCTGATGACCGGCACGCTCAATCTCGTGGACATGGAAACGCGCATCCACGACGTGACCGACCTCAAGCCGATTTATGCGGCGGTCGGTTTCGTCACGCTCGGCCTGGTGCTCAAGGCCGGCGTGTTCCCGCTGCATGTCTGGCTGCCGAATGCTTACGCCTGGTCGCCGCACGTCGTGACCGCCTTCATTGCCGCCTGCTCGACCAAGGTGTCGCTGTACGTGCTGCTGCGCTTCGATTTCATGGTGTTCCAGGGGAGCCTCGGCGGCCACGACCTGCAGTTCGCCGGATTCCTGATGCCACTCGCGGTGCTCGGGATTCTGGTCGCGTCCGCGGTCGCCATGACCGAGGGCCACTTGAAGCGGATGCTGGCTTACTCGTCGATTGCGCAGATCGGGTACATCGTGCTGGGCGCGAGCCTGATGTCGGTGTCCGGCCTCACGGCCGGCATCGTCCACATGTTCAACCACGCGCTGGCCAAGGGCACGATGTTCCTGGCGATCGCCTTCATCGCGACGCGACTGACTGCGCTGCGACTCGATGACATCGCCGGCATCGGGCGCCGGATGCCATGGACGCTGGGCGCGTTCCTCGTGGCGGCCATGAGCCTCATCGGCCTTCCCGGTACCGCTGGTTTCATCAGCAAGTGGTACCTGGTCCTTGCGGCGCTTCAAAGCGGCGCGGTCGGCGCGCTGCTGGTCGCGGTGGTGCTGGTGAGCTCGCTGATGGCGGTCTATTACATCTGGCGCGTCGTCGAGGCTGCATGGTCGAGCACGCCGGGCGCTGAGGCCGCGGGGGCGCGCGAGGTGCCGTTGCCAATGCTGGCAGTGCTGTGGACCGCGGCGCTCGCCAGCATCTGGTTCGGATTGCAGCCCGGCCTGCCGCTGGCGCTGTCGCGCTCGGCGGCGACATACCTCCTCGGGCAGCTGCAATGACCGGCCCGACACTCATCCAGCTCGCGCTCGCGCTGCCGCTCGCCGGCGCCGCCTTCATTGCGCTCGCACGCTCGCGCCCGAACCTGCGCGAAGCCGTGAGCCTCGCAACCGCAACCGCGCTCTGCATTGCCGTCTGGAGCCTGTTGCCCGAAGTAATGGCCGGCGCAAGGCCTTCGTACGAACTGATGACGCTGCTGCCCGGGCTCGCAATCCGCTTTACGGTCGAACCGCTGGGCGCGATGTTCGCCGCGCTGGCCTCATTGCTGTGGATCGTCAACACCATCTACTCGATCGGCTATATGCGCGGCAACCGCGAGCAGCACCAGACACGGTTCTATATCTTCTTTGCAGTCTCGATCGCCGCGACCATGGGCATTGCGCTGGCTGGCAACCTGCTGACGCTGTTCATCTTCTACGAGATGCTGACGCTCTCCACCTACCCGCTGGTCGCGCACAAGGGCGACCCGCAGGCGCGCCGGGGGGCGCGCACCTACCTGTTCATCCTGCTGGGCACGTCCATCGGCCTGTTGCTGCCGGCCATGGTATGGACCTATGCGGTCGCCGGCACGCTCGAGTTCACGCCGGGCGGCGTACTCGAAGGAAACATTGGTGACGGCCTGGCCGCCGTACTGCTGCTGCTTTACGTGCTTGGCATCGGCAAGGCGGCGGTGATGCCTGTGCACCGCTGGCTGCCAGCCGCGATGGTGGCGCCGACGCCCGTGTCGGCGTTGCTGCATGCCGTGGCGGTAGTCAAGGCGGGCGTATTCACGGTCACCAAGGTCGTCATCTACATTTTCGGCCTGGATTTCCTCGCCCACGTGCCGGCCGAAAAACTGCTCGTGTATCTCGCCGGCTTCACCGTGCTCGCGGCCTCGCTCGTGGCGCTGCGCCAGACCGACCTGAAACGCCTGCTGGCCTATTCGACGGTGAGCCAGTTGTCCTATGTCGTGCTGGCGGCGCTGGTGCTTGCGCCGCTGTCCGAGATCGGCGCCGCAATCCACATAGTCGCCCACGCATTCGGCAAGATCACGCTGTTCTTCGCCGCCGGCGCGATCTACGTCGCCTCGCGCAAGACCGATGTGCGGCAATTCGCCGGCATCGGCCGGCGCATGCCCTGGACGATGATTGCCTTCACGATCGGCGCGATCAGCATGATCGGCGTGCCGCCGACCGCCGGTTTCGTATCCAAGTGGTACATCATCGCCGGCGCCTTCCAGGCCGATAACTACTTCGTACTGGCGGTGCTCGCAGTCTCGACCGGGCTCAATGCCGCCTACTTCCTGCCGATCGTGTTCCGCGCCTTCTTCCAGGACGAGGACCAGGCGCCGCCGCGCGAGCACGGTGAGGCGCCCTGGCCGATGGTAGCGGCGCTTACGATCACGGCGGCATTGACCCTGCTGTTCTTCGTGTTCAACGGGCCCGTGGTCGAACTCGAGTACGGCATTCTCAGGGGGCGACCATGAAGACGCCCTGGCTGTCGCGGCCAGGCAGCATCCGCACGTTGTGGCGCGTGTTCGTCGCCGTGCTGGCGCTGACCGTCGCCGCCCAGCTCGTCGTCCACGTACACGGCTACTTCCGCGTGGACGGCTGGTTCGCCTTCTCGGCGATCTATGGATTTTTGGCCTGCGTGGCCATGGTGCTGTTCGCGAAACTGCTCGGACTCGTGCTGAAGCGCCGCGACAGCTATTACGAGGAACCGGACGACGACCATGTTTGAAGTCGTCGTCCCGCCGGCGTTCATCATGATCTTCGGGGCGATCCTGCTGGGCGTCGCGCGCGCCGGGCTGCGGCCCGTGATTGCTCTCGCGACACCGCTCGTCACGCTGTACGCAATCTGGCAGGTGCCGGACGGCATCCAGATGACCGCCATGTTCCTCGGCCACGAACTGCAACTGGTCGAGGGTGGCGCGCTGCGGCGCCTGTTTGCGACGGTGTTCGCGTTGATGGCGTTCGGCGGTGCGTTGTTCGCGCTGCGGCAGGCGCGCTGGTGGGAGATGTCCGCGGCGATGGCCTACGCCGCCGGCGCCATCGGCGTCAGCTTTGCCGGCGACCTCATCGTCATGTTCGTTTTCTGGGAGTTCATGGCGCTCTTCTCGACGGTGGTCGTATGGTGCGGCGGCACCGTGGGTGCGCGCCGCGCCGGCATCCGCTACGCCATCGTTCACCTGGTCGGCGGCATCGTCCTCAAGATCGGCATCGAGGGCCTGATGATCCACACCGGTTCGGTGGAGATCCGCGCGCTCGACCTCGGCGGCTTCGACACCTGGATGATTTTCATGGGCGTGCTGGTCAACGCAGCTGCGCCGCCGATCAGCGCCTGGCTCGCGGACGCCTATCCGGAATCGAGCCCGGGTGGCGGCGTATTCCTGTCCGCATTCACGACCAAGACCGCGGTGCTCGCCCTGATCCTGCTGTTCCCCGGCACGGAACTGCTGATCTGGATCGGCCTGTGGATGGTGTTCTACGGGATCATCTACGCGTTGCTCGAGAACGACATGCGCCGCATCCTGTCGTACTCGATCGTCAACCAGGTCGGTTTCATGCTGGTCGGCATCGGCATCGGCACGGAAATGGCGATCAATGGATCAGCTGCGCACGCCTTTACCCACATCATTTACAAGGCACTGCTGTTCATGAGTGCGGGCGCCGTGCTGTTCCAGACCGGCAAGCGCAACTGCTCGGAGCTCGGCGGCCTGTACCATTCCATGCCGCTCACGACGATTTGCGGCATCATCGGTGCCCTGTCGATCTCGGCATTCCCGTTCACGTCGGGCTTCATCTCGAAAGCCATGATCAGCGCGGGCGCCGTCGGCGAACACATGGCGCTGGTGTACTTCCTGCTGGTCGCCGCATCCGCCGGCGTATTCCTGCATGCCGGCATCAAGTATCCGTGGTTCGTGTTCTTCCAGAAGGACTCGGGGCTGCGGCCGGCGGACCCGCCGCTCAACATGCGCCTTGCGATGGTGCTGTTCGCCGCACTGTGCATCGTGATCGGCGTGTTCCCGGGACTGCTCTACAACCTGCTGCCATATCCCGTGGAGTACGTGCCCTATACCGCCGACCACGTACTCACGCAGTTCCAGCTGCTGCTGTTCGCAGGACTGGCGTTCTTCCTGCTGCTGCCGCTGATGCAGCGCACGCGGACGGTGACGCTCGATTTCGACTGGCTGTGGCGAGTCGGGCTCCGGCGCGTCGCCAACGCCGTGCTGGCCCTGCTGTCTGCGGGCGCCGCACTGCTGGCGCACGCGCGTGACGCCGGCGGCCCGTGGCTGGCCGCGCGGTTCGGCCGTCACTTTGGCGCGGGCGGGACCTTTGCCCGCTCCTGGCCGATCGGCACCACGGCCCTCTGGCTCGCCGTGCTGCTCAGCGCCTATGTGCTGATTCACTACCTGTAGGCGCAGCATGGCGTCGGCGCACCAGCAGCCACGCATAGATGCCCGCATTGACCACGACGACCACGACACCGATCGAAATCTGCATGCCGCGCGTCAGGCCCGCCGGGTAAATCAGCGGCACCAGATAGTGATCGATGAAGCCGCCGCTGTATGCGGAGTCGCCGGCCAGCGTCCGCAGGAATTGCTCGAGCGGCGTCAGCGGGCAGATCCAGCCGGCGAACTCGATCAATGCGCCCCAGGCTGCGGCCGGCAGATGAAACCACGCGAGACGCGGGCGCAGCAGCACGAGCAGCCCGCCCAAACCGACGAACAGGATGAACGCGAGGTGCAGGACGAGCACTGCATCCGCAAGCAGGCGCCAGGTTGCTACGGCTGCGTCACCACCGGGTTCTCCGCACTCCACCCCGGATAATCGCCCTTCAGGTGGAACAGTCGCTTGAAGCCGGCGGCGCGCAGCGTGCCGAGCGCCTGCGCCGAGCGGTTGCCGCTGCGGCAATAGACGACGATGTCGCGCGCGCGGTCGCCTTCGAGTTCGGCGATGCGCGCGGCAAGTTCCGTGTGCGGGATATTACGCGCGCCAGGGACATGGCCCTCGGCGAACTCGGCGGCGGTGCGCACGTCGAGCACGACCAGGGCCTGGTCGCCCCAGGCCAGGCGCTTGACGAGCGCCTGCGGGTCGATCGTCGCGCTCTCGTCTGCCTGCGCCACGAAAGCGAGCGCAAACGCCAGCGCGAGCAGCGGCAACAGCCGCATCGCTCAGGGCTCGAGGACGAAGGTGATCCGCATCCGCACGCGGTAACCGGTCACCTTGCCGTTCTCGACCATCACTTCCTGGTCCGCGACCCAGGCGCCCGTGATGCCCTTCAGCGTCTTGCTCGCGCGCTTGATGCCGCGCTCGATCGCGTCGGAAAAGCTCTTGTCGGAGGTCGAGGTGATTTCACTGACTTTCGCGATGGTCATTCCGTACTCCTTGCCTCCCCTGGCGATCCGCTCCAGGCCCCGATGATACCGCTACGGGCGATCCGTGCGGGACCGTTATCATGCAGGCCTCAACCGGAGAACGCCCATGTTCCGCAAGTTACGCAGTGCGCTGTTGCGCGGTCTCATCCTGGTGCTGCCGATCGGCCTGACCCTGTGGCTATTGTGGTGGTTTGGCAGCACGACCGAGTCCCTGCTGCAGAAGCTGATCCTGCTGGTGGTCCCGGTTGAGTATTACCGCCCCGGCATGGGAATCGTCGCGGCGGTGCTGCTGCTGCTTGCAGCCGGCACGCTGGTCAACGCCCTGCTGGTGCGGCAGGCGCTGGCGTCCTGGGAGGGGTTCCTTGACCGCATCCCGGTGGTCAAGACGATCTATGGCGCGACGCGGGACTTCATGAAGCTGCTGCCGGCCGGCGGCAAGCGCCAAGACCTGAAGCGGGTCGTGCTGGCGCGTCTTGGCGATGCGCAGATCATCGGCTTCGTGACGCGCGACGATGCGTCGGAGCTCGGCATCGTCGAGCCTGATCACGACCTGCTCGCGGTGTATTTCCCGATGAGCTACCAGATCGGCGGCTACACGGCGCTCCTGCCGCGCAGTTCCGTCGTGCCGCTCGACCTGTCGGTCGAAACCGCGATGCGCATGGTGCTGACCGGTGGCCTCTCCGGCGGGCCGGGGCATTAGTCGGTCAGGCGTAGGCGGCGCGCGGGCGGTTCTGGGAGTAGACGAGTTCGACGTGGCGGATGCCGGAGGTGCAGCGCGCAACGCGCTTGACCGCCTGGACCAGGCGCAGCAGCAGGTTGTACTTCGCACGCGGGCCGCCGACCGCGTAAGCCTCGTCGACCACGAGATGCAGCACGGTGATGCGCTCGAAACTGTCGCGCACGTAGAGGATCAGGCCGACCGGCCGCGAAACCTTGCCGTCGCGCTCGATGGCGAACAGGCATTGCGCCTCGGAGGGGCCTGCGACGCGTACGCGCAACGCATTGCCGTCGGTGGCGATCTCCGGCGGCCCATAGCGGGTGATGGCATTCTCGATGCCCTTGCGGACCCGGTGCTGGCGCCCGTTGAAGAACAGCAGGGCCTCGAGCTGGTGTTGATGCTCGGCCGGCAGGCTGGAAACGAATGCAATCTGGCGCGTAATGCCAAAGTCCCCCGGTTTGACGACCCATCCCCCGACAAGGTCGAGCCACCTTAATGCCCCTCCGGGGTGCTGTCGAGATTCACATAATTCGGTGAAACTCGAAGAATCTGAAACGACTGTGGTGCAGTCGCAACGCCGGGAACCCCCCTCCGCACCCCCTGCCCCCCCGTTTATGCAAGTCCCGGACCGCGCGGGGATTTTCGAAGTCCGTCACACGGCCAGAGCGGGAAACTTGATCTGTGTCTCGTTCGCCACGACGGATTTTGTCAAAGATTGACGCAGCCAGTCCTTCACCGGCATTCGTGCCCGTGATGCGGCTTTTTTGCGCGAGTTGGCGGCGTCATCAGCAAGGGTTCGGGCAGCAAGTGATCATCGATTACACCAACCTGCAGCCAGGCGACAAGGCTCCGGATCCGCTGGATCCGCAGACGTCGGACGCGCAGGCACGCCCCGCGTGCGCCAATGTCATCGTGCTCGCGGCCGATCCAACGCTGATCGACCTGTTGCGCGATTCACTGGCCGGCATACACCGCGTCTGGCGCGCCGACGATGCCACGCACGCCGCCGACCTGCTGGTTGCATCCGGTAACGCCGTACTGCTGATCGATTCCTCGCTCGCGGATCACGACACGCGCGGGCTGGTCAACCAGGTCCACAAGCAGTTCCCGGATCTCGCGATCATCGTCGCCGGTCGCCGCGACGATGAAGCCGAACTCGCCCCGCTCGTCTCGAGCGGCGCCATCTTCCGTTTCCTGCACAAACCCGCTTCCGCCGAGCGCATCCGCAACTTCGTGGATGCGACCCAGCGCCGACCGAAGCCGAGCGGCGACCAGCCCGCGTCGTTGCCGCGCACGGCCGCCACGGCGCTTGCCGCGGCGATGACCTCGGTGACGGCGGAACGCCCGGCCCTCGTCGTGCCGAAGCTCAAGGTCGACGACGCCGTGATCCGCCGCTGGTCGCGCCGCGCCCTGCTGCTGGTGCCGATGCTGCTTGCGGTCTGGGGCCTGATGGAATGGAAGCCCTGGGAGTCCCTGACGAACGAGCAGCCGACCGCTGATGCCGCCGCGGTCGCGTCAGCCGATCGAGCAAACGACCCGCGCGTCCTCAAGCTGCTCGAATCCGCGGGCATCGCGCTGTCGCAGGGCCGGCTGATCGAGCCGCCTGAAGAGAACGCGCTTGAACTCTATCGCGCCGTGCTGGCACGCGATCCGGGCAACGGGCTCGCGCTGCGTGGCATCGACACGGTCGCCGACGAACTGCTGGTCCAGGCCGAACGCGCGCTGATGGAACAGGACCTGACCCGGCTTGCGAGCGCGGTGGACGCCGCACGCTCGGCGCGCCCGGATCACCCGCGCCTCGAGTTCTTCGTCAACCAGCTCGATCGCGAACGCCAGCTAAAGGCGCAACCCGGCACCGCCCCGGCCACGATCAACGGCGAAGTCGGCCGCAAGCTCGATACCACCGCCGCGCAATCGACCGCCGGTCGCGCGCAGGGCCTAGTGCTGCTCGCCAACGATCGCATGCGCAGCAACCGGCTGGTCGGCGGCAAGGACAGCGCGCACGCCTACCTGCTGGCCGCGCGCAAGCTCGACCCGGCCGACCCCGGCGTGCAGCAGGGCATGATCGCGCTTGCCGCCCTCCTGCAGGTCAATGCCCAGCAGGCGATCCGCGAGGGCCGCCTCGACGACGCCAACCAGTCGCTGATCCAGGCCGTCGCGCTCGACGTCAACCAGCCCCAGATCGCCTCGATCCGTGCGGACCTCGAAGCCGCGCGCGTCGGCAACGTGCGCGCGGACCGTTCGCGCCTGCTGGTGCTCGCCAACCAGCGCCTCGCCCAGGACCGGCTGATCGAGCCCGCTGGCGACTCCGCGCGCCATTATGTCGACCTGCTGCGCAGCGCAGACCCGGCTTTCGAGGGCCTGCCAGAAACCAGCGCGCTGCTCGCGACCCGCGCGCTCGCCGAGTCGCGCCAGCTCGTCGCCGCCGGCAACCCGGATCGCGCCGATGTGATGCTGCGGGCCGCGGCCGATGCCGGTGCCCCGGCGGTCGAAGTCTCAGCCGTCGCCGCGCAGATCACGGCCGCACGCGCGGTCCGGTCCGCGGCAACGGTGCCGGCGTCCAATGTCCTGCCGGAAAACGCGATGCGCCGCACGCGCTTCATCCCGCCCGAGTACCCGGAACGCGCGCTCGAGCGCGGCGTCCAGGGCTGGGTGGACCTCGAGTTCACCGTGCTGAAGGACGGCACGACGGGCGACGCGAAAGTGGTCGCCGCGGAACCGGCCGGCATGTTCGACCGTGCCGCGCTCGCGGCCGTCGGCCGCTGGCGCTACGAGCCGCGCATGGTCAACGGCAGCGTAGTGGACCAGCGCGTCCAGGCGCGCGTGCGCTTCGAGATGAAGGACTGATCAGGCGGTCTTCTTCGACTCGGCCATGCGTTCGTGCGCGCGGCCGAGGCCGAAGGCGACCACCGCCCACAGCCCCGCGACACCCGCGCCCACCAGCGCGATTCCCGACAGGCTCGCAGAGTACGCCGACACGATCGCGTCGTGGCCCTTGGCGACGACGTAATCGCTGGTGCGGTACACCAGTGTGTCGTTGATGTTCTTCGCCTTGTACTTCGATTCGCGATCCACGGTCGTATAGAGCATCTCGCGGCAGGGTCGCACGATCGCGTACTGCCCGACGCGGCGCGCGATGAACACGCCGACCAGCGTCGCGAGCGTCGGCGAGGCCGCGATCAGCAGGAAGCCGGCGACCACGAACAGCGGCACCAGCACGATCATGCTGGCCACACCCGCGCGCTGCGTCAGGCGCCCGACGGCGAACAGCTGCAACAGCAGCGTGATCACGGCCATCGTCAGCTCGATCTGGCCGAGGAAGGCGGTGCGCGCCGAGCGGTCCGGGTAGTGGATGCTGAGCAACTCTGCCTGTTGCAGGTACAGGAAGGTGTTGACCGCCGCCATCAGGAACACGAAGGCCGCAATACCGGACAGGTATGGCGAGGTGAACACGCGCTTGAAGCCGGCAAACGGATTGCCGCCGATCGGCCGCTCCTCGAACTGTTCGCTGCGCCCCTCCTGGCGGGCGCCCCAGCCGAGCAGGTAGCGCATCAGGAAGAGCGTCGAGGCGAGCAGCGCGGCCGATACCAGCAACAGGTTGACGTCGCCCACCGACTCCGCGAGGAAGGCGGTGATCGCGGAACCCGTCATCGCGCCTACGCTTGCCCCCGCAGTGATCAGCGCGAACAGCCGCTTGCCCTGTTCCTTGTTGAACAGGTCGGCCATGAAGCTCCAGAACACCGACACGACGAACAGGTTGAAGACACTGACCCAGACGAAGAACACCCTGGCGGTCGCAGCCACGTCGTCGTCCAGCGTAAAGAAGGCCCAGAACGCGACCAGCTGCGCGACGAAGAACAGGTAAGTCCACGGCAGGAACACGGCGCGCCGGAACCGGCCGCTGACCCAGCCGAACAGCGGCACCGCGAGCAGCATGCCGACCAGTGTCCAGCCGAACAGGTCATCGAGGTTCTCGACACCGCTCGCGACGCCCATGCTGTCGCGCAGCGGACGCAGGATGTAATAGGCGGTGAACAGCAGGAAGTGGTAACCGAAGGCCGCCAGCAAACCGGCGACCTCGGCGGGGCGCACGTTGACCACGCGCCCGAGCAGCCGTGCGAAGGGCGCCGCCCCGCTCATCCGCGGGAAACCGGCTTCTCGCTCGTGATCGCGAGCGTGTTGCCTTCGGGGTCCTCGAAAAACGCCATCCAGACCTCGATTTCACCCAGTTCCGCAACCTTGTGTGGGCCCTGCAGAAACTCGACTTTGCGGCCCTCGAGCTCGGCGTGCGCGGCCTCGATATCCGCCACCCGGTAGTAGACGATCGAGCCCGGCGGGTCGTACATCGGATCGGAAGCCGTCGAGAGCGCGAGGCGGATGCCGTCGCAGTCGAAGAACGCGAGCGTCGGCGGCACCTCGAACAGCAGTTTCATGCCGAGCACGTCGCGGTAGAAAGCGGTCGCGCGGGCGAGCTCGCGTACCGGGATCGCGACCTGCTCGATGCGCGAGAGATTCATGCCTTATTCCGCGATGCCGGACTGGTCGAGGATGAAAGTGTACTCTTCCGCCACTTCGCGATAACGCTGGAACCGGCCGGACTTTCCACCATGACCGGCCTCCATGGTCGTGCGGTACAGCAACGCATTGTCGCCGGTCCTGCGCGCGCGCAGCCGTGCGACCCACTTGGCCGGCTCGTAGTACTGCACCTGGCTGTCCCACAGGCCGGTGGTCACGAGCATCGCCGGGTAGTCCTGTGCTGCCACGTTGTCGTAGGGCGAGTACGACAGCATGTACTCGTAGAATTCCTTCTGCTGCGGGTTGCCCCACTCGTCGAACTCATTGGTCGTGAGCGGGATACTTTCGTCCAGCATGGTCGTGACGACGTCCACGAACGGCACCTGCGCGACAATCGCGCGGTAGTCGCCGGGCGCCAGGTTGGCGACTGCGCCCATCAGGAGCCCGCCCGCGCTGCCGCCCATCGCAGAGACGCGTTTCGGGTCGGCGTAGCGCTCCTGCACCAGGAACCGCGTGGCGTCGATGAAATCGGTGAAGGTGTTGCGCTTGTGCAGCAGCCGGCCGCTCTCGTACCACTGCCGGCCCAGCTCCTGGCCGCCGCGGATGTGCGCAATGGCGTAGACGAATCCGCGATCGAGCAGCGACAGGCGCGCGACCGAGAAATGCGGGTCCATCGAGTAGCCATAGGAGCCATAGCCATATACCAGCATCGGCGCGCTGCCATCGCGCGCGACGCCGGTGCGGTACACTAGCGAGATCGGCACGCGCTTGCCGTCGCGCGCAGGCGCCCACACGAGCTCCGAGCGGTAATCCGCCGGGTCGAACTTGCCGAGCACCGGCATGCGCTTCATCAACTGGCGCTCGCCGGTCTGGATGTCGTAGTCGTAGACGGTCAGCGGCGTCGCGAGCGACTCATATTCGTAACGCACGATGTGCACGTCGATCTCGGCATTCTGTCCGAGGGCGGTCGTGTAGGTCGGCTCGTCGGCGGAGATGAAGAAATCCGTTCCGCCGCTCCAGGGCCGGATGCGGATCTTGCGCAGTGCCCCGGAGCGCTCCTCGATTGCGAGAAACTCCCTGAAGACGTCGAAGCCGTGGATGAAGGCGTCATCGCGGTGCGCGACCAGCTCGCGCCAGTTCGCGCGGTCGCCTTCCTGCCCGACCGTCGCCTCCAGCAGCCGGAAGTTCGGCGCCTGCCAGTTGCTGCGGATGATCCAGCGGCCGTCCAGGTGGTCCACGTGGTATTCATGGTCGCGCTCGCGCGGCAGAAGCACACGGAACGCCAGCGCTGGATCCGCCGCATTCGCATAGCGCCATTCCGTGGCCACCGTGCTCTGCGCCAGGATGAGGATGTATTTCTCGTCCTTGCTCATCGTGACGCTGGTGTAGAAACTCTCGTCGTCCTGCTCGTAGACCAGCACGTCCTCGGCGGGATCGCCGCCGAGCACGTGCCGGCGCACGCGGTAACCGAGCAGGGTCTCCGGATGTTTTTCCACGTACAGCACGCCACGGCTGTCCGCGGTCCACGCGATGAACGGATCGACGTTCTCGATGCGGTCCGGCAGCGTCTCGCCGGTTTCCAGGTTCTTGAAGCGCAGCGTGAACTGCCGACGGCCAACCGTGTCCTCGACATAGGCCAGCAGCCGGTTGTCGAGCGCGATCGACATCGCGCCCACCTGGTAGAACTCGTGGCCCGCGGCAAGCGCATTGCCGTCCAGCATGACCTGCTCGGGGGCATCGAGGCTGCCGGCCTTGCGCGCATAGACCGGGTATTCCTTGCCGGTCTCGAAGCGCGTGTAGTACCAGTGCCCGCGCTTGCGGTACGGCACCGTCGAGTCGTCCTGCTTGATGCGGGCGATGATCTCCTCGTACACGCGGTCCTCGAGCGCCTGCGTGTGCGCGGTCATTGCCGCCTTGTAGGCGTTCTCGGCCTCGAGATGTGCGAGCACTTCCCGGTTCTCGCGCGTGTCGTCGCGCAACCAGTAGTACTCGTCCACGCGCGCGCCGTTCGGCGATTCGACTACGTGGGGCCGGACGGCGGCGATCGGCGGTACCGGCGCGCTCTGCGGCATGCTGTCGGACTCCGTCCTCGGCGGCGAGCCGCCCGCGCAGGCGGCGAGCAGCAGGACGGCCAGGACCAGTGAATGGCGTGGGTGGATCATCGGCTGTCGCGCATCTTACCGGAGCGCGCAGCGCGCCGTGATTCCGCGAGCGCCGCACCGAGCGCATCGCCCGAGAGGTATGCCGCCTCGGCACGCGCATCCAGACACCAGTCGCCGCAGAATCCGATGCCCGATTCGGGATCGAGCAGGAAGGGTTCGCCGAGCGGGCGTTCGACGCGGGCGTGCCGCCAGCGGTGGCTGTCCGACAGCAGGAGCCGGGGCAAGGTCTGCCCGATGCGCCTCGCGAACTGGTCGAGCATGGCCTTCTGCACCAGGCTCGCCGGCTGATCGAACTCCTGCCGCGACCAGTCCGCACCCGCATGCAGCACCCAGGCGTCCGCCGCATCGCGGGCGGGCTTCGAGCCATTGCGGGCGAACCACGGCAGCACCGGGTCGCCGGAAAAACCGGCGTCCGGAACACCCGCGAGAGGCCGATCGAAAGCCGCCATGACGGCCCAGCAAGGCGCCATCGGCACGCCCCGCACGCGGTCCGCGAGCGGCGTATGCGGCGTGGCGAGAACTGCCGCGACCGGCGCCGGCAGCGCCAGCACGACGGCGCTGAAATCCACGTGCGCCGAGCCACGATCATCGACCAGCGCCCAGCCGCGTCGGCCCTGCTCGAGCAGGACGATGCGCGCGCCGTATTCGATGTCGAGGCCCTGTGCGAGCCTGCGCGGCAACGCCGTCATGCCGGGTGTGCCGATCCAGAGATCCTGCCCGTCGCGCTCCGGCCAGCGCGGCTGCCAGCGCGTTACCGCCCCGGCGGCCTGCGCGGCGACGATCATTTGACGGAATCCGTCGTCGGTCACCGTCAGGTACTGCGCGCCGTGGTCGAAACTGCCAACCTCGAAGCGGCGCGTGGCGAGGCGTCCGCCTGGTGCGCGCTGCGATTCGAAGATGCGCAGCTGCACGCCGCTGCCGGCCAGGCGTCGGGCGCAGGCGAGGCCCGCAAGGCCGGCGCCGATCACGGCGACGGAAACGGAATTCATGCTAGCCTGCGGCTTCGATGCAGAGATCAATTCGACTCCTGGTTGCGGCGGCGGCAATCGCCTGCGCAAGTTGCGCGGTGCAGGCACCGCAATCCTACCCGGCGAGCACCGAGGCGCGTCTCGCGCTCTACGCCAAAGCGACGCCCTGCTGCGACGATCCGTCAGGATTTCCGTTCAAGGGATTGCCGCCGCGCGGATTTGCGGACGCGATCGTGGATCTCGCAAGCCCGGTGTTCGATTTCCACAGCGGCATGAGCCCGTTCGTCGCGTTCGAGTTGCCGGCGCAGACCGCGCCCTACCGCGTCCGGGTCAAGAGCCTGTTCGATGCCGTCAGCGGCGACAACGGCAGCGTGTTCTATCCGGTGGTTGCGCTGCTCGATGAGACGTTCATCGTCACGCAGATGACCGGACTCGATAACCTGCGCCTCGAACCCGCGCTCGCGACGGTGGGCGGCGAGGCGGGCCTCGCGGTCTCGCTCGTGATCAACCCGGTCGAACTGGGCGGCAAGTATCTCGTAGTCTTCACGCCCGCCGCACTCCTCGGTGCCAGGCCCGAAAATCGCCGCGAGGGCGACATGCTGACACCGGCTTCACTCGCCTGGCTCGAACGGCGCGGAGAGACCGCGATCCCGGCCTCGCCCTATGGGCGGCTGCGGATCACGATCGCGTCGGAACTGGCGGTGGCGGAGGCGGCGGCGAAGCCATAGTGGCCCGGGCAGGCTTCGACATCAGCCTGATCGATGCCAACCTGCGTCCGGGTCCAGAAGTGCGCGCGCCTGCCCCGTGCGGATCCGCCGGCCCTAATTTCCTGCGACGAATTCCGTGATCCGCTGCAAAACGGCAGCGTTCGAGAGGATATCGCGATGGCCCTTGCCAGTCGTCGTCATGAACTGCAGCTCCGGCCACGCGGCGGCGAGCGCTTCGGCCTCGCTGTAGGGAATCACGGCGTCCTCGGTGTCGTGCACGAGGAGCGCCGGAATGCCGCAGCGCGGCGCGGCCGCGACGAGATCGAGTTCCGCGATCGGACGGCCGGCGTGCTCATCCATCAGCTTGGCGAAGTGCGGCATCGCGCGCTCGGGCAGGCCGAGCATGCCCGCGTAGATGAACGGGATGCGGCTGACGCGCGTCGGACTCGAGACAATGACCAGGCGCGACGGGCGGAACCCGAGCAGGAGCGCGGCACCGATGCCGGCGCCGCCGAAGGAATGCCCGATCGCCGCGTGCACTGGGCCAAGTTCTGCTGCCAGATCGACCAGCAGCTCGCCCAGCAGATGCGGTGTCACGTGCCGGCCAGTGGAGCCGCCGTGCCCGGGCAAGTCCACCGCGATCGTGCGGTACCCGCGCGCCAGCAGCAACGCCGCAAGCGGGCGGAACTGCGTCGTGCGCCCGCGCCAGCCGTGCAGCGCAAGCACCAGCGGTCCGCTCTCGCCCCAGGCCTCGGCGAAAAGCCCGGGTCGCAGTTCGATGATTCGCCCGGGCGCCGCGTTCAGTTCCCAGGCCTGCGTCGGATTGCGCCCACGCGGTTGCGATACGAGCGTCGCCATCGCGCGCGCGGCGAGGCGCGGCGCGATGCGTCCGCCGATGCGGAACAGCCAGCGCATATAAGAAGGAGTGTTGACGTTCGCCAAAGGTCAAAAAAGCCGGCACGGTTGCCCGTGCCGGCCCTCAGTCAGACTGGACGCGGGGTTTCAGCCCGCGGCGGGCTCGGCTGGCGCCTCGCCTTCCACAGGCATCGTGCCATCGGCCGGCATCTCGCCTTCCGCCGGCATCAGGTCGTCTGCGGCTGCGCCATTGCCGCCGCAACCGTCGATGCCGTCAACGAACGGGATCACGAGGTCGCCATCGGCCTGGATGTTGCGCGTGCAGCTGGTCGAACCGGAGGCGAGCGCCACGCTGAATTCCCAGTTGCCCGGCGCCAGTGGCAGGGTCTCGCCCGTGCCGTTGCACATCGGTGCGCCGTTCTCGTCGGTCGGCCCGGTCATGTTGACCTCGGCAACCATCATGCGGTTGTTGGCGTACTTGTTCGCCTTGCCGATGAATTCCTTCGGCGTCATGCGCACGCGCACCGACTCGCAGACACCGCCCTGCGATACGCTCTTGACCGACAGCGTCGCGCGGATCAGCGGCAGGTCGTCATTGCTGCTGCCGCTGCCGCTGCAGCCCGCGAGCGCCAACACCGCCGCCGAGGCGGTACCCAGGGCACGCAGGCCCATCGTCTTCAGAATCGACATCGTCGATCACTCCCCATGTTGCTGGCCCGTCGTGGGGCCATGAATCAGGCGCCAATTTTAGATCAATTCGGCCTGCGGCGGGGCCGTCGGCGCGTTTCGGCCGCCAGCCAGGGCCGTTCCAGCTCCCAAAGCAGCGGGTCGAAACCGCGCCGGACCAGCAATCCCCCACCCAGGGGCCGGAAATGCCGTGCCAGGCGGGTCCTGTACCAGGAGGCCGGGCGCAGGCTCACGCCGGAATCCGTCCGCGCGCGGTCTGCGTTCCGCCGCCAGTCTTCCCGCGTCAGCACGCTGAAATAGAGGGCGCCACGGCAGAGCCGCGCCAGGTTCGCGAGTGCACGGACCGCCTCGCGATCGTCCAGGTACTGCAGGACGTCGTGGCAGAAGACCAGGTCGAAAGGCGCGGCCGGGCGGTACTCCGCGATGCTGCCCTGCACCCAGCCGTAATGCCTGCACAGGTAGTCGCTGGTTTCGAGGCCCACGTAGCGTGCGCGCGGAAAGACTTCGCGGACCGGCGCCTGCAGGTGGCCGAGGCCGCAGCCGGCGTCGAGCACGCGCTTTACCGCGAAGCCAAGGTACGCAGCGTAGCTGCAGACGAAGCGTCCAAGCCGCACGGCATCCGCGCGGGAGGCGACCCGCGTGCGCGGGTCCACGTAATAGCGCTGGTAGAAACCGGCGTCGAACATAGATTGGGGACGCATCCCTTTCTATTGGGGACGCATCCGCTACTCCCGATTTCCTTGCATCTCTTTCAAACGCCGCACCGGCCAAAAGTAAAGGATGCGTCCCCAATAGAAAGGGATGCGTCCCCTTATTCGACGGTGACGCTTTTGGCGAGGTTGCGCGGCTGGTCCACGTCCGTGCCCTTCAGCACGGCCGTGTGATACGCGAGCAGCTGCAGCGGCAGCGTGTAGACGGCCGGCGACTGGAAGTAGCTCACGTGCCGCGGCATCGTGACCACCTGCACGCCATCCGAGGGTTCGATGCCGGATTCCGGATCGGCGAACACATAGAGCATGCCGCCGCGCGCGCGCACTTCCTGCAGGTTTGACTTCACCTTCTCGAGCAGGTCGTTGTTCGGCGCGACCGCGATCACCGGCATGTCCGCATCCACCAGCGCGAGCGGCCCGTGCTTCAGTTCGCCCGCAGCGTAGGCCTCGGCGTGAATGTAGGAGATCTCCTTCAGCTTCAGCGCGCCTTCCTGTGCGATCGGGAACATGGCGCCGCGGCCGAGGAACAGCGCATGGTGCTTCGGCGCGATCTGTTTCGCCAGTTCGCGGATCACCGGATCGAGCGCCAGCGTCTGCTCGAGCATCGCCGGCAGCTCCAGCAGGCGATGCACCAGGGTCTGCTCCCGCTCCGCGGAAAAGCCATGGTGCTTGCCGATCGCGATCACCAGCATGCCGAGCGCGGCGAGCTGGGTCGTGAAGGCCTTGGTGGACGCCACGCCGATTTCGGGGCCGGCGCGGGTCAGCAGCACGAGCTCCGACTCGCGTACCAGCGAGCTTTCCGGCACGTTACAGATCGCGAGCGTCGAGAGGAAGCCAGCCTTGCGCGCGAGGCGCAGCGCTGCGAGCGTATCGGCCGTCTCGCCCGACTGCGAGATCGAGACGAACAGGGAATTTGCCGGCACCACCGGGTCGCGGTAGCGGAACTCGCTCGCGATCTCGACGCGACACGGCACGCGACACAGCTGCTCGATGAAATATCCCGCCACAACGCCCGCGTGATAGCTCGTGCCGCAGGCAACGATGTGCACCGAGGTCGTGCGCTTGAACACTTCCATCGCGGCCGGTCCGAAGGCCTGCGACAGCAGGCGGCTGCCGGCCACACGCTCGGAAAGCGTCTCGGCGACGGCGCGTGGCTGCTCGTGGATTTCCTTCAGCATGTAATGGGGGAAATCGCCGCGCTCGGCGGATTCCGCCGACTGCGCGGAGATATAGGAAGGCCGGTCCACCTTGCGGCCCGCGGCATCGACGATCTGAATGCTCTTCCGGCGGATGCAGGCGACGTCGCCCTCCTCCAGGATGATGAACTCCTTGGTGACGGGCAGCAGCGCCGCGATGTCGGAGGCGACGAAGTTCTCGTCCTTGCCGATGCCGATCAGGGCGGGGCAGCCGGCGCGCGCGAGCACGATGCAGTCCGGGTCCTGTCCCCACATGACGGCGAGCGAGTAGGCGCCGCGCAACTCCGCCACGGTCTTCTGCACGGCGGCGAACAGGTCCTTGCTACCGGCCAGGTGATGGTGGATGCGGTGCGCGATCACTTCCGTGTCGGTCTCGGAACTGAACTCGTAGCCGCGCTTTTCCAGCTCGGCGCGCAGTTCTTCGTGGTTCTCGATGATGCCATTGTGCACGATCGCCACGTTGTCGCGCGAGATGTGCGGATGGGCATTGCGCTCATTCGGCACGCCGTGCGTGGCCCAGCGCGTATGGGCAATGCCGAGGTGGCCGGCGGTGGGCGTCGCGACGAGTGCTTCCGATAGCCTGGCGACCTTGCCGACCGCGCGCAGGCGCGCGACCGTGGTGCCTCCGTTCAGTACGGCGACGCCGGCCGAGTCGTAACCCCGGTATTCGAGGCGTTTCAGGCCGTCGATCAGGATCGGGACGATGTCGCGGTCAGCGACCGCTCCGACGATTCCGCACATTGCCGATGGACCTCACGCCGGGAGTGGGTCCCGGTGCCGCGGTCGCAGCATTCTAATCCAAAGTGACCCGAGCCGCCGCCGGGCCCATTTCACAGAATCCGTGGAAACCGCTCAGGACCCCGCGCCCAGCCAGCGCAGCGCCGCATTCAGGTCCTGGACGAACTCGACCCGGACCCCGCGATTCATCGCGGCCGTGCGGAAGAATGCGGTCTGCTCGTCCGGCTTGAATCCCCGGAAGCAACAGGCCACGGACAACCCCGGCATCAGCCGCGCGGCGAGGCCCGCATGATCGAAGGATTCCATCGGCGTCAGGCGGCGGCGCACGTTGTCGCCTTCGGCCAGCACACGCCGCAGGTTGTGCTCGCGGCAGGCCTTGCTCATCGCCGTCCAGAGCGCCGCCATGCTGTCCGGCGTCATCTCGAATCCCGGGGGCAGGTGCAGATAAAGATAGCCCTCACGCGGCTCCAGCGTGAAACCCACGCCCGCCCGGCCGCTGTCCGTCCCTGAAGTCATGCGGCTCCCTATTCCGGCTTCTTCTCCGGACGCTTCCAGTTGTCGATCGTCTGCTGGCGGCTGCGTTCGACCGTCAGCTTGCCGGCTGGTGCCGGCTTGGTGATCGTCGAGCCCGCGCCGATCGTCGCATCGGCGCCGACCGAGACCGGCGCCACCAGCATGGTGCCGGAACCAATAAACGCACGATCGTCAATTGTCGTGCGGTGCTTGTTCGCACCGTCATAGTTGCAGGTGATCGTACCGGCACCGACATTGACTTTCGATCCGACGTCGGTGTCCCCCACGTAGCTCAGGTGATTGGCCTTGCTGCCCTGGCCGATCGTGCTGTTCTTCACCTCGACGAAGTTGCCGATGTGCACGCCGTCCGCGAGCCTGTTTCCGGGACGCATGCGCGCGAACGGCCCGATCGCGCAGTTCGCACCGATCACGCTCGATTCGAGCACGCAGTGCGCGTTGATAACCGTGCCCGCGCCGATCTCGCAGTCACGCAGCACGCAACCCGGACCGATGCGGACGCGATCGCCGAGCTTGACCTTGCCTTCGAGGATGACGTTGATGTCGAGTGTGACATCGCGCCCGCAGGCGACCTCGCCGCGGATGTCCACGCGCGCGGGATCCACGATCGTTACACCCGCGCGCATCAGTTCCGTCGCGCGGCTGCGGCGGTGCGCCGCTTCGACTTCGGCAAGCTGCAGCTTGTCGTTCACCCCCAGCACCTCCGTTGCCGACTCGGCGACCACGGCCTCGACTGCACAACCGTCGCGCACGGCGGCGCCGATGCAGTCGGTCAGATAATACTCGCTCTGGGCGTTGTCGGATTTCAGGGCCGCCAGCCAGCCGCGCAGCCGCCCGGCCGGCGCCGCCAGCAGGCCCGTGTTGATCTCCGCGACCGCCTGTTCCTTGTGGTTGGCGTCCTTGTGCTCGACGATCCGCGCCACGCGGCCGGCGGTATCGCGGATCACACGGCCATAGCCAGATGGATCCGGGAGGATTGCGGACAACAATACGAGCGATTTCGGGCCGGATTTCGCAACCAGTTCCCGCAGCGTCGCGGGCTCGATCAGCGGCACGTCGCCATACAACACGAGGACCGTGTGCTCATCCGGAATACCGGGTATCGCCTGGGCAAGCGCGTGGCCCGTGCCCTGCTGCTCGGCCTGGAGCACCCACTTCAGATCCGGTTCGGGAAATGCCGCGCGCACGCGCTCAGCGCCGTGGCCGTGCACGACATGAATCGCAACGGGTTTGAGCGTGCGGGCGGCGTCGATGACGTGCCCCAGCAGCGGACGGCCCGCGAGTGGCTGGAGCACCTTGGGCAGGTCGCTCGCCATGCGCTTGCCCTGGCCGGCGGCCAGGATGACTACGGACAGGGGCATCGGCGGGATTGTACCGGACGGCCTCCGGCGGGATGAAAACGATCCCGGGGCCGACCGGGGAACGATTTGGCGCCGGCGACACTCGACAGTATCCTGAAGCCTGTCCGGAGAGCATTGCATGAGCATCGGTATCCGCCTCGCGCCCTGGCTCGCGCTGCTGCTGTGCCTCGCGGCACCGACCGTCACCGCTGCCGATGATTCCGACCAGGCCACGCTGCGCCAACTCAAGGAAGTGCTCTGGCCCCAGGCCTACGCCGAACAGGATATCGCGCTGCTCGACAGCATCCTGGCCGATGAGTTTCGACTGATCGATGCCGAGGGCAACTGGTTCACCAAGGGCGATGAACTCACCTACATTCGCAACCACCCACCCGGCTATGACTCGCTCGTTTTCAGGATCAAGCGGCTGGAGGTCTTCGAGAACGGCACGGCGATCGTCGCCGGCGAAGGAACGGTCCGCGGCAAGGATGCGGCGGGTCCCTATGTTTCCACCTATCAGTCAACGAACGTGCTGATCAAGCGCGACGGGCGGTGGCGCGCGATTTCATCGCACGTTTCCGGCGTCAAGCGCGTCGCAGCTGCGCCCTGATGTTCACGTCCCTGATTATTTCGTAGCGGCGCGCGCATGACCCTCGCCGAGTACCGCCAATGCCTCGCGATGGCGCGACGCCATGCGCGAATCGCGACCGAAGCCGCTGATCTCCTGCAGGAGGCCCTGCTCGCCGGCATCCAGGCGGGCCGCTTCGAGTTCGCGAGCGACGCGGATCGCGCATGGCTCGCGGGGACGCTTCGCAACATCGCTGCTGAAACTGCGCGCGGCGAGTCGCGCCGCCGCGCGCGCGACACGCGCTGGGCAGCGGATCAGCCCGTGGAAGTCATCGCCGCCCAGCCCGACGACAGCCGCGACGCGATTCTCGGTCGCCTGAGCGACGGCACGCGCCGGGTCGCGGTGCTCGCGCTTTACGGCCTGAACGCGGACGAAATCCAGTTCGTGCTTGGCCTGAAACCGCCCGCGTTTCGCCAGCGCCTGACCGCGCTGCGCCGCGCGCTCGGCGGCCTGCCCGAAGCACTGCGGCGCGAGGCGCTCGCCCTCGCCTATGCGGAACCACGGCGCTTGGGCGCGGCGCGCCTCGATTTCGGCCTGATCCGGCGCGCGCTGCTGCACCATCTGCGCGGGACGCCCGGTATCGGCACGCACGATCCAGACGGCCACCTGCTCGCCATTCGCACGCGCTGACCTCACATTTCCAGGATCGGCGGCAACTGTAGGATGAGCAGTCCCCAGGAGGTCTCATCATGCTTCGCAATCCCTCGGTCGGCGCCGTCGTGTTCTTCGTACGCGACCTCGCGCACACCGTCGCCTGGTACCGCGACGCGATCGGCCTCGAGCCGCGCATGCTCGAAGGCCACGACGGGCCCTTCGCGCTCGCCACTTCCGGTGCCGTCGAACTCGTGTTCATCCGGCGCGACGAGCCAGCCGGGCGCACGCCGATCGTCGTGTTCCGGCTCGCATCCGGCATTTACGAGGTGGTCGAATCGCTCGCCGCCAAGGGTGTCGAGATCGTCGTACCGGTCAGCGAAACACCGGACGGCGGCCTGTCCGCCGATTTCCTCGACCCGGACGGACACATATTGAGTGTGTATCAGCCGGGCGGAGCGCCAACATGAAAACCCTGCTGCGCGCATTGGCGCTGTGGCTCGCAGCGGTGCCCGCGATGGCCGAAGAAAGCCCGGCCGCACGGTTCTTTGAACAGCTCGCGGGCCACTGGCAGGGCACGGGCGAAGTCCGCGGCATGCCGTCGAACCAGCAGATGCGCTGGGAGGCCGTGCTCGATGGCCGGTTCCTGCGGCTCAGTTTCGACAACCGCATGAGCGCGCCGGACGGCAAGGAGTGGCGCTTTCAGGCCGAAGCCTACTACCGTATCCAGGCCGACGGCACGATCGCCGGCACCTGGTTCGATTCGCGCGGCGTCAGTTTTCCGCTGACCGGCAGCGTGGACGAGAGCGCCGCGATGACGATCCTGTGGGGAACGGCGGAGACCGAACGCGGACGCAGCAGCTACCGGATTTCCGATGCGGGCCTCGAGGTCCGCGACGAGGTGCTGGGACCGGACGGCGCGTGGCACAGCTTCGGCCGCACCACGCTGACCCGCCTGCCCTGATGACCTCAGCAAGCGGGCGCAATTCCCGGATCGCCCGGAAGCGGGGCTAGCGAGACCAATCCGTCCATCCCGCTCGTTCTCGGGTCGTCGCCGTGGACGACTCCGGCAATCAGTCGAAGCCGGCCGACCTCGTCGTCGAAATCACGGCGCCTCTCCCATCCGGCAGGTCGAAGTGATCTCGTGGGTCACGGTGTCGCGGAGCGCATTGAACCACTGACCGCAACCGTGGGTGTGGCACCAGCGTTCCGCATGCTCGCCCTTCGGGTTTGAGCGGACATACAGGTACTGCGCCCATTCCCCGTCGCTGCAGCCTGGCGGCGGGCGCGAGATCTGCGTTTCCCCGCCATAGGTGAATTCCGGCTCGTCACGGGCTCCGCACCACGGGCACTCGATCCTGAGCATGCTCTATGATCCCATCCGGTCAGCCATGCAACGCTATTCATTCTTGGCCCTCGCCAGGGGCGCGGTCAACGGCCATCGCAACTGGCCGCGCGTGCTGCGCCAACCGGTGCTCCAGCCCGCCTATGACGCGGTGATCGTCGGCGGCGGCGGCCACGGCCTCGCGACCGCGTATTTCCTCGCGAAGGACCACGGCCTGCGCCGCATCGCGGTGCTCGAGCGCGGCGCGATCGGCCACGGCAACTCCGGACGCAACACGCAGGTCGTGCGTTCCGATTATTTCCATCTCGCGAGTTCGAAGTTCTTCGAGCGCTCGCTGCGCCTCTACGAAGGCCTCAGCCGCGAACTCGACTACAACGTCATGCTGAGCCAGCGCGGCAAGATCAGCCTCGCGCACAGCCCGCACGAGCTCGAACTGCTGCGCCGCTCGGTCAACGCAATCCGCATGAACGGCGTCGATGCCGACCTGCTCTCGCCGGACGAGCTGCGACGCGCCGAGCCGATGCTGAACTTCAGCTGCCGCTATCCGATCGAGGGCGCGGCCGTGCAGTGGCGCGGCGGCATTGCGCGGCACGACGCAGTCGTCTGGGCATTCGCGCGCGCGGCGGGCAAGCTCGGCGTGGACATCGTGCAGGGCTGCGAGGTCACCGGCTTCACGCTGCAAAGCGGCCGTGTCACGGGTGTCGAGACGAACATGGGGCCGGTCGCCACGCTGAAGGTCTGCCTTGCCGTCGCCGGACATTCGAGCGTGCTGGCGCGGAAAGCCGGTGTTTTGCTGCCGATCCACAGCACGGCGCTGCAGGCGATGGTGACGGAGCCGGTCAAGCCGCTCATCCGCACGGTGATGATGTCGGCGACGATTCACGTCTATGTCAGCCAGACGGATCGCGGCGAGATCGTGATCGGTGGCGGCGCGGACGTCTTTCATTCCTATGCGCAGCGCGGCGGCCTGCCGATGTTCGAGGCGAACGCACAGGGTGCGGTCGAACTGTTCCCGTGCCTCGGTCGCCTGCGCGTGATGCGCCAGTGGGCCGGGCTCGTCGACATCTCGCCCGACACGAGCCCGGTGATGGGTCTCACGCCGGTGGCCGGGCTCTATGTCAGCGCGGGCTGGGGGACCGGCGGCTACAAGGCGATTCCCGCCGGCGGCGAAACCATGGCCTGGACCATGGCGCACGACCGGCCGCATGAACTGATCGCCGCCTTCGGGCTCGACCGCTTTGCGTCGGGCGCGCTGGTGGACGAAGGCGCGGCCTCGGGAGTCGCGCACTGATGGGCTACCGGCTCGAACACGGCGGTCACATCAACCGCTCGCAGCCGATCGCGATCCGCTGGAACCGGCGCACGCTGCCGGCTTTCGCCGGCGACACGATCGCCTCCGCGCTGCTCGCCAACGACATCCACATCGTTGGTCGCGGCCTGAAATTCCACCGTCCGCGCGGCATCCTGTGCGCCGGCGTCGAGGAATCCAACGGCCTGGTCACGCTCGGTCGTGGCGCGGAACTCGAACCCTCGGCGCGCGCGACCATGATCCCGGTGCGCGAGGGGCTCGAGGTGCGCACCCAGAACGCCTGGCCCGGCCTGCGTTTCGATCTCGGACGCGCGTTCGACTACACCGCGCCGCTCTGGCCCGCCGGCTTCTACAACAAGACCTTCAAATGGCCGTCATGGCATTTCTACGAGGGATGGATCCGGCGCGCCGCCGGCATCGCGCAGCCGCCGCGACTGCCGGACCCGGCGCGTTACGAGGCGGTCAACGCGCAATGCGACCTGCTGGTGGTCGGCGGCGGGCCCGCGGGACTGCAGGCCGCGCAGATCGCCGCGCGCGCGGGACTCAGCGTGATCCTCGCGGAGCAGGATTTCGAATGCGGCGGGCAGCTGCTCGGCGGCAGCACGCTCCTCAATGATGCGCCGGTCGTCGTGTGGCTCGCGAGCGTGATCGGTGAGCTGGCCGCTTCCCGCAACGTCACGCTGCTGACCGGCACCACCGCCTTCGGGCTGTACGATCATGGCCACGCCGGCCTCCTGCAACGGCTCGACCTGCACAACGCGACGCGCGCCATCCGGCAACGCTACTGGCGCGTGCAGGCGAAGCAGACGCTGCTCGCGACCGGCGCGATCGAACAGCCGCTGGTATTCGAGCACAACGACCTGCCGGGCATCCTGCTGGCCGGCGCCGTGCGCCAGTACGCCAATCGCTATGCGGTCGCCGTGGGCCGCCGCGTCATGCTCGCAACCAACAACGACTCCGCCTACCTCGCGGCGCTCGACCTGACCACCGCCGGGATCGAGGTGCCGCTGCTGATCGACAGCCGCCCGGAAGTTCCGCAGCAACTGGCCGAGGCGCTGCGCGCGCGCGACGTCCAGGTGAGTGCCGGCACGGTCGTGCTGAAGGCATCCGGCGGTCGAGCGCTGCGGCGCGTGCGCATCGGCACGCTCGATGCGAATGGTGCGGTCGACCGCACGCGCGACATCGATTGCGATGCGCTCGGCATGTCGGGTGGCTGGGCGCCGGCGGTACATCTCTATTCGCAGGCGCGCGGCACGCTCCGCTATGACGATACGCGCCGCGCCTTCCTGCCGCGCGATCGGGAGGCGCCGCTTCTGTGTGCTGGCGCCGTCGCGGGCAGCACAACGCTTGGCGCAAGTTTCGCCGACGCCGCCCAGGCCGCGACGCGCGCGTTCGAGCGCGCGGGCCTGCCGCAGGAAGCGCTGGTCCGGCTGCCATCCGTGGACGAACCGGCACTGTCGGCGACCGTCGGCGAATTCCGCACGACGGCCGGCCGCAGCCGTCGCCAGTGGCTCGATTTCCAGCACGACGTGACGATCGCCGACGTGGAACTCGCGTTACGGGAAGGTTTCACGCACATCGAACTGCTGAAGCGTTACACGACCGCCGGCATGGCGGTGGACCAGGGCAAGACCAGCAACCTCAACACGCTGCTGACGGTTGCGGAACTTACCGGGCGGAACCCCGCCGATGTCGGCACGACCACGCATCGCCCGCCCTACACGCCGGTCACGCTCGGCGCACTGGCCGGCCGCCAGACTGGCCCGCGCTACGCGCCGCGCAGGCTGCTGCCCGCGCATGCGGAGCACGAGTCTTTGGGCGCGCACTGGTGGGAGGCCGGCGGCTGGATGCGCCCCGCCTGCTATCCACGCGCCGGCGAAACGACGCAACGTGCCGTACAGCGCGAGGCCGCGGCGGTGCGCGCGGGCGTGGGCCTCTTCGACGCCTCGCCGCTCGGTAAGATCGAAGTGACCGGCGCGGACGCGGCGCGCTTCCTCGACCGCTTCTACATCAATAATGTGCTGTCGCTCGAAACAGGCCGCGTGCGCTACGGCCTGATGCAGAACGAGAGCGGCGTCATCATCGACGACGGCACCATCGCCCGGCTCGGTGCCGAGCGTTTCGTGATCACGACCACGAGCGGCGGCGCCACGCGCATCGCGCACTGGCTCGAGGAGTGGCGCCAGTGCGAATGGCCAAAGCTCAAGGTGTTCGTCACACCGGTGACTTCGCAATGGGCGACCATCTCACTGGCCGGCCCGCGCGCCCGCGACCTGCTCGCGAAGGTCGAGACCGACATCGCGCTCGACGCCGCGGCGTTTCCACACATGAGCGTGCGCGAAGGGCGCCTCGCGGGCGTCGCGACGCGGTTTTATCGCGTCAGTTTCTCCGGCGAGCTCGGTTACGAGATCAACGTGGCGGCGCGCTACGGTGCTGCGTTATGGCGCGAGTTGCTCGCCGCCGGCGCCGGGTTTGGCATCGTGCCCTATGGCATCGAGACGCTGCTGCTGCTGCGGCTCGAGAAGGGATACCTGCACGTCGGCGTGGACACCGACGGCACGACGGCGCCAGCCGACACTGGCTGGGGCGAGGTCGCGGCGCGCAAGAAGACGGATTTCATCGGCAAACGCTCGCTGCGTCGGGCGGACAACCTGCGCGCCGATCGCCTGCAGCTCGTCGGCCTCGCGGCAGATGACGTCACCGTTCTGGTGGCCGGCGCGCACCTGCGCCTCGCCGGCACGACGGAAGGCAGCGACGGCTGGGTCACATCGGCCGGCGTATCGCCCGCGCTCGGACGGCCGATCGCGCTCGCGATGCTGCGCGGCGGGCGGGCGCGTCTCGGCGAGACGATTGCCGTACACGATCTCGGCCGCTCCGGCACGGCGACCGTCGTGACGCCGGCTTTCTACGATCCGGAGGGCAAGCGGCTCCATGACTGACCGGATCGCCTCGCTTGTTCCGCAGTCCGCGATGCCCGCGGGCGGCCGTGTTTACGGCGATGCGCTCAGTCTCGCCGTGCTGCCGGCACGCACCGTCATTGCGCTGCGGCTGGCGACACATACGCCGAAGATCGTCAGCGCGATGCGCATTGCCGGGCGATCGCTACCGGAGACTCCGAATACCTGGAGCGGCGACGATCCGGTGATCTGCCGGACCGCACCCGATACCTGGCTGCTGCTCTCGTCCCTGCACGAGGCTGCGGAGCTGCTCGATGCCGCGCGCACGGGCTGCGGACGCAAAGCCTGTGCGATCACGGATCTCTCCGATGCCCACGTGACACTCGCGCTAGACGGACCGCGCGCCGCCGACCTGCTTGCGCGTGGCTGCGGGCTCGACTTCGCGGCGACTGCATTCGGGTTGCAAGCCTGCACTCGCACGCGCCTTGCCCAAGTCCCGGTGATCCTGCGCCGCCCGACAAATGAACGCTTCGAGTGCGTCGTCGATCGGTCGGTTGGCCAGTGGCTGTTCGACTGGATGCAGGACGCCGCCGCCGGTCTCGACTAGTATTCCGGCCTGTGAGCACGCGCGCGCACGTCGAAACCTGGTCGTCCAATCTCGCTTTTTATCTGTCCGTGGCCGGCGCTGCGGTCGGGCTCGGCACCCTGTGGCGGTTTCCGTTTCTCGCCGGTCAGTACGGCGGCGGACTGTTCGTGCTGGTGTTCGTGGCCGCCTGCCTGGTGATCGCGATCCCATTGCTGACCGCTGAGTTCATGCTGGGGCGCCGCGGCGGACCGAACGTGCCGCTGGGCAGCGGCCGCGTTGCGGCAGCGGTTGGGCGATCCACGCGCTGGGCGGCGATCGGCGTGCTCGGCACGCTCGCCGTCTTCCTGATCATGACCTACTACAGCGTGATCGGCGGCTGGGTGTTTTCCTACGTGCAGACCTACGCGAGCGGTGCCGCGGCCGGGCTCGACCACGAGGCGATCACGGCGCGGTTCAACGCCCTGCTCGCCGACCCCTGGCGGCTCGCGTTCTGGCATGCAGCATTCATGGGCGCGACGGTCGTCATCTCCGCCGCCGGCCTGCATCGCGGCATCGAGCTCGGCAACAAGGTCATGATGCCCGGCCTCTTCAGCATCCTGCTCGGGCTTGCGATCTACGCGCTCAACCAGGGTGCGGCAGAACCGGCCATCGCGTTCCTCACGCAGGTGGATTTTTCGCAATTGAGCGGCGAACTGGTGCTTGCCGCGGTGGGCCAGGCGTTCTTCGCGACCGGCGTCGGCATGGCGATCATGATCGCGTACGGCAGCCACGTCGCGCCCGGCACCTCGCTGCCGCGATCTGCGGCGGTGGTGGTGCTGTCGATCATCCTGGCGTCGATACTGTCGAGCCTGCTGATCTTTCCGCTGGTGTTCGGCTCGGCGATCGATCCGGCGCAAGGGCCGCAACTCGCGTTCATCGTCCTGCCTTCCATCTTCGTCGCCATGCCCGGCGGCGCGGTCGTCGGCACCTTGTTCTTCGTGCTGCTGGCATTTGCCGCGCTGTCCTCGTCCATCGCCGGGCTCGAGCCGGCTGGTGCGTGGCTGATGGAGCGGTTTGGATGGCGCCGCGCGCCAGCGATTGCGCTCGTCGCCGCGGTGGCCTGGGTGCTGGGACTCGCGACCGTGCTCTCATTCAATCACTGGAACGACTTCCACCCGCTCGCGGCGTTCGAGCGCTTCGGGACCGCCACGATTTTCGACCTGACGGACTTTTTTACATCCAATGTGCTGTTGCCGATCGGCGCGCTGCTGACCTCGCTGCTGGTCGGCTGGCGGCTCGATCGCCGGACTATCGCCGGCGACTTCGGCGCGAGCCCACTGGCACGCGGTGTGCTGCTGGCGCTGCTGAAGTACATCTGCCCGCTGGCAATCGTCGGTGTACTGGTCGGCGCGTTGTAGCCATTACTGGATTTTCGGATTGCCAAGTTAGATCTGACCGGCGGTACCGCAGTCAAGGAATTACGCTCGCGCCGGATGATAAATGGCCAGAAATGACGTAAAACATCACGTCATGTTCATACCCAATTGGCGTTAGAGCGCATGTCCGAGAAGCTCAGTCGCAATCTGATGACCGCGGAATTGGTGCTTTGCGTGCTGCCCCTTTCCGTCTTGTGGCTCCTCTCTTTGAGTCTCCTAAGTGAAGTCATCGATTCGACGATTTGGCAAATCTGCGCGGGACTGATGGCAGCAGTTCTCCTCACTGCGCCACAAGTCGCGCTTGCTAGACTTGCGTTTACATTTGCAGCACGTGGTAGTCGCCAGCTTAGGGCGATACCGGACTATTGGTGGGTAGTAGCTACGATGGGCGGGGGCATCGCGCTATGCAGCATCGCCGCTCAGGTCGTCATTCTCGCCACAGGCAACTACATTCAGGAGATTGTCGCATCGTGCATCAAGTGTGCGCCGGTACCCGGCGACGACTTCGGACTTAAGCTCATCGTCGGAAACGCAATTGACATTGCATCTCGCGTAGTCTGGTTTGCGCCGCTGTTGATTCCACTTGTCCACTTGTGGCTCGAACGGAATCGCGCGCATGCGCTCTAATAATGCGTTGGAGCGGGCCGTGAAGCGTTGCGGGTCGCGCGGACCGCTCAACGCGGACGTTAGGCAGCATAGGCATCTGACCGAAGCTCGAACGAAAGGAGGTGACATGAAATCATTTAAGCTGGTGCTGCTTCTGGTGATGGTTGTTGCTTTGGCGGCAGTTGTGCTCCAGAACCAAGCGTCCTGGCAAGTTCGCTTTCTCTGGTTGACCGGAGAAATGCCAGGAATCGTCGTGCTGTTCCTGACCGCAGCGGCGGGGTTCATCGCAGGAATTACTGTCGCGCTTTTGGTGAAGCGTGGCGCCAAACCACAACAGTAGAAAGGAGAAAGACATGAACGAGAAAGAACTGTATCAACAAAAGAAGCAGGCCCAGTTGGACGAATGGAAAGCCGTAGTTGACAAACTCAAGGCACAGGCCTCTGGAGCCAGTGCCGACGCGCAGATGGAGTTGAACAAGCAGATCGAAGCACTCGAAGGCAAGATCGAAGAAGGCAAGACCAAGCTTGCCGAAATCGCGGACGCAAGTGAAGACGCGTGGGAGTCGATTAGAGACGGTGTGGAGTCCGCATGGGATTCGATGAAGTCTGCTTTCAGTGAGGCGGTCGACAAGTTCAAGAAATAGCTGCCTAACAACCGGTTGCAGCGGACG
>JBBEAB010000061.1:0-3067 GCA_040899645.1 Steroidobacteraceae bacterium
CCGCGGGCCGGTGCGGCCGCAAGCCAACCGTCGTTCGAATGATCCGATCCCAGGATGCCAGGACTGGTGGCAGCGCAAGTCGAATCGCAGGTCGCGCGACTCGGGCAGTCGCTCCACCCAGACTCCGGCAACCAGCCAGGCCGAGCCCAAGCAAGGCCGCGCTGCCCGATTTGAGGACGCTCCGCCTGTCCACGGATTCAACCTTCACGGCGCGACTATGGTAGCGCGAACGCGACCGCGTAGAGGCGGACTTCGGAAGACCCGCCCCTACGTACGATCCTAGGCAGGCACAGGATTAATCGGTGTCCAATCGGCGTCAATCGGTGGCCTGGGCTCAATATCCCGACGCGTAGCGCGTGTTGAAGCGCGGGTGCAGCCGCGCCCTCGCGGCGGTATTTTGTCCTGGCAGCGGCTCGATGGTGTCGCCATCGAGCGTGTAAAGATCCATGTCCTTGCACCAGCCGCGCAGTTCGAGCACGAGCCGGCGCGTCCAGCCTTCAGACACCGGCGACGCCGGCGCTGCGAAGTCGAGGACCACGGCCTCGCCGGGACCAAAGATCGCAACGGCGCTATCCTCGTCGGCGACGAGCGGATCGATCCGGCCGAATTCGGTGTACCACCCGCGCTGATGCCGCGTGTCGTCGAGCGGCAGGCGCGCGCCATCGTCGTAATGCGGCGCCCGCTGCGGGCCGGTGGTTCTTCTCGCGAAGCCGTCGGATTCAAGCTGCGCCGCGCGGAGCGGCAACACCTGGCGTCGCACGTCAGGCAACGACTCCGCATACACCACCGCGATGCGATCCCAGTAAATCTCCTGTGACGTGCGGAGCCGCAGGGCCGTCGATCCTGCCGGCAGCGGCGGCAGCGGCAGCGCCATCTGGCGCGGCATGCCGGCGGGATAGCCGAACTGCGGCGCCACCTCGTGCCAGCGTCCGTGGCGATCGCGCGCCTCGAGCGTGGGCGCCTCATACACGGCGCCCGCCTGCCACGCGGCAAAGACCGTTTGCGCGTACGGGTACTCGACCCAGCCGTCAACGAGCAGCACGGGCCGGCCGGGGCCGCGATCGATCGGACGATCGAACGTCAGCGTGACCGAGTACGGGCGCGCGAGGCCGATGAAATTCGGATCGACGTGCGCGGGCCCGACCGCCGCGCGGTCGGCCACGCTGAGAGTGGCGGTCACGTTGTCACCGCGATCGTCGACGGCGTGGATGGCGAGGCGTTCCTCGCGAAAGAACAGGGGCGTGCCGGTCGGCATGGGGCCGGCGATCGCCTTGCGCTCGTCGAGCGCCATGCGCCATCCGGGAGGCAGGTCATAGGCTACCAGCGACGCGCGATCGAGATACGTCACTTCCTCCATCGGCTCTGCGAGCTTGAGCCGATACGCGCCGTCCGCTGGTATAGCAGCGCCGGTGGGTAGCAGCACGTTCTCTTGCGGAAACGGCGCCGAGTAGACGCCAGGACGCTCGAAGAATCCGATGCCGCCGGTGCCAAGCACGTCGGTGACGAACCGGAACCGCGTGCCGTCCCAGGCAAACAAGACCGGACAACTTGACAGCTGGCGCTGCGTTTCGGCAATGCGGTGCAGCCGGCCCGCGTCGAGCGCGATCTCGGTTTGAAAGACGCCGTCCGGCCAGGTAATCGCCACGAAGTCGGCGCGCGGCGCCCCGCCCAACCCGATCGACATGGGCTGAAGACTCTGGCCTGGACCGGATTCGAGACGCGTGGTTTCGAATGACGTCCATCTCGACGCGGTTCGAACTGCGACGCGCGCGCCAAGGCCCGAGACGTTCGAACGACGCTGGTCGCTCACCGGATCGCGGCCGGAGAAACGGACGCCGAGATACGCGTGGCGTCCCGGCCCCGGACTCCAGATCACCGGAACGCCATCGTCCCGCACGCCGACAACAGATGGGCCTGCCGCAACATCAAGATGCGCCACCGACCAGCCACGCGCGGCCGTGCCACCCGCCGCAACCGGCGCAATCGTCGGCTCCTGCATGCCGGCCGCCACGTCGACGATCATCCAACCGTCCGCGGATCCGGAGACGAGCTCCCATGAGCCGTCACCGTTGGTGTCGGCAATCGCCAATCGCGAGGCGGGTGCAGCGGGCCCGCCTTCGCGGCCGAAGGCCGCTCCGGCGAGGTCTCGCCGTAGCTCGCCCGCATTTTCGCGAGCGGAGGCGGATGCAACAGGTGCTGCACGCCACGTTCCCGTGGAGTCGCGGCGCCACTGCTCGATGCCGCGGGCGCCGGCCGTGTAAAGCTCCACCTCGCCGTCGGCGTCGAAGTCGCCGGCCACGAGCGCGGATGCGGGAGCGGCGGCGAGGATCGCCGCCTGCGCGTCTCGCCGGTATTCCCACACGCGTCCATTGAGAAAGACATCATGCGGCGGCGAGGCCTTGAGCACGATCACATCGGTGTCGCGGTCGTGATCGAGATCGGCCACGGCGATGCCCACCGATGGTCGGCCGTCGCCGGCGATTCCGGCCGCGGCGCCAATCGCCCTGAAGCGCCCGCCGCCATCGTTGTTCAGCAGCTCGTTCGGACCCGATGCGTTGACGAGCCAGATGTCGAGATCGCCGTCGTGATCGGCGTCGAACACCGCGCCGTCGACGATCTCCATGCGCGCAAGGCGAACGCCGCTCGCAGCCGTGACGTCAACCCACTGTCCGGCCGGCGCCTGCCTCCAGATCTGGATGCCGCCGGCCGCGCGGCACAGGACGACGTCGACCAGTCCGTCGTCGTCGAGGTCGCCCCAGAGCGCGGCGCGCACGCCGTTGACGCGCGACAGGGGATGCGTCCGATCGAGGACGTACTGTTCGCCTCGTCTCACGATCACCGCATTCGATGCCGCGCCCTCGAGCGCGCCGGCGATGAACAGATCGAGCGTGTCATCCCCGTTGACGTCCGCGACGGTGATCGCGCGCGGCCCTCCGCCTCGGCGCCAGGGAATCCCGCGGTCGTCGACCAGCGGCGCCGGCGCGCTGAAGCGGGCGCCGGACGGCGCCTCCTGCGGACGATCACCGGCCACGTCCACCGTGATCGCCTCCGACAGCGGGCCCATCCG
>JBBEAB010000062.1:0-20652 GCA_040899645.1 Steroidobacteraceae bacterium
GCGAATGTCCGATCTGCTGAGCGAACGAGCGATGGACCCCGCCGGCGCAATGCACGCCAGCAGGGGCAGCGTCAGCCGAAACGCCCGGTGATGTAGTCTTCGGTGAGCCGATGCCGCGGATTCGTGAAGATGAGATCGGTCGGCCCGACCTCGATCAGGTCGCCCAGGTGAAAGTACGACGTGCGCTGCGACACGCGCGCCGCCTGCTGCATCGAGTGCGTGACGATGCAGATGGCGTAGTTCTGGCGCAATTCGTCGATCAGGTCCTCGATGCGCGCCGTCGCGATCGGGTCGAGCGCCGAGCAGGGCTCGTCCATCAGGATCACTTCCGGACCGACCGCGATCGTGCGCGCGATACACAGGCGCTGCTGCTGGCCGCCGGACAGCGAGGTCCCCGCGTCTTCGAGCCGGTCCTTGACCTCCTCCCACAGACCCGCGCGCTGCAGGCTGGTCTGGACGATCTCGTCGAGCTCCGTGCGATCCGCGGCCAGACCATGGATGCGCGGCCCGTAGGCCACGTTCTCGTACACCGACTTCGGGAAGGGATTCGGCTTCTGGAACACCATGCCGACGCGCGCGCGCAACTGCACGACGTCCTGGCGCTTCTCGTAAATGTCCTGGCCGTCGAGCGTGATCGTGCCGGTGACGACGGCGCTCGGGATCGTGTCGTTCAGCCGGTTCAGGCAGCGCAGCAACGTGCTCTTGCCGCAGCCGGACGGCCCGATCATCGCGATCACCTCGTTGTGCGCGACATCGAGGCTCACGTCGCGGATCGCATGCTTGTCGCCGTAATGCACGTTGACATGACGGCAGCTCATCACCGGGTTCGGCACCGTCACCTCGCCCACCGTGCGCCGTGCGGTCGGTTCATTGCCCCCCGCGGCGGCGGTTGCGCTCGCGAGCGCGGCGCTGCGGCTCTGCGTTTCGGGCTCGACCGCCATGCCAGTGTCTCCGGAATCCACGGGGTTCACCAGCGCCGCTCGAAGCGCTGCCGCAGGATGACTGCGGCGGCGTTCATCACCAGCAGGAACGCCAGCAGCACGATGATAGCGCCCGAGGTGCGTTCGAGGAATGCGCGTTCCGGGCTGTCGGCCCACAGGAAGACCTGCACCGGCAGCACGGTCGCGGGATCCGTGAAGCTCGCCGGAATATCGGCAATGAACGCCACCATGCCGATCATCAGCAGCGGGGCCGACTCGCCAAGCGCGCGCGCCATGCCAATGATCGCGCCGGTCAGCATGCCGGGCATCGCGAGCGGCAGCACATGGTGCGCGACCACCTGCACCTGCGAAGCACCCATGCCGAGTGCCGCCTCGCGGATCGAGGGCGGCACCGCCTTGATCGCGGCGCGGCTCGCGATGATGATCGTCGGCAGCGTCATCAGCGTCAGTACCAGGCCGCCGACCAGCGGTGCGGAGCGCGGGACGCCGAAGAACTGGATGAATACCGCGAGACCGAGCAACCCGAATACGATCGACGGCACGGCCGCGAGGTTGTTGATGTTGACCTCGATCAGGTCGGTGAAACGGTTCGACGGCGCGAATTCCTCGAGATAGACGGCAGCCGCGACGCCGATCGGGAATGACAGCAGCAGCGTCACCAGCAACATCAGGAACGAACCGACCACGGCGCCCAGCACGCCCGCCTGCTCGGGCTCGCGCGAATCCCCCGCCGTGAAGAACACGCGGTTGAAGCGCCGCTCGATGCGATCGTCCGCGACCAGCGCATCGAGCCAGCCCAGTTGAAGGTCGGACACGACGCGTTGATCCTCGGGCAGCCCGCGCTCGATCTTGCCTTTCACCAGCTGGTCGATGTCGTCCGAGGCCATCAACCAGAACTCGCGGGTCTGGCCGACCAGTTGCGGGTCGTCCAGCACCTCGTCCCGCAGGTCGAAAGCCGCAATCTCGCTGATGAGGCCGTACAGCTGGCGCAGTTCGCGCCTGCCCTCGACCTCGGGAAACTGCGCGCGGATGGACTGCTTCAGCACACCGGCGAAATCGCCGTTGCGCAAGGTCTCTTCGTCGTTTCTCCCTTCTGGATCAATCAGTTCCCTGTCAAAATTCACGTCGATTCGCACGTAGGTCTGCACGAACGCCGTGTAACCCGTGCTGATGATCGAGAGGAACAGGAAGGCGACGAACAGCAGGCCTGAGAGTGCGGCCGCGAAGCCATAGGCGCGAAAGCGCCGCTCCGCGCGATAGCGGCGGCGCAGGCCGCGCTCGACCAGTTCGCGGACCTGCTTCTGCGGTTGCGGCGCGCGAACGACGACCGGGCTATTCATATTGCTCCCGGTATCGCCGCACGACCTGCAGCGCAATGATGTTGAGCGTCAGCGTCGCGAGAAACAGCACCAGGCCGAGCGCAAATGCCGCGAGCGTCTTCGGGCTGTCGAACTCCTGGTCGCCGACCAGCAGCGTCACGATCTGCACCGTCACGGTGGTAACCGCCTCGAGCGGGTTCGCCGTCAGGTTGGCCGACAGGCCGGCTGCCATCACGACGATCATTGTCTCGCCGATCGCGCGCGACACCGCGAGCAGCACGCCGCCGACGATGCCCGGCAACGCCGCCGTCAGCACGACCTTGCGGATCGTCTCGGAATGCGTGGCGCCCAGGCCATAGGAGCCGTCGCGCAGCGACTGCGGCACGGCCGTGATCATGTCGTCGGCGAGCGACGACACGAACGGAATGATCATGATGCCCATCACGAGGCCCGCTGCCAGCGCGCTCTCGGATGCGACCTCGAGGCCCAGTTGTTCGCCGGCGCTGCGCAACAGCGGCGCAACGGTGAGCGCGGCGAAGAATCCATAGACGACCGTCGGGATGCCGGCCAGCACTTCGAGCACCGGCTTGGTGACCGAGCGGAATCCGCGGCTCGCGTACTCGGCGAGATAGATCGCGGAAAACAGGCCGACCGGCACCGCGATCGCCATCGCGATGAACGAGATCAGGAGCGTGCCCGCGAACAGCGGCACGGCGCCGAAGGCGCCGGACGAACCGGCCTGATCTGCGCGGATCGCCAGCTGCGGGCTCCACTGCGTGCCAAAGATGAACTCGCCGACCGGCACCAGCCGGAAGAACTGCAGCGATTCATACAGCACTGACAGGACGATGCCGATCGTCGTCAGGATCGCAACCAGGGAGCAGCCGAGCAGCGCGTAACGCACGACCTGCTCGACCCGGTTGCGCGCGCGCAGCGCGGGCGAAATACGCGACAGCGCGATCCAGCCGCCGGCGATCGCGACGCAGAGCGCGAGCACGGCGGCGCCCGTCCGGCTCAGTCCGTCGAGGCGGATCCAGCGCTCCGCGGCTGCAGCGACTTCCGGCGCAACGGCCGCAGGCAGAACGTTGCCGGCGACCACATTGCGCACGTCATTCAGCACCAGCGACAGCTCGCCGCTCGACAGGGACTCGACGTCGCCGGCCATCGTCTGCATCACCAGGTCGGCGATGATGCGGTTCTCGAACGCCTGCCAGCCGAGTACCACTACGAGCGCCGGCAGGCCGCACCAGATAGCGGTCAGCAGACCATAGTAGGACGGCAGCGAATGCAGCTTGCGCGCGCCGCGGGGCCCGCCGGCCACGCGTAGCGAGCGGGCGCGGCCGAACTGGTAGGCCACGACCGTCAGCACCAGCAGCACCAGGATCAGTGTGGACGTTGACATCCGCTTCCCCGGCCCGCGTGGCCGCAACCCGGCATTTCTACGCCCCGATTGTTACCGGAATGTTGCACGCATGAAAAAGGGGACGCATCCCTTTTGCGCCCGCCCTCAAAAAGGGATGCGTCCCCTTTTTGCGCGGGGTAACCTCCGTGCCGATGTCGGCGACACTTGACCTGACCCGCGCGCTCATTTCCCGCCCGTCGGTCAGCCCCGCGGATGGCGGCTGCCAGGAACTGTTGATAGCGCGCCTCGAGCCGCTCGGCTTCGCGGTCGAGCGCATGCGCTTCGGCGAGGTCGATAATTTCTGGGCCGTGCGCCGCGGCGGGCCGGGACCGCTCGTGTGCCTCGCCGGACACACGGACGTCGTGCCGCCGGGTCCGCTCGAACACTGGCACTCGGACCCGTTCGTACCCGTGGTGCGCGACGGCCGCTTGGTCGGGCGCGGCGCGGCCGACATGAAAAGCGGCCTGGCGGCGATGGTCACGGCGACCGAGGCTTTCGTCACGGAACGCCCGGCCTTTCAGGGCGCGATCGCCTTCCTGGTCACGAGCGATGAGGAAGGCCCGTCGGTCGATGGCACGCGACGCGTGGTCGAGGTCCTGCGCGAGCGCGGCGAACGTATCGACTACTGCCTGGTTGGCGAACCCTCGAGCCAGAACCATTTTGGCGACACGCTGCGCGTCGGCCGGCGCGGATCTTTGTCCGGTCGGCTCACCGTGCATGGCGTGCAGGGCCACGTCGCCTACCCGGACCGCGCCGACAACCCGATCCATCGATTCGCGCCCGCAATCGTCGAACTCGCGTCGCGCACCTGGGACGCCGGCAGCGAGCATTTCCAGCCGACGACTTTCCAGATCAGCAACCTCAGTGCCGGCACCGGTGCGCCGAACGTGATCCCCGGCGAACTGAAAGCGCGCTTCAACCTGCGCTGGTCGCCGGCGCAGACACTCGATAGCCTGAAGATGACGACGAACGCGATCCTCGATCGGCATGGCCTGCGCTACACGCTCGACTGGTTCGTCTCGGCGATGCCCTATTACTCGCCGCCCGGCCGGCTGGCGAAGACGGCCGCCGTCGTGGTCCAGGAGATCGCGGGCGTCGTGCCGGAATTCTCGACCGGTGGCGGCACCTCCGACGGGCGCTTCATCGCGCCGATGGGCGCCGAAGTCATCGAGTTCGGACTCGGCAACGAGACGATCCACATGATCGACGAATGCTGCCGCATCGAGGATCTCGAGCTGTTGCATCGCGTGTACCGGGAACTGCTCGCGCGCCTGCTTTGAGGATCAGGCGCGGCGCAGCCCGTTGCCGACGCCGACCACGGTCAGCGCGAGCGCAAGCCCGAGCACCCAGGCCGGCATCGAGAGCCCGAGCAGCGTCCAGTCGACCTTGGCGCATTCGCCGCCGGCCCGGAAGACCTTGAGGATCACCTCGGTCAACGGAAAGATGTCCAGCATGAAATCCAGGTCGGCGCCGCAGGGTGCGACCGAACCGGCGGGTTGCATCTGGATCCAGACGTGCCGCCCCGCGGTCGCGACGGTCGCGAGCCCGGTGACGGCAATCACGCCGGTGCCGAACAGCCGGGACCACCCGGCCACCGGCAGCAGCGCCGCCAGCAGGAAGGCCACCCCCATCGCGGCGAGGGTCACGCGCTGGAAAATGCACAGGTGGCAGGGCTGCAGGCCGAGCCCGTATTGCACGTAGAAGGCGAATGCGACGGCCGCCGCACAGGCGCCGAAGCCCATCCAGTGCAGTTGCCGGCGTCCCGGCAGCTTCAACCCTGGCGCTCCAGCGCCGAATCGCGAATCTGCCGCTCGGCGTCGTCCAGCGACAGGTGGCGGATGTCCTTGCCATGGACCATGTAGACCGTGTACTCGCAGATGTTCTTGGCGTGGTCGCCGATCCGTTCGAGCGCGCGCACCACCCACATGATCTCGAGCGCGCGGCGGATCGTGCGCGGGTCTTCCATCATGAACGTGATGTTCTGGCGCTGGATCGCCTCGTATTCCTCGTCCACCTTGCGGTCGCTGCGCGCGACCTCGAAGGCCTCGTCCGCATCGAGGCGCGCGAACGCGTGCAGCGCGTCGTGCACCATGCTGACGACCAGCCGGCCGAGGTGGCGGATCTCGCGGTAATGGTCGGAGGGAGTTTCCATCGAGGCCAGCTTCGCGGCGATGAAACCGACCTTCTCGACCTCGTCGCCGATGCGCTCGAGGTCGGTGATCGTCTTGATGATCGCGACCATCACGCGCAGGTCGGAAGCCGTCGGTTGGCGCGTGGCGATGATGCGCCCGCACTCCTCGTCGATCTCCACTTCCATGCGGTTGACCTTGTAGTCGTCCCGCGCGACCTGCTCGCCGAGTTCGCTGTCGCCTTCGACCAGCGCCTTGACCGCCTGCTGCAGTTGCTGCTCGACGAAGCCGCCCATCTGCAGTACGCGCGTGCGCACGCGTTCCATGTCTTCATTGAAGCGGCGTGAAATATGCTGACCGAGATCGGCAGGCTCCATGGGCCTTACTCCCGTCGGCTCATGCCGGAACTGATCCATGATAGCCCACCCGTCATTGCTTCAGAACTTGTAATTCAGATCGAGCTGCAGGCGTTCGTAGTCCGCTTCGGTCGGCGTGTCGTAGTTGCGTTCGTTGATGAAGTAGGTCGCTTTCAGCGTCGTGTTCTTCACCGGCGCCCAGGCGCCCTGCAACACATAGCCGCGCCCCTGCGTCAGGCCGTCGGCGAAGTCGGAATCGATGAACGCCGCGACCTGGGCATCGCGCTCGACATCCTGGTACATCAGTCCGAACTCCCAGCTCCCCGCATCGGCAGCCTTGCCGAGCTGGAAACCCAGGTTGTGCCCGGTGTTCAGCGTGCCCGGGTCGAGGTTCTCGAGGTAACCGCCGAACAGCGTCACCGGCAGCGAACCCATGCTGCCCGTCCACTGTGCGTCCACGACCGCGATGTTGTAGTCGTGGGTGTAGCAGCGTACGACCCCCGCACCGAGGCAATCGGCCCCGGCCAGGTATGAGCTGTTGCCGGCCGGCGATCCGGCGAAGGCCAGCACCGGCTGGTCCTGCATTGCGCCGTAATCCCAGTATCCCGCCGCGACCGTCACGCCATTGCCGAAGGCGTAGCCGAACTGCGCGCCGATCACGTTGGAGTCTGCGGATGCGCCCATCTCCTCGAGCCAGAACCCCCATGCCTTTGCGAACAGCCCGGTCTTGCCGCCGTACTGGAGCGCCGCACCCTCGGGATTGACGTCGCCGTCGAAGAACAGGCTGTTGCCTGCCTTGAACCACGGCTGCTTCTGCTTGCCGAGCGTCACCAGCAGGTTCTCGCGCGGCTTCCAGTCGACATAGGCGAGGTCGAGTCCGATCTCCTTGTGCTGGCTGGCGGAGTCGAGCGAGGCATTGGACGAGCGCGAATCGCGCCCTTCGCTGGATGCGACCTGGAGCCCGACCGAAAGCGTCGGCGTCACTTTCGCTTCGAGACCGAAGCGCGCGCGCAGCCGGTGGCGCACGCGATCGGAACTGACGCCCTCGACGTCAAACTGCTCATGCCGATACCGCAGGTCGCCCTTCCACTTGATGTTGCGCGCCCAGTCCATTGCGCTCAACGACGCGAGGCCCTGCGCCAACTGGTCGCTCTGACGGTCGTTGGTCTCCTCGACCGCCGCCAGGCGCGTCTCGACCTGCGGTGTCGCGGCCGCAGCCGACGGCGCCGCAGCCTGTCCGCGCTCAAGTTGCTCGACCCGCTGCAGCAAGGCGGCCACCTGGGCCTTCAGCTGCTCGATTTCACTCTCGCCTGCACCCGCCGTTGCGGTGTTGCCCGCGAGTGGCGCGCACAGCGCGAGGCCCAGCGCTGCCGCTGTCATGCCATTTTTTTTCATGGTTGAATCCTTCCGGTGTCGGTACTGCCGCGGAAGAGTACGAGATCAGACGCCTTTCAGGGTTACCAAAGCCATCGCATCGCGGCGCACTTTCTCGCGCTCGGCTTTCGGCGCCGCCACCAGGCCCTTGTCGGCCAGGTAGCCGTCCTCGCCAAAGGCCTTTTCGCTCGTGTACTCGGCGATGAATTCCTTCATGCCCGGGATCACGCCGACGTGCGCCTTCTTGACGTAGACGAACATCGCGCGCGAGACCGGGTACCGGCCGCTCGAGATCGTCTCGAAGTCGGGAGCCACGCCCTCGATCATCGATCCGTGCAGGGCGTTCAGGTTCTCCTCGAGGAAGCTGTAGCCGAACACGCCGAGTGCGCTCTTGTTGGCAGCCAGCTTCTGCACGATCAGGTTGTCGTTCTCGCCGGCCTCGACGAAGGCGCCGTCTTCGCGCATCGTCGTGCAGACCTGCTTGTGACGCTGCTCGTCCACGTCCTTCAGCGACTTGAGCCAGGCGATGGCATTGCAGCCGGGCTCCAGCACCTGCTCAACGAATGAGTCCCGCGTGCCGGAAGTCGGCGGCGGGCCGAGCACTTCGATGCGCACCGCGGGCAGCGCCGGATTGACTTGCTTCCAGGTCTGGTACGGATTCGCGATCAGTTTTGCCGGGGCGGCCGGGTCCGGCACCTGCCTGGCGAGCGCCAGGTAGATGTCCTTGCGCGTCAGCCGGTAAACCGGCGAGGACTTCGCATTGGCCAGCACGATGCCGTCGAATCCGATCTTGATCTCGATGACTTCGGCGACTCCGTTCTTGCGGCAATCGGCGAGCTCGGAGGCCTTGATGCGACGCGAGGCGTTGGTGACGTCCGGATACTGCACGCCGACGCCGGTGCAGAACAGCTTCATGCCGCCGCCGGTGCCCGTGCTCTCGACCTTCGGCGTCTTGAATTTGCTGCCGCGGCCGAACTGCTCGGCGACCGTGGAGGTGAACGGAAACACGGTCGATGAACCGACCACGCTGATGTAATCGCGCGCCGACTGAGCATACGCGGCGGAGGCCGCGAGCGCGGCGGCGAAGGCAACTGCGAGCACTGGTTTCTGCACAATATTCTCCATGCGTTGGCCCTGTTCGGTCGCGTGGCGCCCAGGCCTTGGCGCGACCTGGCGCCGCATACGCTATAGCGGATTTGTTGCAGAAATATGTCAGCCGATCAGGCGGCTCGGCAGGTCCTCCTGGGAAGCGGCAACACGCCGCAGCGGGAAGCGGGCGATGAAACTCGAGCCGCGGCCCTCCGTGCTTTCAATCTCGAGCGTCCCGCCATGGCGCTGCAGGCCGTGCTTGACGATCGAGAGGCCCAGGCCCGAACCGCCGCTGGCCCGTCCGCGGGCCCGGTCCACGCGATAGAACCGCTCCGTCAGCCGTGGCAGGTGCTCGGCCGCAATGCCGATGCCGGTATCGGCCACCGTCAACCGGGCGCCCTGGTCATCCCGCGACCAGCGCACCGTGACCACGCCGGTCGCAGGCGTGTATTTGATTGCGTTCGAGAGCAGGTTCGAGGCGATCGAGTGCAGTTCGCGCTCGCTGCCCAGCAGGCCGTCCGCGGTTTCGATCTCGAGCTTGAGTTCGGCCTGCGTCGCCGCCGCAACACGCGCCTCCTGCACCAACTGCGTCAGCAGGGCCGGCATGTCCACCCGGGCCTGCGGCGCCTCATCGGCGCTGGCTTCGAGCCGTGACAATTCGAGCAGGTCTTCGACGATCTCGCGCATGCGTTCCGCCTGGCGACGCATGTCGACGACTGGCCCGCGCCATTCGGCATCGAGGCCATCGTCGTCGGCGAGCTGGTCCAGGTAACCGGAGATCACGGTCAGCGGGGAGCGCAGCTCGTGCGAGGCGTTCGCAACAAAATCCGTGCGCATCTGCTCGAGCCGCGCCTCGCGCGTGACGTCACGCACCAGCAGCAGGAGCTGGCCGCCGGCCGGGATGACGATGAGCGCGAGCCAGCGATCCGCATCCTGCAGCCGCACGACGACGCCGGTGCCGCCCGCCGCGCCGCGCAGGTAGCGCGAGAACTCCGGATGACGCACCAGGTTTTCGATCGGCATGCCGAGGTCGGCCTTGCGCTGCAATCCGAGGAGTCGCGCCGCCGTGCGGTTGAACCAGAGGATCTCGCGGCCCGGCGACAGCAGCACGACGCCGTCCGGCAGCGCCGCGGAGAGCCGGCGAAACTCGCGGAACAACTGCGTCACGCGCCGCTTGTGGAACTGCTTGCGCCGGTAGATCCGGCCGATCAGGGCGATCATGTCGCCCCAGACGCCGCCCATATCGGGTGGGTCCTCGTGCGAGCGATGGCGCAGCCAGCGCTGCACGCGATAGAGGTTGGCGAACTGCCAGGCGAGCGAGCCGCCGAGCACGACCGTGAGCCACAGGCCGATCTGGCCGAAGATCAGCCCGAGCACCAGCGCGACCGCGATCGCGATCGCGAGCCGCGCGAGAGCGAATGACCAGGCCGGGGACACCACTCAGGGGTCCTGCGCCGAGAGCCGGTAGCCGGCACCGCGCACCGTCTGCACCAGGCGGTCGTGACCGCTGGCCTCGAGCGCCTTGCGCAGCCGCCGCACGTGCACGTCCACCGTGCGCTCCTCGACGTAGACATTGCCGCCCCAGACGCGGTCGAGCAGCTGGCCCCGGGAATACACGCGATCCGGGTGCGTCATCAGGAAGGCGAGCAGCCGGTACTCGGTCGGCCCCAGGCTGATCATGCGATCCCCCGCGAGAACGCGGTGACCCGCCTGATCCAGCGTCAGCCCGGCGACGGTGACGCGCTCCTCGGAACCCGCCGGCGCACTGCGACGCAGCACCGCCTGGATCCGCGCCAGCAACTCGCGCGCAGAGAAGGGTTTCGTGAGGTAGTCGTCCGCGCCGCCTTCCAGCCCGGCGACCTTGTCGCCCTCCTCCGCGCGCGCGGTCAGCATCAGGATCGGGATGTCGCGCGTATTCGCATCGCGGCGCAGCTGGCGCGTGAGTTCGAGTCCGCTCATGTCCGGCAGCATCCAGTCCACCAGCAGCAGGTCCGGCCGGCGATCGCCGAGGCTCGCACGCGCTTCCTGGCAGTTGCCGGCGAGCGCGACCTGAAAGCCGGCGCGCCGCAACCCGAATGCAATCAGGTCGCGGATCGGCTGCTCATCCTCGACGACGAGTATCCGGGTTTCCGCCATGCGTAGTCGTGCAGCGTGACGGTTCATTGTTGAAGAATTATGACACCCCTCAGCCTCAGCGCCGATGCACGACCTCGTTGCGCAGATAGACGGGCAGCGCCCGGGCCGCATCGAGCCCCGGCCCTGCTGCGAATTCGAGCGCCGCGATCCGCGCGACATCGGCCGCGCGCGGCAGCAACTCGGGCGCGACGCCCGCAAGCCGTCCGCGCAGGCGCTCGGTCATCTCCGGATAGGCGGAAAAGCCGTGGCCGGCCGCGAACCACGGCTCTCCCGCCGGCAGCACCACGTCCGTGGGATCCGCCAGGCGTTCCTCGGTGACGGCGATCGGCCGCTCGCCGCTGCAATCGAAGGCGGCCCAGTACACCTGGCCCATGCGCGCATCGAGGCAGGCCAGCACGCGGTCTGTGCCCCTCTGCCGTGCCCCTGCGGCAGCGAGCGCGGCGAGGTCGCTGACCGGCACCACCGGCTTGTCGAGACCCGCCGCGAGGCCCTGCGCGACGCCGGCGGCGATGCGCAGTCCCGTGAATCCGCCGGGACCGCAGCCGAAGGCAATCGCATCGAGCGCCCCAACCGCGAGTCCCGCCTCGGTCAGCAGTTCATCGACCATCGGCAACAGGCGATCGGCATGGCCGCGCCCGATCACTTCGTAGATCTCGCTCACCGATCCGTCGCGATAGAGGGCCGCCGAGCAGGCTTCGGTCGCGGTATCGAGCGCGAGCAGCTTCATGCCTCGCGCGCCTCGGGCAGCCCGAGGCCTGCCTGCGCGATGCGTCGGCGCAGGAAGGATGCGGCTTCTGCCGCATCGGTCACCACCGGCGCCGGCGGCAAGGAGCCGATGAACAGGGCGCCGTAGCCACGGGTGCGCAGGCGCGGATCGCAGATCGCAATCACGCCGAAGTCCTCGCGATCCCGGATCAGCCGGCCGAAGCCCTGCTTCAAGGCGAGCACGGCCTGCGGCAGCTGGAACTCCTTGAACGGATTCCCGCCGCGCCGCCGGATGCCCTCGAGCCGCGCCTTCAGCAGCGGATCCTCGGGCGCAGCGAACGGCAGCTTGTCGATCACGACCAGCGCGAGGGCATGGCCCCGGACGTCGACGCCCTCCCAGAAACTCGCCGTGCCGAGCAGCACCGCATTGCCAAGCTCCCGAAACTGCTTCAACAGGGACTCGCGCGGCGCATCGCCCTGGACCAGCATCGGATAGCGCCGCGTGAAATCGGGCAGCGCCGCGAGACTGCGCGCCGCTTCGCGCAGCGCCCGGTGGCTGGTGAACAGCAAGAAGCTGCGACCGCCGGCCGCGTCGATCAGCGGCAGCGCCTCGCCCAGCACGCGCCCGGTGTACGCGGCGCTCGCGGGATCGGGCATGCCGGAGGGCAGGTACAGCAGCGCCTGCCGCTCGAAATCGAAAGGGCTGTCGATGCGCACGGTCTGCGCGGCAGGCGCGCCGATGCGGCCGAGGAAATGCGAGAAGTCGTCGCCGACCGCGAGCGTCGCCGAGGTGAAGATCCACGCGCCGCCCTGCGCTTTCATCAGGTCCCCCAGGCGCGTCGCCACTTCGAAAGGCGTGAACGACACCGTGAATCCGCGCGCTGAAGTCTCGACCCAGCGCAGCCCGGTTTCGGCGCCGGCATCGAGCAGCGCCTGCAGCGACTCGACGATCTTGCCCGCGCGGCGCGTGCATTGGCGCAGGCCCGCATCCTCCAGGTCCGCCGCCGCGAGATCCGGCCCGAGTTCTGCCAGCGCATCGCGCAACTGCTCGAGCGCGGCCAGGAAGCCCTCGGGCAGCGCTTCCCAGTCCACGCGCTCGCCCAGTCCGGCGAGCGCCGTCTGTGCATTGCCGATGGCGGCCTCGATGCCCGCCAGCCGCTCCCGCGCGACGCTCTGCGCGAGACCCGCGCGTCCGAGCTCGGCCTGCGTATCCCGCGCGAACGCACTCAGCTGGCGCGCAGTCAGCGAGCGGCCGAAGAACTGCGCGGCGATCTCGGGCACCTGGTGCGCCTCATCGAGGATGACGGCCTCCGCACCTGGCAGGAGTTCCGCGAAACCCTCGTCCTTCAGCGCCAGGTCCGCGAGCAGCAGGTGGTGGTTGACGACGACGATGTCCGCCGCCTGCGCTTCGCGTCGCGCCGCGACCACGTGGCAGCGCGCGAACTCGGGGCATTCGTTGCCGAGGCAATTCTCGCGCGTCGAGGTGACCGCGGCCCACGCGGGATCGTTGTCGCGCAGGCTCTTGACCTCGGAGAGATCGCCGGTCGCCGTATCGCGCGACCAGCGCCGGATGCGCGCGATCATGCGCTGGTTCGGCGGCTCGAATCCCGGCAGGGCCGGCATCGTCTCGGCCAGATCGAGCCGGTGGCGGCACAGGTAATTCGCGCGGCCCTTGAGGAGCGCGACGCGCACCGGGCGACCCAGCGCCTTCGAAACCGTCGGCAGGTCGCGGTGGAACAACTGGTCCTGCAGGGTCCGCGTGCCGGTCGAGATGATCGCCTGGCGACCGGAGAGCAGCGCCGGCACCAGATAGGCGAAGGTCTTGCCCGTGCCGGTGCCGGCTTCGATTGCGAGTATGCCGCGGGAATCGAGCGCCTCCCCCACCCAGTCCGCCATCTGTTGCTGTTCGCGGCGCGATTCGAAGCCCTCGATGACCCGCGCGAGCGGCCCCTGCGGCCCCAGCAGCCTGGCAAAATGTCCGCTCGTGCTCATCCGGGCAGTCTCCTGTCAATCCCTTTCGAGATCAACGGGTTTCGCGCGCGGCCTCGCGCAGTTTCGGCCCAATCGGCGGCCACCTGCTTATAATCCGCGCTCCATTCAGTGAGGCTGGCATGGCGACCGCACCGGAACGCATTTCACCCCCCGCCGAGGCCCCGTCCGAACTGCGTCAATGGGTCGCGCAGGTCGCCTCGCGCACGCAGCCAGAGCGCGTCCACTGGTGCGATGGTTCGGAGGACGAATACCGGGAACTGCTCCGCCGCATGCTGGCCGCTGACGAGTTGCTGGAACTGAATGCCCGTGAATTTCCGGGCTGCTACCTGCATCGCTCGCATCCATCGGACGTCGCGCGCGTCGAGCACCTGACCTTTGTCTGCACAGCCGCCCAAGCCGATGCCGGGCCGAACAATCACTGGATGGCGCCCGCAGAGGCGCGGCAGAGGATGGAGGCCCTGTTCGACGGCTGCATGCGCGGGCGCACGATGTACGTGATCCCGTATTGCATGGGCCCGATCGACTCGCCCTACTCCCGCTGCGGCGTCGAGATCACCGACAGCGCCTATGTCGCGGCCAACATGAAGTTGATGACCCGCATGGGAGCGGAGGCGCTCGCGCGCATCGCGCGCGACCCGGACTTCGTGCGCGGCCTGCACTCGATCGGCGAACTCGATCCACAGCGCCGGTTCATCATGCATTTCCCGGAATCGCTCGAGATCCAGAGTTACGGCTCGGGCTACGGCGGTAACGCACTGCTTGGCAAGAAGTGCCATGCGCTCAGGATCGCGAGCTGGCAGGCGCGCCAGGAGGGCTGGCTCGCTGAGCACATGCTGATCGTCGGCGTCGAGAATCCGGCGGGTGAGACGCACTACCTCGCCTGTGCCTTCCCGTCAGCCTGCGGCAAGACCAATCTCGCGATGCTGATTCCGCCGGCGGCGATGTCCGGCTGGAAAATCTGGACGGTCGGCGACGACATCGCCTGGCTGCACCCCGGGCCGGATGGACGCCTGTGGGCCATCAATCCGGAGGCCGGCTACTTCGGCGTGGTGCCGGGCACCAACGCAAAGACCAATCGTCATGCCTTCGAGATGATCCGGCGCGACACGATCTTCACCAATGTCGGCCTGACTGCCGACCGCCAGCCCTGGTGGGAAGGACTCGACGAGGGCACGCCGGTCACCGACTGGCAGGGTCGCCCTTACGATGCGGCACGCGGCCCGGCTGCGCATCCCAATTCGCGCTTTACCGTTGCGGCGAAGCAGAATCCGAGTTACTCGCCGATGGCCGATGCGCCGCAGGGCGTGCCCTTGAGCGCGATTGTGTTCGGCGGCCGCCGGCGCACGCTTGCGCCGCTCGTCTATCAGGCCGGCGACTGGGCGCATGGTGTGCTGCTCGGCGCGGGCATGGCCTCGGAGACCACGGCCGCCGCGACCGGCGACGTCGGCGTCGTGCGCCGCGACCCGATGGCGATGAAGCCCTTCGCCGGCTACAACTTCGGCGACTACTGGAGCCACTGGCTGTCCATGGCCGAGCGCGTGCCGAAGCTGCCGGGGATCTTCCACGTCAACTGGTTCCGTCGCGACGCAAAGGGCCGTTTCCTGTGGCCCGGCTACGGCGAGAACCTGCGCGTGCTGGCCTGGATCATCGGCCGCGCGAGTGGCAACGGCGCGGCGACCGAAACGGCGATCGGCGCGGTGCCTGAGCGCGGCGCGCTCGACCTCGCGGGCCTCGCAATCGACGACACGACGATCGCCGAGCTGCTGTCGGTCGACAAGGACGCCTGGCGCCAGGAAGCGGCGGAAATCGGACGGTACTTCGAGACCTTTGGCAGCCGGCTGCCGGAGCGGCTGCGCCACCAGCTCGATCTGCTGAACGCGCGCCTGGCTTAAAAGGGGACGCATCCCTTTCTTTGAATAGGGGTGGGTCCCCTCTTGCGTCCCCTTTACTCTTGCAGCACCGGGCCTTCCTCGCAGATGAACTCGACCGTGTGATAGGACTGCGGCTCGGGCACGCGCCCGAGGCCGATCACGCCCCTGCCCTTCAGCGGGATCGCATCGCGCCGCACGAAAGCATCATCGCCGTTCTGGCCCTGGACGAAGGAGCCGTTGGTGCTCTGGTCCACCAGCATGAAGCGGTTCTTGCCCGCCTCGATGCGCGCATGCAGCCGCGACACCAGGTTGCCCTTGATCACGAGGTCGTTTTCCTGGCCGCGGCCGAGCGTCGCGTACGACCGTTCGCGGTGATCGAGCACCAGTTCCGTGCCGAGATAGCGCAATCGGATGCGGAATTCCTTCTGCAGGTCGCTGATGGTCGCGATCGCCGGCAGCATGCTGGTGGTCTCGCCGTGCTGCCACAGCACTTCATAGATCGTCACTTCGCCGTGCTGGCCGCGCGGCACCGCGACGTCCACCTGGCGCGCGATCGCGCGCCATTCATCCGCCAGGCGTCCGAAAATAGAATCCGTGATGATGATCTGCCCGGCCTTGGCCTGGCTCGTCATGCGGTTCGCGGTGTGCACCGCCGCGCCGAATACATCGCGCGTTTCCAGCACCACCGGTCCAAAGTGGCAACCGATGCGGATCGCGATCTGCTGTCCCTCGACGTCGAGGTCCGGGTGGCCGGAGATCGCAGCCTGCATCTCGACCGCCGCATCCATCGCCGCGTCGCAGTCGCTGAAGGTCGCGAGGATCTCGTCGCCCATCGTCTTGACGACCGTGCCGCCGTGCTGCTCGGTCGCGCGCCGCATGATCTCGATGCAGACGGAAACCTTGTCGCGCGCCGCCAGGTCTCCGAGAACCTCGAACAAGCGCGTGCTGCCGACGACGTCGGCGAAAAGGATCGCAAGTTCCTGTTCCTGGCCCATGGAAAGTCCGGCAGCCCGCCCCGGCTTACATAATTCGGATTATAGGCAGGAAACACGCCACGCGCCGCAACCCGGGCGCTGACATGCTCAGGGCCGGTTCCGCAGGGAGGCGGATCATGGCCCTCAGTCTCGAGACCGCGACCGCCGGCATCCTGCGCCACGTGGTCGCACAGGCCCGCGGGCGTCGCGCGCTGTTTGCCGACACGGCGCGGCGGGCCCGCGCCGCCCGCCAGCTCGCCGACAGCTGCATGCGTCATCGACTGCACTGCATCGCCTGGTGCATCACCGACCGTTGCCTGCACGTCGTGATGCGGGGCGCGCCCGCCTCGATCACCTTCGCCACGCACGAACTGATCGGCGCGCGGCTGCGGCACGGTCACTGGCTTTCAACGATCGTGCGACACGATATCTACCTGCTCGAGGTCGCGCGCCATGCCTTGCTCGCCCCGGTCCGCGCGGGCCTGTGCCGGCAGGCGACGGACTGGACGTTCTCGAATGCGCGTGAGCTTCTGGGCCTGCGCCCGGTTCCGTCCTGGCTCGATCCGCTGCCGCTCTACGACCTGCTGGGACCGCGCGACGGCAAGGGGGCGGCGCGCCTGCGTCGGTTCATTGAAACTGGCTAGCAGCCCGCAGCGCGGCCGTGAGTAGCGCAGGCGTCGCTCCCGCGCGGTTCACGCCTTCACTCAGGCTGCGCCGCCAGGCACGCGCGCCGGCCCGGCCGTTGAAGAGGCCCAGCATGTGGCGGGTGATCGACCGCAGCGGCGTACCCGCGGCGACCTGGCGCTCCGCATAGTCGCGCATGCCGAGCACGATCGATTCCGGCGTAGGCATCGCCAGATCGTCATCGTGCACCGCGCGGTGGAGCGCCGGCAACAGGAATGGATTGTGGTAGGCCTCGCGGCCAAGCATCACGCCATCCACTTCGGCGAGCTGCTCCGTGACCTCAGGCACCGTGCGCAGGCCACCATTGACGATCACGTTCAGTTGCGGAAACTCGCGTTTGACCCGCCAGGCGCGCCGGTAGTCGAGCGGCGGGACCTCGCGGTTCTGCTTCGGACTCAGGCCCTTCAGCACGGCCTTGCGCGCATGCACGATCACCGTGCGGCAGCCGGCGTCCGCGATATCGGCCACGAAGGTGCGCAGGAACTCCCAGTCGTCGTTTTCGTCGATCCCGATCCGGCATTTCACGGTGACCGGCACGGAAACGGCCTCACGCATCGCGCGCACGCAGTCGCCGACCAGGCGCGGACGCGCCATCAGACAGGCGCCAAAGGTCGCACTCTGCACCCGATCGCTCGGACAGCCGACGTTGAGATTGATCTCGTCATAACCGAAGGTCACGCCGATCGCCGCCGTATCCGCCAGCATGGCGGGATCGGAACCGCCGAGCTGCAACGCCACCGGATGTTCCGCCGGATCGAAACCGAGCAACCGTTCGCGATCGCCGCGCAGGATCGCCTGCGCGACGATCATCTCCGTGTACAGCCGGACGCGCGGCGAGAACAGCCGCAGGAAGTAGCGGCAGTGCCGGTCGGTCCAGTCCATCATCGGGGCAACGGAGATCGGGTCGGTGGTCATGCAATGGGGCGCGGTGAGCGCGCCATTCAGTGTACCGCGAACCGCGGCCGAAGCAGCAGCCGCTTGCGCAATCGGCACCCAGTGTCAGTCGGCGACGCGGACGTTGGTCGGCGGATTCGGCGGCGCGACGCTGCCGGTGACGGTCTTGAAGGATGTGGTGATCTGCCAGCCGGGATTTCCGCTCGCGGCATAGCGATACGCGCCGACATCGGCGCTGCCGGTACGGCTCGTGCCGTTGAAGTCGATGGCGGTCGCATGCGCGGCTGCGGCGGCGCCGATCAATGCCGAACCCGTGCGCGGAAACAGGTTGATCGGTGGCACGCCGTTGAAATGTGCGTCAACGAAGTCGGCAGCGACGCCATTGCCATTCACATAGCCGCCGCTCGCTCCCACCAAGCCGCCGCTGCCCACGTTGCCGGCGAGAGTCACCAGGCTCGTGTTGCCACTGATGAGGTTGATCGCCGCGCCGCTCGCGGCGTAGACCGCATTGTTTGCGATCACGACACTGCCCGTGACATTGCGCACATTGACGGCGGCGCCGTCGGTGACGACCGTGTTGTGCAGGAACTGGATGTTCGAAGGGCTGCCGCTCTGATGCGACTGAAATGCGACCGGCGAGCCCAGCACGATGTTGTTGCGGATGATCGCGTCCGCTGCCACCTGGATCGAATTGTCGTTGGTGTTCCAGATCACGTTGCCTTCGATCACGTTTGCGGGCCCGTTGCCGACCGTGCTGTACGTCAGGATGCCCGGGTAGTTGGTGTCGTGAATCACATTGTCGCGGATCACGTTGCCGTAGCTGCCTTCCTTGAGCTCGATGCCGTCGCCCTGCTCGACGCTGGCACGGTTCGTGTGATGGATGTAGTTGCCTTCAATCAGGCTGTTGGCGACACGGCACGCGTCGCTGTTGCAGCCGAGATACATTCCCTCCCCGGTGCCGTTGGTGTGGTGGATGTGGTTTCGCAGCAGGCGCAATCCCTGGTAGGTGCCGCCGGAGTTCGCCGAGATCGCGACGTCGCCGGTCTCGTAGACTTCGCAGTCTTCGATGGTCACGAAGTTCGAGCTCATCAGGCGGATGCCGTGCGAGCCGCCGGTAAAAGCGACCCCGCGCACGACCAGATGGCTCGACCCCGAGATCTCGATGATGTTCTGCCCGGCGTTGGTCTGATGGATCAATGGGCGCTCGCCGGCTTTTGCACGGATCACTGCGGGCAGTGCCTGCGTGCCATTCACCGTGATCCGGAATCCGGAACTGACTGTATAAGTGCCGCCACGCAGCACCAGTTCGCCGCCGGGCCCGAGCGCGGCGATCGCCGCGCGCAGGTCGTCGCCCGGGCCGATCTCGGCAGCTTGCAATGAGCCCGTCGCGACGGTCGCCAGCAGGAAGAGCAGCAGCTTGCCGATCTGACGGAGGGTGGTTACGGCGGCCATCGATCTGCTCCCATGCGCGTGTGCAGCCGCCAGTCTAGCCGCGGGCCCTGTACGAAACATTCGGCCGCTGTCGCAAAACGGCGAATCCCGACGAATGCGGCAGCACGCAGTCACTTGCGGTGCGGGAAACTGCTGATCGCGGCCGGCCGTCCGCACAGGAAGCCCTGGGCGTAGCCGACGCCGATGCGCCTGAGCGTGTCGAGTACTTCCTGTGTTTCGACGCGTTCCGCCACGGTCTCGATGCCGATCGCGCGCCCGATCTGCACGATCGCCTCGACCATGCTGCGGTCGATCGCATCGGTCGCCACGTTCTGCACGAAGTTGCCGTCGATCTTCAGGTAGTTGACCGGCAGCGTGCGCAGGTAGTTGAACGACGACAGGCCGCTGCCGAAATCGTCGAGCGCGACCAGGCAGCCGCGGCTCGCTATCTCGCGCATCAGGTAGCTCGCGTGGCCGAGATTCGTGATCGCGGCCGTCTCGGTAACTTCGAAGCACAGCACGCCGGGCGTCGGCTCGTGCGCTTCCAGCGTCTCGATCAGGAATTCCATGAATCCCGGATCCGACAGCGTCGTGCCGGACAGGTTGATCGCCACCGTGAAAGCCGCCTCCTCCACACCATCGCGGGTGGACGGCACGATCTCGCGCAGCACCTTCTCGACCACCCAGCGATCGAGCGAGGGCATCAAGTTGTAGCGCTCCGCAGCGGGGATGAATTCATCCGGCAGCACCATCGCGCCGTTCTCGTCCATCAGGCGCAGCAACAATTCATAGTGCGGCCGCGATTTGTACCCGGCTTTGGTCTGCTCGGCGATGCGCACGATCGGCTGGAACACGATGTCGAGCCGGCCCTCGTCGCGCGCGTTCGTGAGACGCGCCATCCAGCGCATCTCGCGGTGGCGCGCCGAGGCGCTGGCCGGGTCGTAAACCTGCACGCGGTTGCGGCCGCCGTCCTTGGCCGAGTAGCAGGCAATGTCGGCGGCGGACAGCAGTGTCGCCACGCTCTCGGTATGCACGTTGATCTCGACGATGCCGATGCTCGCGCCGATCTGCATCGTGCTGGTGCCCCACTGGAAGCGCAGGTCGTGGATCGCCTGGCGCAGCGAATCGGCGATGCGCAGGGCCTGCTCCGGCATGCAGTGCTCGAGCAGCACGCCGAATTCGTCGCCGCCGAGCCGCGCCAGCACGTCGTTCGCGCGCACGCGCGTCTGCAGCAGGCCCGTGACCTGGCGCAGCAACTGGTCGCCGGCCGGGTGCCCGCAGGTGTCGTTGACGACCTTGAACTGGTCGAGGTCGACGTAGATCATCGCGTGACGCACTTTCGGGTCGGCGCGCGC
>JBBEAB010000063.1:0-4574 GCA_040899645.1 Steroidobacteraceae bacterium
TCGCTCTCTCGCGAGGACCCCGCCGGCGCACGCACGCCGCAGGCAGCGCCGCCCGACTCGCGCAGGATGCCGCCGGGACTCCTGCGAGCAAGCGAATGTCCGATCTGTTGAGCGCGCGAGCAGGAATCCCGGTGGCTCGCTGCGCGCGCCTGCCTGCGTTACATGCGCAGGAGTTCGTTGATCGAGGTCTTGGCGCGGGTTTGCGCATCGACCTTTTTCACGATGATCGCGCAGTTGAGTGAGTGGGAGCCGTCGGCCGCGGGCAGGCTGCCGGGAACGACGACTGAACCAGCCGGGACGCGCCCGTAGGTGACGGTGCGGGATTCGCGATCGTAGATGCGCGTGCTGGCGCCGATGAAGACGCCCATCGACAGCACCGCGCCCTGCTCGACGATCACGCCCTCGACGACTTCCGAGCGCGCGCCGATGAAGCAGTCGTCCTCGATGATCGTCGGCGTGGCCTGCAGGGGTTCCAGCACGCCGCCGATGCCGACACCGCCCGACAGGTGCACGTTCCGCCCGATCTGCGCGCAGGAGCCGACCGTCGCCCAGGTGTCGACCATCGTGCCGGCACCGACATGGGCGCCGACGTTGACGAAGCAGGGCATCAGCACCGCATCGCGCGCGACATGGGCGCCCGCGCGCACGATCGCGCCCGGCACGACCCGCGCGCCGTCCGCGCGAAAGCGCGCCGCATCGTAGTCCGAGTACTTGAGCGGCAGCTTGTCGAAGTAGCGCAGCGCGCCCGCTTCCTGGACCGCGTTGTCATGCGTCCGGAAATACAGCAGCACGGCTTTCTTGAGCCATTTGTTTACTTGCCACCCATCCGCCGCCGGTTCCGCGACGCGGAGCTCGCCGCTGCCGAGGAGACCCAGGCATTCATCGAGCACCGCGAGCAGCTCGCGCGGTGCGGTGCCGGGCGCGAGCGCTGCGCGGTCGTCAAAGCTCCGGTCGATCAGTTCACGCAAGCTATTCATGGTTGTGCTCATGCGGCGGCCTCGCGCGCATCCAGCGCCCGCTGCAGGGCCTCGGCCAGCGCCTGGCAGCGGGCCTCCTCGAGCGGGCGGCCGGTTTCGTCGGTGACCGTAAAGACGTCCTCGGCGCGTTCGCCGACCGTCATGATCTTCGCACCATGCAGGTCGACCTGCTGGTCCCACAGGATCTTGCCAATCTCCGACAGCAGGCCCGGGCGGTCGCCGGCGACCACTTCGAGAATGGTGCGGCCATTCTCCGGATCGGCGCTGAAACTCACCTGGGTCGCGGTCGTGAACATGCGCGCCTGCCGCGGCATGCGGCGCGTGACGCTGGGCGTCGCGGTGCTGCGCTCCGCGATTGCGCGCGCCAGTTGATGCTCGATGCCGTTCATCCGCTGGCGATCGGTGATCGGCAGGCCGGTGTCCTCGAGCACCAGGTAATTGTCGAGGCTGCCGCCATCCGCGGTCGGCGTGATACGCGCGTCCTGGATGCTGAGGCCCATCTGGTCGAGCGCCGCGGTCGCGCGGGCAAAGCTGTGCCGGCGTCCGCGCGTATGCACCAGCACGACGGTTGCGCCGCCACGGCCCGGGTGCCCGGCGACGGCGACCAGCGCACCGGCGTCGGCCGGGTCGCGACGTGCCAGCCGTTCGGTGTGCCAGGCGACTTCCGCCGCGCTGTGGCGCAGGAAGTAGGCGTCCGTCAGGGTCGCCCAGACACGCTCTGCGTCGGTGGCCGCGATGCCCGCGGTGGCGAGCAGTCCGCGCGCCTGCAACTGGGTCTCGGCGATCAGCTGTTCGCGGTCGAGCGGACTCTCGAGGCCGCGGCGGAGCGCGCGCTTGACGCGCTCGTAGAGTTCATCGAACAACGTGGCCTTCCACGAGTTCCACAGCTTCGGGTTGGTGCCGCGCACGTCGGCGACGGTCAGCGCGTAGAGATAGTCGAGCCGGGCCTGGTCGCCGACCGCGTGCGCGAACTCGTTGATCACCTGCGGATCGGCGATGTCCTGTTTCTGCGCCGTGACCGAGAGGCGCAGGTGATGACGCACCAGCCAGGCGACGAGGCGCGCGTCGTAGGGCGACAGCCCCTGCTCGAGGCAGAAGGCCTCGGCATCGACCGCGCCGAGCTCGGAATGGTCGCCGCCGCGTCCTTTGGCAATGTCGTGAAAGATCGCAGCCAGGTAGGCGAGCTCGGGCTTTGGCAGGGCGCGGAAGATCTGGGCGAGCTTCGGGAACTCGTGGTCGTAGCGCTCGAGCGCGAAGCGCCGCAGGTTGCTGACGACGAACAGCGTGTGGGCATCGACCGTCCAGGCATGGAACAGGTCGTACTGCATCCGGCCGACGATGCGACCGAAGGCGGGAATGTAGCGGCCGAGCACGCCGTAGAGGTTCATGCGCCGCAATTCATGCGTGACGCCGGCGGGCGCGCGCAGGATCTCGAGGAATAGCCGGTGATTGCGCGGGTTCTGCCGGAACTCCTCGTCGATCAGCCACAGGTGCTCGGTCACGAGCCGGATCGTGTTGGCGCGCACGCCGCAGAGGCGCGGGTTCTGCTGCAGCACCAGGAACAGCTCGAGCAGGGCGGACGGGTAACGCGTGAAGACGTCGTCGGCGGTCACTTCAAGGTATTCGTCGCGCTCCTGGAACTGACGCGACAGCGGCAGCACGGGCGCGTCGCGGTCGGCAAGGATTTCCTCGCGGAAATGCTGCAGCAGCAGTTCGTTGAGCCAGCTGACAAACATCGCCGTGCGGTAATAGCGCTGCATGAACTGTTCGACCGCGAGCGTGTAGGTCGCGTCTTCGTAGCCGAACATGCGGGCGAGGCGGATCTGGTGGTCGAACAGCAGCCGGTCCTCGCGGCGCCCGGTCACCAGGTGCAGCGCAAAGCGGATGCGCCACAGCCAGGACTGCGCAGCCTGCAGTTGCGCCAGCTCGCGCGCCATCAGGAAACCGTGGCTCGCCAGTTCCTGCAGGGTGTCCGCGCCGAAATGCCGCTTGGCGACCCAGCCGATGGTCTGCAAATCGCGCAATCCGCCCGGGCTCTGCTTGACGTTCGGCTCGAGGTTGTAGGCGGTGTCATGGAAGCGGTGATGACGCTCGGCCTGTTCCTTGAGCTTGGCATCGAAGAAATCGCGCGAGGACCAGAGCCGGTCCGCGGCCAGCGCGCGGCGCATCGCGCCAAACAGCGCCGGCGGGCCGGCCAGCAGGCGCGACTCGATCAGTGCGGTCGCAACGCCGATATCCGCCAACGCCTCGCGCTGGCAGTCGTCGACGTCGCGCACGCTGTGGCCGGTCTCGAGGCCGATGTCCCACAGGAAGGTCAGGAAGCGCTCGAGCGCGGCGGTCCACCCGGGCTGCTCGCCCTGTGGCAGCAGCACCATGACGTCGACATCGGAGCAGGGCAGCAGCTCACCGCGCCCGTAGCCGCCGACCGCGACCAGCGCGACGGCGGTCGCCGCATCGCCCGCGTGCAGTTCCCAGGCGCGCAGGACGAGCGCGTCCACCAGCAGTGCGCGGTCGCGCACCAGGCGTTCGACCGGTTCCCCAGCGTGGAAGCGGCGCGCGAGTTCGCGATCGCCCTCGGTCAGTGCCGCGCGGAAATCGCCGATCGCGTTCGCGCCTGTCGCGAGCTGCGGCCGCAGCGCTTCCAGAAAGGCCCAGCTGGCGTTGCCCGTGTCAGCGGCGGGCGCCAGACCCTCGCTCGCGCCACTGAGGCCGCTCTGCACCGATCAGGCCGCGGCGCGGTCGGCGGCGCCGAGCGTCAGCACTTCGAAGCCATCGGCCGTCACGAGGACGGTGTGCTCCCACTGGGCCGACAGGGAATGGTCCTTCGTGACCACCGTCCAGCCGTCGCCGAGCAGCTTCACGTGCCGACGTCCGGCATTGATCATGGGTTCGACCGTGAAGGTCATGCCGGCCTCGAGCGCCATCCCGGTCGCTGGCTCGCCGTAATGCAGGACCTGCGGGTCCTCATGGAACACGCGGCCGATGCCGTGCCCGCAGTACTCGCGCACGATCGAATAGCCCTGCGATTCGACATAGGCCTGGATGGTGTGGCCCAGATCGCCGAGGCGCTGGCCCGGGCGGACGGCGCGGATGCCGCGCCACATGGCCTCGAAGCCGACGCTGCACAGGCGCCTGGCCTGCACCGAGGTCTCGCCGACCAGGTACATGCGGCTGGTATCGCCGTGGAAGCCGTCCTTGATGACCGTGACGTCCACATTGACGATGTCGCCGGCCTTCAGGACGCGGTCGCCGGGTATGCCGTGGCACACCACGTGGTTGACCGAAGTACAGATCGACTTCGGAAATCCCTTGTAATTCAAGGGCGCCGGGATGGCTTTCTGCACATCGACGATATAGTCGTGGCAGATCCGGTCCAGTTCCGCGGTCGTGACGCCGGCGACGACCCGTGGCCCGATCAGGTCCAGCACCTCGGCCGCCAGGCGGCCGGCGACCCGCATCGCGGCCTGTTCGGCTGGCGACTTGATGGAGACCCGGGTGTGGCTTTGCATCAACATGGGGTGGGACCGCTATCCCGTTGTTTCAACGGGACAAAGATGGTATAAAGCGCGGCGTTTTTTCTCAACCAAATCCACACGC
>JBBEAB010000063.1:4584-20229 GCA_040899645.1 Steroidobacteraceae bacterium
GTGCCGGACAGAAAAGTCCGGTTGCCGCATGCGGATCCGCGGAGGGCTAACCCGAAAGGAGTAATCATGGCCAGTTTGTCCATGAGGCAGATGCTTGAGGCGGGGGTTCATTTCGGCCACCAGACCCGCTTCTGGAATCCCAAGATGGCGCCGTTCATTTTCGGTGAACGGAACAAGATTCACATCATCAATCTGGAGCGCACGCTGCCGCTCTACAACGACGCGGCCAGTTTCGTGAAAGGCGTGATCGGCGACGGCGGCAAGCTGCTGTTCGTCGGCACCAAGCGCAGCGCGCGGGATGCGATCCAGGCGGAAGCGACCCGCTGCGGCATGCCCTACGTCAACCAGCGCTGGCTCGGCGGCATGCTCACCAATTTCAAGACCATCCGGCAGTCCATCAAGCGCCTGCACGAGCTCGAGGAGCTGCGCGATTCAGGCGCGCTCGAGCGGCGCAACAAGAAGGAAGCGCAGATGCTCCGTCGCGAGATGGACAAGCTCACGCGCAGCCTCGGCGGCATCAAGGACATGAACTCGCTGCCGGATGCGCTGTTTGTCGTGGATGTCGGTCATGAAGAGATCGCCGTGCACGAGGCGCAGAAGCTCGGCATCCCGGTGGTCGCGATCGTGGACAGCAACTGCTCGCCGGACGGCATCGACTACGTGGTGCCCGGCAATGACGACGCGATGAAGGCAATCCAGCTGTATGCCGCCGGCATCGCCGACGCGGTGCTGGACGGCAAGTCGTCGGTGCCGGTGGTACCGGCCGGCGAGGACGAATTCGTCGAGCTCGACGAGGAAGGGCAGCCACGGCGCAAGTCGGCGGCCCGCGCGCCGCGCAAGGCGCAGAACGTTCGCCGCAAGACGCCGGCACGTGTGCGCCAGTCCGCAGAGACCTCATCTGCGGCAACGATGCTGCCGGTCGGAGCGGCTGAAGTCGTCGTCGACGTTCCGGACGATGAGCCGGTGGTGGACGAAGTAGCGACGGATGCCACCCGCGGCAAGCCGGCCGCCCGACGTCGCCCGGCGCTGCGCAAACCCGGCACGAACGGGAACTGAGCATGACGATCACTGCGGAGACCGTGAAGACGCTGCGCGAGCGCACCGGCGCCGGGATGATGGAGTGCAAGCGGGCACTCGTCGAGACCGGCGGCGACCTCGATGCCGCGGCCGAGATCATGCGCAAGTCCGGACTTGCAAAGGCCGACAAGAAGGCCGCGCGGATCGCGGCGGAAGGCGCCCTGGTCATCGCGACCGCCGGCGACGGCCGGAGCGCAACGCTGGTCGAGGTGAACTGCGAAACGGATTTCGTCGCGCGCCAGCCCGAGTTTCAGGATTTCGCGGGCCAGGTCGCACAGGCGGCGCTGGCGGCGCAGGCGAGCGAACCGGGGGCCATTGCGGAGCTGCGCCTGCCGAATGGCTGCACCGTCGAGCAGACGCGCCGCGAGCTGATTGCGCGCATCGGCGAGAACATCACCGTGCGTCGCGTCGGCCACCTGGGGGCGGCGACCCGCGTGGGCAGCTATGTGCATGGCATCCGCATTGGCACGCTGGTCGGCCTTGCGGGCGGCGACGAGACCCTGGCCCGGGACCTCGCGATGCACGTCGCGGCCGCCAATCCGCAGTACGTCGCGCCGGGAGACGTGCCCGCCGAAACGCTCGCCAAGGAACGCGAGATCCTCGCGGCCCAGGCGGCGACCGAGGGCAAGCCGGCTGCGATCATTGACAAGATGGTCGAGGGGCGGCTGCGCAAGTACCTGGCCGAGATCTGCCTGGTGGGCCAGCCCTTCGTCAAGGACCCTGACACCACGATCGCGAAGCTGCTCGACGCCGCGGGCGCGACGGTGAGCGGCTTCCTGCGTTACGAAGTCGGCGAAGGCATCGAAAAGAAGCAGGAAGACTTCGCCGCCGAGGTCATGGCGCAGGTCAAGGCAGCCGAAGGACGGCGGTAGCACGGAAGGGGGACAGGGCATGGCTGACACGCAGCCCCGACAGCCGCTCAAGCGCATCCTGCTCAAGGTCAGCGGCGAGGCGCTGCTGGGATCCGCGGACTACGGCATCGACCCGGCCGTCCTGAAGCGCGTCGCCGGCGAGATCCGCGACGTCATCGCGCGTGGCGTGCAGGTGGCGGTCGTCATCGGCGGTGGCAACATCTTCCGCGGCGCGGGCCTCGCCCGTGCCGGCATGGACCGCGTGACGGCCGATCACATGGGCATGCTCGCGACCGTGATGAACGGGCTCGCGCTGCAGGACGCGCTCGAGTCGCTCGGCATCTTCGCCCGGGTGCAGTCGGCGCTGCGCGTGCAGGAGGTCTGCGAGGACTACATCCGCCGCCGCGCGATCCGCCACCTCGAGAAAGGACGTTGCGTCATCCTGGCCGCGGGCACCGGCAATCCCTTCTTCACGACGGACACGGCGGCCAGCCTGCGCGCGATCGAGATTGGCGCCGACCTGCTGCTGAAGGCGACCAAGGTCAACGGCATCTACGACGACGACCCGGTGCGCAATCCCAAGGCGCAGCGCTACCGCACCCTGTCCTTCGACAAGGTGCTGGATGACCGGCTCGGTGTCATGGACGCGACGGCGATCGTGATGTGCCGCGACAACGGCTTGCCGCTGCGGGTGTTCAACCTGATGAACGCCGGCGACCTGATGCGCATCATCGATGGCGAAGACGTCGGCACACTGGTCGCAAACGGGCTGTAACGGACCGCAAGCGGGAGCGCAAGCATGCAGGAAGAAATGAGTCGCGACGCCACCCAACGCATGTCGAAGTGCGTGGCGACGCTCAGGGAACATTTTCGCAAGATGCGCACCGGACGGGCCAGCACGGGCCTGCTCGACGGCCTCAAGGTCGAGTACTACGGCAGCGAGGTGCCGCTCAGCCAGGTCGCGAGCATCAATGTCGAGGACTCGCGCACGCTCGTCGTGTCGCCCTGGGACAAGTCCGCCGTCAGCGCGGTCGAAAAGGCCATCATGAAGTCCGACCTCGGCCTGACGCCGAACACCGCGGGGCAGGTGATCCGCCTGCCGCTGCCGGCGATGACCGAGGAGCGCCGCAAGGAACTGACCAAGGTCGCGCGCCACGAGGCGGAGAGCGCACGTGTGGCGGTGCGCGCGGTGCGCCACGACCAGATGAACGAGCTCAAGGAAATGCTCAAGGAGAAACTGATCTCCGAGGACGACCACCGGCGCGCCCAGGACGAGATCCAGAAGCTCACCGACCGGCACGTGCACGAGATCGACGCCGTGCTCGCCGAAAAAGAAAAAGAGCTGTTGCAGGTCTGAAATGTCCCTGCCAGCCACCCCTGACGCCGGCGCGCGCCCGGTACCGCGCCACGTCGCCGTGATCATGGACGGCAATGGTCGCTGGGCGCTGCAACGCGCGCTTCCGCGCGCGGCCGGACACCGCGCCGGCGCGCGCGCAGTGCGCGCCACCATCGAGCAGTCGGTCCGCCATGGCGTTGAAGCGCTGACGCTGTTCGCCTTCTCCAGCGAGAACTGGCGGCGGCCGGCCGATGAAATCGGTGTCCTGATGCAGCTGTTCCTCGAATCGCTCGACCGCGAAGTCGCCGAGCTCGTCGCAAACGGCGTGCGCCTGCGTTTCATCGGCGATCGCGATCGGCTCGGGCCGGCGCTCGCGGAGCGCATGGCGGCGGCCGAGTCGCGTACCGCGGGCGGCAACCGGCTGGATCTGGTGGTGGCCGTCGCCTATGGCGGGCGCTGGGATATCGCGCAAGCGGCGCAGAAGCTCGCGGCGGAATCCCGGGCGGGTACCATCGATCCCGCCACAATCGACGAAGCCGCTTTCGCCGCGCGGCTTTCGACTGCCGGCCGGCCGGAACCCGACCTGTTCATCCGCACGGGTGACGAACGGCGCATCAGCAACTTCCTGCTGTGGGACCTCGCCTACACCGAGCTGTGGTTCACGGACACGCTGTGGCCGGATTTCGATGCGGCCTGCTATACCGCGGCGCTTGAGGCGTATACCGGCCGCCAGCGCCGGTTCGGCCGCACGGCCGGACAACCGGGGGGCGGCTGATGCTCGCGCAACGCGTCCTGACGGCGCTCGTCATCGTCGCCATGCTGGCGCTGATCCTGCTGGTGTTGCCGCCGGCATTCGCGATTGCGGGCCTTGCCTTGCTGATCCTGGCGGGCGCCTGGGAGTGGTCGCTGCTCGCCGGTCTCGTGCGTCCCTTCATCCGCGCCGCCTACGTCCTGTCGTGCGCGCTCGCGATGGCCGCCCTGTGGTACGCGACCGCAGAATCCGCCGACTTCCGCTCTGCGATGCTGGTGACGATGCTCGGCTGGATTCCGCTCTTTGGCTGGATTGCGTTTGCGCCGCAGCGCGGGGCCTCGTGGCTCGCCGGTATCGCCGGACTGTGGGCACTCGTGCCGACCTGGCTCGCGCTGGCGCGGCTCCAGGTGCAGGCTGGCAACGGGCCCGAACTGGTCATCTTCGTGCTGGTGCTCGCCTGGGCCGCCGACATCGGCGCGTATTTCGCCGGCCGGCGGTTCGGCCGCCTGCGGCTCGCGCCAACGGTGAGCCCCAACAAGACCTGGGAGGGCGTGCTCGGCGGGCTGGTCGCGGGGCTGCTGGTCGCATTCGCGGCTCGCGCGTGGTTCGACCTGCCAGCGGCGGCGTTCCTGCCGCTGTGCCTGGCTGCGGTGCTGGTCTCGGTCGTCGGCGATCTGCTGGAGAGCATGTTCAAGCGCCAGCGCGGATTGAAAGACAGCGGCAGCCTGCTGCCGGGTCACGGCGGCCTGCTCGATCGCATTGACAGCCTGAGCTCGTCGGTGCCACTGCTGGCGCTCGGTCTCGCCTGGCTGGGCCTGGTCGCATGAGAGGCCTCGTCATCCTGGGATCCACCGGCACCATCGGCGAGAACACGCTCGATGTCGCGGGGCGCCACCCGGACCGCTTTCGCGTCGTCGCATTGGCGGCGCGCGCCAATTACGAGTCGCTGTTCGAGCAATGCCGGCGCCATCGGCCGGAATACGCGGCGCTGCTCGATCCGGCCGCCGCGGCCCGGCTCGCCGCGCGAGTGACTGCAGAAGGACTCCCGACGCGCGTGCTCGCCGGGCCCGAGGCGCTCTGCACAGTCGCCGCGCTGCCGCAGGCGGAGCTGGTGATGGCCGCGATCGTCGGTGCCGCCGGCCTCGCGCCGACGCTCGCTGCGGCGGCCGCCGGCAAGCAACTGCTGCTTGCCAACAAGGAGGCCCTGGTACTCGCCGGCGCACTGCTGATCGAAGTCGCGCGGGCAGCCGGCGCACGGATCCTGCCGATCGACAGCGAGCACAACGCGATCTTCCAGTGCCTGCCGCCCATGCCGGCACCGGGTGCGGCCACGCCCGGCGTGACGCGCATCCTGCTGACCGCGTCGGGCGGCCCGTTCCTGAAGACGCGGCGCGAAGAACTGGCGGCGGTCACGCCCGAGCAGGCGGTCGCGCACCCCAACTGGCGCATGGGGCCCAAGATCTCGGTCGATTCGGCGACGCTGATGAACAAGGGCCTGGAACTGATCGAAGCCTGCCACCTGTTCTCGGTCGGGCCGGAGCGGATTCATGTGATCATTCATCCGCAGAGCATCGTGCACTCGCTGGTCGAATACGACGATGGCTCGGTGCTCGCCCAGATGAGCCACCCGGACATGCGCGTGCCGATTGCCCATGCCCTTGGCTGGCCGGAGCGCATTGCCTCGGGTGTCGCCGCGCTGGACCTCGTGCGTATTGGCAAGTTATCGTTTGAAGAACCTGATTTAGAACGGTTTCCTTGCCTTCGGCTGGCCGAACAGGCGGCCCGGGCTGGCGGCACGGCGCCCGCTGTCCTCAACGCCGCCAACGAGGTCGCGGTGGCGGCGTTCCTTGGCAGGGGGCTGAACTTTGCGGGTATTGCAGGAGTCATTGAGAGCGTGTTGCAACAGCATGAGACGCGGCCGGTCGAAAGCCTCGAGGACGCACTGGCCGCGGACGCCTGGGCGCGCGAGCGGGCGATGGCCGCCCTGAACCAGCGCCAGGCGGCCGGCGCATGACGCAGGACATACTGACGTCCATTGCCGCGTTCGTGGTTGCGATCGGGGTGCTGGTCTCGGTGCACGAGTACGGGCACTACTGGGTCGCGCGCCGGCTCGGCTTCAAGGTGCTGCGCTATTCGATCGGTTTCGGCAAGCCGCTGTGGACCCGGATCGGGCGCGGGCCCGACCAGATCGAATACGTGCTCGCGGCGATTCCGCTCGGCGGCTATGTGCGCCTGCTCGACGAGCGCGATGGAGCGGTGTCGCCGGAGGACCTGCCACGCGCCTTCAACCGCCGACCGCCGCTCGCACGCATCGCGGTGCTGCTCGCCGGCCCCGGCGCGAATTTCCTGTTTGCGGTGTTCGCTTACTGGCTGCTGTTCATGCAGGGCGTGCCGGGCCTGAAGCCCGTGATCGGCGAAGTGGCGCCGGGTTCCCATGCGGCGCAGGCGGACCTGCGGCGGCTCGATGAAATCACACGGGTCGGCGCACGCGAAACCGGCACGCGCCAGGCCACCATGCTCGCGATCCTGGAGCGCGTCGTCGAAGAGGGCCGCGTGCCGCTCGAGGTGAAAGGCGAGGACGGCCGCCTGCGCGCATTTGACATCGTCGTGCCGGAAGCGGAGCGCCGTGCGCTGACCGAACCCGGCACGCTGTTGCGCGGCCTCGGCTTCAGCTTCTGGTATCCGCCGCAGCCGGTGGTCGTCGCCGAGCTGACGCCCGGAGACCCGGCGCTGCTGGCGGGCATTGCGCCCGGTGACCGCGTACTTGAGATCGATGGCCTGGCGGTCGACGACTATTCGACTTTTGTCTCGATGATCCGCGCGCGCCCCGGCCAGCCGACGCGGCTCACGGTGATGCGCGGCAGCGAGCGCCGCATGTTCGACCTCGTGCCGAAGGCCGTCATCGAAGAGGGCCGCACGATCGGCAAGATCGGTCTGGGCGCGGCGCTCGGCGACGGCGGCGGGTTTCCCGAGCGCATGCTGACGGTCGAACGCTATGGCGCGTTCGGCGCGATTGTCCCGGCGGTGCGCGAGACCTGGGACAAGACCGCGCTGACCGTGCAGTTCCTGTGGCGCATGGTGACCGGCCACGTATCCACCAAGAACATTTCCGGTCCGATCAACATCGCGCAGTACGCCGGACTGACGGCGGCCGAGGGCTTCATTTACTATCTCGGTTTCCTGGCGCTCGTCTCGATCTCGCTCGCGGTGCTGAACCTGCTGCCGGTACCGGTGCTGGACGGTGGCCAGATCGCGTTCCAGCTGGTCGAAATGGCGAAGGGCGCACCGCTATCGATCGAGGCGCAGGTGGTCGGCCAGAAGGTGGGCATTGCCATGCTGGTCGCACTGATGTGCTTTGCTTTCTACAACGACATTACGCGGCTCTTCGGCTGAAGGCGCAGGGGACTGAAGCAACATGCTTCGACGACTCATCGGCGGCATCCTGCTGGCCCATGCCGGCATCGCGCTCGGCCAGGGCGCGAACGAATTCGTGGTGGGCGACATCCGCGTCGAGGGCCTGCAGCGCATTTCCGAGGGCACGGTCTACAACTACCTGCCGGTCAACATCGGCGACCGGCTGGACCAGCGGCGCATCCAGGAAGCGATCCGCGCGCTGTTCGGAACCGGGTTTTTCAGCGACATCGAGGTCCGGCGCGACGGCGGCACGCTCGTCATCGTCGTGCTCGAGCGGCCGTCGATCGAGAGTTTCACGATCACCGGCAACAAGGACATCAAGACCGAGGACCTGCAGAAGTCGCTGCGCTCGGTCGGCCTCGCGACCGGCAAGACCTTTGATCGCTCGGTGCTGGAGGAAGTCCGCGGCTACCTGACTGACCAGTATTTCAGCCGCGGCAAGTACGCGGTGCGCATCGACCCGCGGGTCGAGGAGCTGCCGGGCAACAAGGTGCGCATCAGCATCGAGGTCGTCGAAGGCAAGCGCGCGCGCATCCGCCAGATCAACCTGGTCGGCAATACGGTGTTCGACGACGAGGAGCTGCTCGACGCATTTGAGCTGCGCACGCCGAACTGGCTCTCCTGGTATCGCCAGGACGACCGTTATTCGCGCGAGTCGTTGCAGGGCGACATCGAGACGCTGCAGTCCTACTACCAGGACCGCGGCTATGCGAACTTCGACGTCGAATCGACCCAGGTTGCGATCGCGCCGGAGAAGGACGACATCTTCATCACGATCAACCTGCGCGAGGGCGAGGTTTACAAGGTCGGTGAAGTGAAGCTGGCCGGCACGATGAAGGTGCCGGAGGAAGACCTGCGTGGCCTGCTGCTGGTGCAGCCCGGGCAGACCTATTCACGCAAGATGATTACCCAGACCCAGGAACTGCTGGCCTTCCGGCTCGGCGTCGAGGGCTATGCCTTCGCCAAGATCGATCCCGTGCCGCAGGCCGACGAGGTGGCCAAGACCGTCGACCTGACCTTCTTCGTCGATCCGGGCAACCGGGCCTACGTACGGCGCATCAATTTCATCAACACGAGCGCCATCGACGACGAGGTCCTGCGGCGCGAGATGCGCCAGATGGAGGGGTCCTATCTGTCGAACGCGCTGCTCGATCGCTCGAAGGAGCGCCTGCAGCGCCTGCCATACATCGAGAAGGTGGATTTCGAGTCGACGCCGGTGCCCGGCACCCCGGACCTCGTCGACGTCGACTTCGACATCAAGGAGGGCTTGCCCGGCCAGTTCAGCGGCGGCATCGGCTATTCCGAGTCGCAGTCGTTCATCCTGAACGGCAGCTTCGTGCATTCGAACTTCATGGGCTCGGGCGAGCGCCTGGCGGTCGAGCTGCTGTCCGGCCGCTTTTCGCAGTCCTACAGCGTGTCGCACACGGATCCGTACACCACTGCGGACGGTGTGTCGCGCACCATCGGCCTGCAGTTCCGCGACATCACGCAGTTCGTTTCCGCCGCCTCGGACTTCTCGACCACCACGATTTCCGCTTCGCTCGAGTTCGGCTATCCGATTACGGAATTCCAGGGACTGCGTTTCGGCGTCGTGGCCCAGCAGTCGGACCTGATCGTCAACCCCGCCAACAGCGCGCCGGAGGCGCTCGCCTGGGTGCGCGCGAACGGCAATCAGTACACGCGCGTGATCGAGAACGAATTCGACGATCCGGACAGCGACGATCCGATCATCGTCACCACCACGCTGTTCGGCACCAAGTTCGACACCTACGAACTGGTAGGCGGCTGGTACTACGATTCGCGCAACCGCGCGATCTTCGCGGATCGAGGCATGCGGCATTCGCTCAGCCTGTCGGCGACCGCGCCCGGCAGCGGCGTCGACTATTACGTCTTCAATTACGACTACCTGCAGCTGCTCCCGATCTGGAGGCAATGGACGGTCGCGCTGTCGGCCGAAATCGGCTTCGGTGACGCCCTCGGCAAGGACACATCGGCGCTGCCGCCTTACCGGCAATTCTTCGCCGGCGGCCCGGACTCGGTGCGCGGATTCGAGGAGAGCCGGCTGGGTCCGCGGGACGGTTTTGGCAACCCGTATGGCGGCAACATGAAGGTCATCGGCCGCGCCGAGCTGCTGTTCCCGGTGCCCCAGAAATGGCGCGCCAGCACGCGTATCAGCGCTTTTTTCGATATCGGCAACGTCTTCTCGCAGGGCGCGGGCGTCAACTTCGTCGGCCAGGACGGCGTCACGCCGGTTGACTACGAGTTCGATTACAATGAGTTGAAGCAGTCGGCCGGCATTTCCGTCCAGTGGATGGCGCCACTCGGCATTTTCCGGTTCAGCTACGGTATCCCGCTGAACGAGTTCGAGGGCGATGGCATCCGTTACAAGGACGAGGTCGAGCGCTTCCAGTTTACCATCGGTTCCGCGTTCTGACAGTCGAGGCAAGATGACAAACATGACCAGGTATTTCATTTCCGGCGCGTTGGTGCTTGGAGCGATGCTCGCGGCGGCGCCGGCCGCACTGGCGGCCGATCTCAAGGTCGGCTACGTCAATTTCGGGCGCCTGCTCGAGGAATCGCCGCAGGCCCGGGCGGCGCAGCAGTCGCTCGAGGGCGAGTTCCTGCCGCGCCAGCGCGATGTCGCGGCGCAGCAGAAAACACTCGAGGAGAAGCGCGACCGGCTGAAGCGCGAGGCCGCCGTCATGTCGGAAGCGGATCGCATCAAGTCCGAGCGCGAAATCCGCGATCTCGAACTTTCCGTGACGCGCCGCTTCAACGAGCTGCAGGAAGACCTGAACCTGCGGCGTAACGAAGAGGTGGGCCGCATGCAGCGCACGCTGCTGCAGGAAGTCCAGGCCTATGCGCGCGCCAATGGCTACCAGCTGGTGGTGAGCGAGGGCGTGTTGTTCGCAGCGGAGGCGGTCGACATCACGCCGCAGGTCGTTGCGGCGATCAAAGCCAAGGCGCCGGCAGCGGCGGCTCCGCCCAGGACCTGAACCACGGCCGAGCGCCGGGGGAGCGCCCAGGGAAGCTCTGCACAGGTGGCGTGGGCGCGGCCGTGGCGGATTTTCGATCCGGCAAGGAACGAGGAGCGATGTGTATCGCGATACATGAGCGACGAGTGACGCCGCCCGATCGAAAATCCGCCCGGCCCCAAGGGGTTGCGCGCGGGCGGTGCGGCCACGGCGTTGCGCCCTCCTCGTGTGGATTCACCACACTTCGTCGGTCGCGCCTGGTGGCCGCGCGGCGCGCGTGCAACGCGCCTCACGCCACCTGTGCAGAGCTTCCCTAAATGGCTGTGCGCGAGCTGCCGCTGCATTTCGAGGCGCTCTGCGCGGATCCGGCGCTGCCGCTGTCCGGGCGCACGGCGGCGTTGCTGCACCGGGACCTGCAGCGCTGGACGCGGCGCTACCTGCGGCCGCTAGCGCGGCTGGTGTCGCTGACGACGGTGTGGGCGATCGTCACGCTGAAGCGCCTGCTGCCGTTCCAGTTCTCGTCGCACGGCCTGCTCGACCGGCTCAGTGTCTGGTTCCTGCGGCACTGCGTTTCGCGCGAAGGCGGCGAACTGCTGCTGCGCCACTTCATGGTCGAGACGGCGCTGACCCGTTTCGTGGCGGCGAACTGCGGCCTGCCCGGGATTGCCGGGGCGGAATTGATGCCGACTTCATTCAACGGCCTGCTGGGACAGGCCGTGATCCGGCACGACATCAACATGTACCGGCTGATCATTGACGTCGGCACCGGCCTGCAGAGGGCGGGGCGCGCGCGTTGCGAGCGGCAGCTGGCGCCCGACTATTCGATGCTGGAGATTCCCGCCATCGCGCCGGACGACGACCGGCATCGCCTGATCAACCTCGATCTCGGAACGGCGCTCTACTTCATGAATATCCCGTTCGCGCTGCTGACGAGCGAGGATATCTACGAGCAGGCGGTCAACTCGTTCTCGCTCGATGAGTCGTTGCTGGCGCACCTCGCCGACATCACGGGCGACGACGTGTTCCGGGCCTGGGGTACCCGGCAGTCGCTGGCATGGCCCGCGATCAACTGCGACGTGCCGCGCGCGCTCTTCATGCATGCGCTGGTGCACGAGTACGCGTACACGGAGCTATGCCGCAGGGGGAGACCGACATGAAGCTGCAGCTGCACGCGCACTGGTTGCTGGCAATATTCCTCGCTTCGCTGGTGGCCCTGAACTGGGGACGCTGGGCGGAATGGGACCTGGATGGCTTTGCGCTCTATCTGACCCATCCCATCATGCAGACGACGCTCTACGATTTCGGCTGGGTGCTGGCCATCCTGACGTACTTCATCCACCAGGACGCGAGCAAGCACGGGCTGCGCTACTGGTACATCATCCCGACCTATCCGGTGATGCCGACCGTGGGCCTGCTGCTCTACATCTGGATACGGCACCGCAAGCTGTCGAAGTTGGGCAGCGTGCCGATCCTAGGTGCCTGAGGGAAAGCGCGCGATCTCCGCCGGGTACCGGCCGCGCGTCTTCTCGATCTGCCGGCGCAGCCCGGCGATCGTCTCGAACGGATTGCGCCGGCTCTGCAGCGTGATCAGCCAGCCGGGCAGATCGCCGCCCGGGTCGGCGTCGATCTGGTAGAGTACGCGCGAGCGCGTGTCGTCGATGGCTTCGATCGTGTAGGACCCGGTCGCGAGCTTCATCCGCACGGTGCCGGGCTTGCGCCTGACGTCTGATGCCGTGATCGTCGCGAACGACACCGTCACTTTCACCGGTGGATCGGTGAAGTCCACCCGGTTCTCGACCACCGCCTCGCGATCCGACACCGGCCACGGCGCGTCGGTGCGCATGTAGATGACGCTGCGCCATTGATCGATCGCGCGCACGACCCTCGAATCCACGCAGTCGGGCAGCCATTCGACATAGGCCGGCACATCCTGGAGGACCGCGAGGATCTCGTAGGGCGTGCCGCGGACCACGCCGACCGAACGCAACTGCGGGAAATCGCGGCCTTTGATGAGTCGCCGGCTGGCGACGATACCGTCGCGCTCGACCAGGACCTCCCATTCGCTGGCGTGCGCCGGTGCCGGCAGCACCCCTTGGAGCAGGAGTCCGAGCAGCAGGGCGGCTACCGCTGCCTGATTTCGTCGGCCTCTGCCGTGCTTCGATCCGGACAGGGCGCTGTCCGTCGCATCCGCCAGCGGAGCGCGGGTGTATTCGGCCACATTGGCGCCATGCCACAGCAACTGGTCCTGTTCCTTCATATCGGCGCCGGCTCCATCGCGCTGCTGTCCGGAACTACGGCACTGTCGTATCGCAAAGGTCCCCGGGTGCACCGCGGAGCCGGCAATGTGTGCTGCGGTTCCATCGAACTGCAAGGAGTCGATGATGAGTGCTGAAAAGAGAATCGGGCGCACGCTCGGCGTGCTGCTGCTGGCGCAGATGACCGCGGCCTTCGTCGTCAACAGCTTGCTGCTTGGGCCCGTGATCACAACGCCGCCCGGCTATATGGCGAACGCGGCGGCCAGCTCGCTGCAAGTCAGCCTGTCAGTCGTGCTGGGACTGGCGACCGGCGCCATGTCGCTCGGCATGGCGATCGTTGCCATGCCGGTGTTCCGCCAGTACAGCCAGGCCATTGCGACGTGGTTCGTCGCGCTTTCAGCCGTCGGATTGGCGCTGACGGCAGTCGAGAACATGACCGTGATGTCGATGCTGTCGCTGAGCAAAGCCTATGCGACAGCCGGTGCCGACAACGCGGCGCTATTCGAGGTGCTGCGTGGCGTGGTTGGTTCGGCGCGGAACTGGGCACACTACATCAACCTCACGATCAGCGGCGGCATGCTGCTCGTGCTGTACGGCGCGCTGTTCCGCTTTGCACTGGTGCCGCGCGTCCTTGCGGGCTTCGGGCTTGCGGCGGTGCTGTTGCAGCTGGTCGCCGTGACTCTGCCGCTGTTTGGGCAGAAAATCGTGTTCCTGCTGCTGATGCCGCTGGCGCTCGCCCACCTGTTGCTGGCACTGTGGTTGATCGTCAAGGGTCTCGCCACGCAATCGCCCGCGACTCCAGGAGCAATGACATGAATGCGACGAAATCACCCAGGCGGCCGCTCTGGAAACGCTGGTGGATTCGCATCGTCGTGATCCTGCTGGCCGCGATCGGCGCCGGTCTCTGGTACATCAGCCCGGAACCGCTGCCGCCACCCAAGGGGAGCGGTGAACCCATGCAAGCCATCGTGTACGATGAATATGGCGCGCCGGACGTCCTGCGCCTGGCGCAGGTCGAGCGGCCGCTGCCCGGCGACAATCAGTTGCTGATCAGGATCCGCGCGGCGGCCGCGAACCCGCTCGACTGGCACTACATGCGGGGTACGCCCTACCTGATGCGCATGGAGAGCGGCTATCGCAGGCCCGTGGATCCGCGCCTCGGCGTGGATGTGTCAGGCATAGTCGAGGCGGTCGGCAAGGCCGTCACGCAGTTCAAGCCGGGCGATGCAGTGTTCGGCACGGCCAATGGCGCCTTTGCCGAGTACGCGATCACCGCCGCAAGGCGGGTCGTGCTGAAGCCGGCGAATCTCACGTTCCAGCAGGCCGCCGCGGTACCAGTGGCCGCGCTCACCGCGTTGCAGGCCCTGCGCGACAAGGGCCAGATACAACCCGGCCAGAAAGTGCTGATCAACGGCGCCTCCGGCGGCGTCGGCACGTTCGCCGTGCAGATCGCCAAGACGATGGGTGCGGAGGTCACGGGCGTCTGCAGCACGCGCAACGTCGAACTCGTCCGCTCGCTCGGTGCGGACCACGTCATCGACTACACGCAGCAGGATTTCACCGAGGGCAATGAGCGCTACGACCTGATCATCGACAACGTGTTCAATCGCTCGCTGTCGGAATACCGGCGCGTGCTGGGTCCGACCGGCCGGTACGTGCTGATCGGCGGCGGGGGGCCGGAAGACAACAAGTGGCTCGGTCCGCTCGGCGCCCTGGCCAGGATGTGGCTGGTATCGCTGTTCGTCGACCAGGAACTCGGTTTCATGCTCTCGGCCACGCGCCAGGACGACCTGCGGGAACTGGCCGCACTGATGGAGGCCGGAAAGATCAGGCCGGTGATTGACCGCAGCTACGCGCTGCGGGATGTGCCGGCGGCGCTGCGTTACCTCGAGACCGGTCGCGCACGCGGTAAAGTCGTGATAATGATGGAGGATGCAGGCTGAGAACGCAGGGCCGCGCCGCCGATGAGCCGCGCATTCGTCAAGGAAACGGACGGCGCGGAGGGCCAGGAACTGCCCGAACTGCGGGTCAGCCCGCATCGCAACCTCGTGACGCCCAATGGGCTCCGCCAGATCGAGGCGCAGGTCGAGCGGCTGCAGGCGTCTCTGTCAGCGGCCCGCGTGGCGCAGGACCGGGCGGAGATCGCGCGCATCCAGCGCGACCTGCGCTACTGGAGCGAGCGGCTGCGCACGGCTGAAGCGGTGACTTCGGCGCCCGCACCTGGTGTCGTGCGTTTTGGTTCCACGGTCACGCTCCTCAAACAGGACGGCTCGCGTGTGGTCTACCAGATCGTCGGCGAAGACGAGGCCGATCCGGCGGCGGGCCGTATTTCCTATGTTTCGCCGATCGCGCGCCTGCTGCAGGGCGCTGGCGCAGGCGATGAGGTCGCGCTCGTCGATGGCGCGGCCGAGGTGCTCGAAATAGGCTAGCAGGGGCGGGTGTGCCCCTCAGGCGCGGCGGCGGACCGGCGCGGCCTGCGTCATCGCGGATTCGCGCAGCCGCGTGCCGACGCGGACGATCGAGTCGATCACCGGCAGCAATTCCTGGCCGAGATCCGACAGCGAATACTCGACCGACGGCGGCGAGCTCGGCAGGACCTTGCGGATCACAACGCCTTTGTCGCTGAGCTCGCGCAACCGGGCCGTGAGCATCTTGGGCGAGATACCCGGAATATCCCGCTGCAGCTCGCCAAAGCGCCGTGGGCCGCCGGACAGTTTCCAGATCACGCTCGGGGTCCAGGCGCCGCCCAGCACCGCCATGCAGGCCGCCATCGGGCAGCCGGGTGGCGGCGGTGGGGCCTTGCTCTTGCGCAGCTTCAGTGCCATCGGGGCGCTCCAGGCGGCGGTTCGCCAGCTGGAAAATCGGCTGCGACCCGGCACCTGCCATTACTATACATTAGTTAGTAGGTAGAGTCCTGTAGCAGCCGCTCGATAGGGAAGCTCTGCACAGGTGGCGTGAGGCGCGTTGCACGCGCGCCGCGCGGCCA
>JBBEAB010000064.1:0-4791 GCA_040899645.1 Steroidobacteraceae bacterium
CAGGATGTCCTGCAGCGCGCCCATGTTAACTTCCTGCGCGTTGTCCGTGAACAGAAGTTCGCGGAATGAAACCAGGTGATCCGCCTGGTCGGGCGACGGGCCGCCCGACAGGTCGAGCTGGCTTGCTGGCACGCGCACGGCGCCGGCGCCATCCGCGGGGCTGTGGCAGGAGGTGCAGGTGTTGTCGGCGATGACCGCGCCGCCGCCATCGAGCACGAGACGCGGCAGGGACCAGAGCGGGTGCAGGTGATCCGGGTAATGAATCGTGATCCGGCAAAGTGCGGACCAGACCGACTGGCAGGTCGCACTGGTCGGCGCCGCCGTCTGCAACTGGTTGTAGCGATAAGTGAAGGAGGCGTCCGCGGGCCGGCCGGCCGCAACCGGGTCGGTCCAGACGTCGTCGAAAATGACGTCCACCGACGGTCGCAACGCGGCACAGTCCGTCTGGCAACTGATGCGGGCACGCGTTTCCGCCATGGTTTCGCCCTGGTTGGCGAACAGCGCCGGATTCGTATTCTGGAATGGCAGGCCCGTCGTCGGGGCGCCTGCATTGACCGAAGCAAACAGGCCCGCGCGGCCGTGCGAGATGGCGGGCGGCGCACCCGTCTGCGCGCCTGCCGGCACGTGGCAGCCGTTGCAGCTCAGCACTTCGCCTGCGCGCAACTGCATCCAGTTGAGATGGCGCGGCCTGATGCGCCGGCCGTTCTCATCGAGCACGCCGAGCGCGAACGGCACGCCGGCCGGCACCTTGATCTGTACCGATCCGTCCGGCTCGATCGGCGCGTAGCCGAGGATTTCACGCATGCCGACGCCGGAGGCGCCGAATGCGGTCGCGCGGAAGTCCCGCACTTCGTCATCCGGCAGCCCGACGGCCTTCTCGATGCGCAGGAAGCGCGCCGGTCGCTCGGGCGCGGTCGTCTCGGCCGGATCCGCGAGCGCCACGATGCCGCCGGGCGCGACATCGGCGCCGTCGAGGTCGTAGACACTCCTGATGTTCAGGATGCCGACGTTCTCTGAAGCGAGCACCGGGTCGTAATCAACGCCCGGTACGGCGTCGAGGATCACGAGCGGCAACGGTGTGCGCGGCGCGAGCGAAACCACGTCGGAGTAACGAACTCCCTCCGCAGGCTGCAGGATCGGCCGCTGTGTCCCGTCGCGCGGATCGTAGAGCCACACTCCATATAAAGGTGGCGCGGCGACCAGCGACGCGTCTGCGAGATTGGCGGGCGTGCAGGGCAGGGTGCGCCCGACCGCATCGTTCAGCCGGCACAGGGTCCAGTTGACCAGCAGCCGCCCGGTGCCATCGCGCAACGGAAAGACATGCGAATAGCGACCGCCGGGCGACAAGCCCGGGTCGGTGCGGACATCGACGGTCGTGAGCCGCGTCTGCGCGGGACCCGCGAGGCCGGCACTGGCGAGCGTCGGCTGCTGGATCTCGACGAAGGTCGCGGTGTCGATCGCGACCGGGTCGCCGCCGAGTTCGGTGTCCAGGAACGGGCGCAGCAGTGCAACGATGCGGCCGTCCTGGTCCGGGCGCGGCGCAAGGAACTGCACGGCAGTCGTCCCGGCGCCGCCGGCGCCGGTGCCGGTGGCATGGCTGTTGGCGCCGTAGAGCAGCTCGAGTCCGCTGCCGTCGGGATTGACGGTATAGAGGTGAATCGAACTACCGCTCGCATTCTCCCAGCGGCTGAAGACGATGCGCCCGTCGTCGAGCACCGACGGGTCCATGTCATGGCTCTGGTTGAAGGAGATCTGGCGAATACCGGAGCCGTCATCGTTCATGACGTGCAGCACATAGGCGTGCTCATTGCGGTCCTCGTCCTGGGCGGAGAACTGCGGTTTGCCCTCGTCGATCAACACCGCCTTCGACTGCCGCTGACGCGTTGAGGAGAACACGATGCGGCCATCCGGCAGAAAGTGCGGCGCGACGTCGTTGCCTTCCTCGGCGACCAGGTCGGAGGCGATCACGCGCCGCAGGATGTCGGTCGTGCGGTCGTATTCCCAGATGTTCCAGGTCGGCTGCTCGCTCTCTTCGGCGCCCGGGATCAGTGGCATGCGCATCGCAAAGACGAGGCGATTGCCATCAAACGATGCGTCCACGTCGCGCACGCTCCACAAGCCGCCGGTCACGCTGCCGGTGATGTTGCGCTCCGGCACGTCGGGCGCCGCGCGGTCGCGGAGCCACAAATCGGTGCCTTCCTGCACGGTGCCGAGTTCGCGCACGTCGATGTCGTCGAGATCCGCGGGCAGGGGCACGGGACCCCTGACGTAGGCGACCGGGATGTCGAGCACGACCGGATCGGGAGACTGCCCGCTGCCGATGTTGACGTCGCCGTCGTGGCCGGTCGCACAACCGGCGAGCGCGACGACGCCGAGTGACCATAAGCAGGTATGTGTAATCGTGACACGCATCTCAATTCACTCCGGTCCCGAAGGCCTTTTCGTCACGACAGAATGCAGTGGACAACTGCGTCACGGTCCCCGAAACCCATCTGGGTTCCCTTGGAAACAAGGCATTTGCGCGCAACAAGGCCAGTCACGGGTGCAGCGTACCCCGGCCGGCTCCGCGCGTGAATGTCGCCGTTAAGAGACATTACCGGGCAACTGCCTCGCCCGTATATTCGGCCGCAGCCTCGAAAGCTGCGAGTGAGTGGAGCACGGAAATGACTGTCTGGCCAAGTCGCGTCGGTTCGATCGTGAAGCGCGTCACCGCTGTCGTGGCGATCGCGGCATTCGCGGTCGCCGCAGAGGCCGGGCCACGCGAACAGGCGAAACGGATGCACGACCGCATCGCGGGTGTGCCGCCGGCTGCCGCCGTGCTCGACGCGATGGCGACGGAAATCTCCGCCGGGCGCACGCAGGCCGCGGCATTACTTGCGATGGACAATCCCTCGTTCTACGCGGTGACGCTGAAGAACCTGGTGACGCCGTGGACCAACCGCGACCAGACGGTCTTCGCTCCGCTCAACGACTACACGGCAACCGTGATCGGCATGGTGCGCGACGACGTGCCATTCGACGAGGTGCTGTCCGGCGATATCCTGTACGTCGGCAATCCCGGCCTCGGTCTCCCGGCCGTGTCGGCTACCGGCAACAACCACTACGAGCAGCTCGAGACGCGTGGCATCGACCTGCGCACCGGGCTCACGCGCACCACGCAGTCGGGCGTCTATGGCACGCCACCCGCCGCGACCGCGGGCGTGATGACGACGCGCGCAGCGGCGCAATCGTTCTTCATCGCCGGCACCAACCGCGCGATGTTCCGGTTTACGCTGCTCAATCACATGTGCCGCGACCTCGAAGAGGTCCAGGACACGTCGCGGCCGCCGGATCGCATCCGGCAGGATGTCAGCCGCAGCCCGGGCGGCGATGCACGCCTGTTCCTGAACAACTGCGTCGGCTGCCATTCGGGCATGGACCCGATGGCCCAGGCCTTCGCGCACTACACCTTCGACGACACCCAGGGCCGCATGGTCTATACCGGCGGTGCGGTACAGCCGAAGTACGCGCTGAATGCCGATACCTTCCGGCCGGGATACGTGACGCAGGACGACCAGTGGGAGAACCGCTGGCGCGCGGGCCAGAACGCGCTGCTCGGCTGGGACTCGTCCCTGCCGGGCTCAGGCAGCGGCGCGAAATCGCTCGGCCAGGAGTTCGCCGCGAGCGATGCCTTCGCGTCCTGCCAGGTCGAGAAAGTCTTCCGCACGGTCTGCCTGCGCACGCCGACCGATGCAGCCGACCGCAATCAGATTGGTTCGATGACCAGTTCCTTCCGCGCGAGCGGCTACCGGCTCAAGCAGGCCTTTGCCGATGCCGCCACCTATTGCATGGGCGACTGAGGGGCAGCCGATGAAGCGCAGCGTCAATTCCCGGATGCGGATCCTCTCGGCTCTGTCGCCGATGCTGCTTGCGCTCGCCGTGGCGGGCTGCGGCGGCGGCGCATCGACGTCCGAGAATCCCGTGACATCGGCACCGCCACCCGCCGGCTACCAGGGGCCCGCACCGGCGAGCCAGGACGTGCAGGCATTCAAGCTCAATGTCTGGGACAACCTGCAGGCCAGCAACCGCTGCGGCAGCTGTCACGGCACAGGCGGGCAGGCGCCCAGCTTCGTGCGCAACGACGACATCAACCTGGCCTATGAAGCGGCGAACGGCGTCGTCGATCTCGGCAATCCCGGCGCGTCGATGATGGTCACGAAGGTCGGCGGCGGCCACAACTGCTGGCTCGCGGCCACCTCGGCCTGTTCCGACCAGCTGACGGTCTGGATCCGCAACTGGGCGGGCCAGACACTCGGCGGCACGCGCAACGTCACATTGCAGCCGCCGCCGTTGCGCGACGTGGGTGCAAGCAAGTCTTTCCCGACGAGTTCCGCGCTGTTCGGCTCGACCGTCTACCCGTTGCTGACGCAGTACTGCTCGCGCTGCCATTCCTCGGGTGCGACGATGCCGCAGTCGCCGTTCTTCGCCGAGGCGGACGTGGATGTTGCCTACGCGGCGGTGCGCGCGAAAATCAATCTCGACACGCCGGCGGATTCGCGCCTGGTCGTGCGGCTGCGCGAAGAGTTCCACAACTGTTGGACCGACTGCGCGACCAGCGCGAACGTCATGCAGGCGGCCGTGCAGGCCTTCTCCAACGGCGTGCCGGTCACGCAGGTCGACCCGAACCTGGTGCTGTCGAAAGCGTTGACGCTGTACGACGGCACCGTCGCGAGCGGCGGCAACCGCTTCGACAGCGCGGCGATCGCGCTCTATGAATTCAAGACCGGCACCGGCACGGTCGCCTACGACACC
>JBBEAB010000064.1:4801-14153 GCA_040899645.1 Steroidobacteraceae bacterium
CTGGGTCGGCGGCTGGGGCATCGACCTGCGCGGCGGCAAGGCGCAGGGCACGACGGCCTCGTCGCGCAAGCTCCATGACCTGATCCGCGCCACCGGCGAGTACGCGGTCGAAGCCTGGGTCGCGCCGGCCAACGTGGTGCAGGACGACGCCCATATCGTCGGCTACTCGGGCGGCACGACGGTGCGCAATTTCACCGTCGGCCAGACCATGTACAACTACGACTTTTCAAATCGCAGTACGACCACCGGCGGCAACGGCGCACCGGCTCTGTCCACTCCGGCGGCAAACGAGGTACTGCAGGCGACGCTGCAGCACGTCGTCGTAACCTATAGCGCGGTGGATGGGCGGCGCATCTATGTGAACGGCGAGCTGGTCGCGGGCCCGGATCCGCAGGGCGCCGGCCTGCTGACCGACTGGAACGACACCTTCGCGCTGGTCATCGGCAATGAGGTGTCGAACGACCGCACCTGGCAGGGCGTGGTGCGCATGGTCGTGATCCACAACCGCGCACTGAACCAGACCCAGATCCAGCAGAATTTCGACGCCGGCGTCGGCGAGCGTTTTTACCTGCTGTTCTCGGTCGCGCACCTGATCAACGTGCCGCAGAGCTACCTGCTGTTCGAGGCGAGCCAGTTCGACAGCTATTCGTACCTGTTCAACAAGCCGGCTTTCATCAGCCTCGACGGCACGCAGGACCCGGACCAGATCGACATCCGCGGCGTGCGCATCGGCGTCAACGGCGCCGAACTGAGGGTCGGCCAGGCCTATGTTCCGCTCGACCAGACGGTCACGGCGGCGGGTTACGAGCCGGCCACCGGTTTCGGCCTGTCCGATATCGGCACCGTCGTTGCGCTCGACAAGGGCCCGGCCGCGGACGAGTTCTTCCTGAGCTTCGAACGGATCGGCACGAACACGCATGCGTATATCGAGCCGACGCCGACACCGTTGCCGCCGCCACCCGATGGCACGCCGGTCTCGGAGATCGGTCTGCGTACTTTCGAGGAGATTTCGGCTTCGATGTCCGCGATGACCGGTGTGCCGACGACGGAGCCGGCAGTCGCCGACACCTACAATCGCGTACGCGAGCAGCTGCCGACGGTCGAGAACATCGAGGGATTCCTGTCCTCGCACCAGGTCGGCGCGGCCCAGCTCGCCATTGAGTACTGCAATGCGCTGGTGGACGATACTGGCCTGCGCGCGAGCTACTTCCCGGGATTCAATTTCGCCGCGACCGCCGCGACTGCATTCGATACGCCGGCGGAGCGCGTCCAGATCACCGGTCCACTGGTGGCGCGCGCGGTCGGTACCGGCATCGCGACCCAGCCAGATTCGGCCGAGATCTCGGCGGAAGTGGATGCGCTGATCGGGCGGCTCACGGCTTGCGGCGCCGGTTGCGCGGGCGATCGCACGATCGTGATCGTCAAATCCGCGTGTTCGGCGGTCGTTGGCAGCGCCAGCACGCTGCTGCAATGAGGTGCTTGCATCAATGAAGAGAAAATCCCGCCGCGGCCCGCTGCATCCGGATGCGCCGCTGTACCAGCAGGATCACCCGCGCCCGGTCACGCGCCGCCAGTTCGTGGCACAGGGTTTCATGAGCGGCGCGGCGACCGTCATCGCGCCGTCGATCTTCGGCCTGTTCGCCAACCCCCGCGCCGCCGAAGCCGCGCTGTCGCCTGATCTCGAGGCGCTCAAGCAGAGCTGCGGCATCGCGGTGCAGGGCGCCGGCAAGATTCCGTTCATCTGCATCGACCTGGCGGGCGGCGCCAACATGGTCGGCTCCAACGTGCTGGTCGGCGCCCAGGGCGGGCAGCGCGACTTCCTGTCGGTAGCCGGTTACGGCCGGCTCGGCCTGCCGGGCGACATGGTGCCGAATGCGCCGAACCCGGGCAGCCCGACCAACGATTTCATCAACAGCACGCTCGGCCTCGCGTTCCATTCCGACAGCGCCTTCGTGCGCGGCATCCTCGATCGGGTCAGCGTCACGACCGCGGCCGCAACCAACGGCGCCGTGATTCCGGCGCGCTCGGAGAACGACACCGGCAACAACCCGCACAACCCGATGTACGGCATCTACCGCGCGGGCGCGGACGGCGAATTGCTGACGCTGATCGGCTCGCAGAGCTCGGAGTCCGGCGGCAACTCGATGGCGCCCGCGGCGCTGATCGACCCCTCGGTGCGGCCGACCAAGGTGGACCGGACCAGCGACGTCACCGGCCTCGTGGACACCGGCCGGCTGGTCGGGTTGCTCGACCAGGACGACGCGGTGCGCGTGATGGAGTCCATCCAGCGCCTGTCGGACCGCAAGCTCGCGCGTGTGGACACCGGGATCACCCGCGACGCGATCATCAAGGACCTGGTGCGCTGCAATTACGTGAAAGCGGCGGACCTCACGGATCGCTATGGCGATCCCTCGGCGCTCAATCCCGAGCTCGATCCGGACATCGTCGGGCCGGCCGGCATCTTCACGCAGCAGGAATTCCAGAACGACTCGGAGTTCCGCAAGACCGCGGCGGTGATGAAACTCGTGATCAACGGCTATGCCGGCGCGGGTACGATCACGATGGGTGGTTACGACTACCACGGCCAGGGCCGCGCGACCGGCGAACTGCGCGACCTGCGCGCCGGCCGCTGCATGGGTGCCTGCCTCGAGTACGCCGCACGGCGCGGCGTGCCGCTGATGCTCTACGTGTTCAGCGACGGCTCGTTGTCAGCGGATGGCGTCGTCGACAACTCGCCGGACGGCCGCGGCAAGTTCATGTGGACCAGCGACAACCAGCAGACGGCAGCCTCGTTCTTCCTGCTCTACAACCCGGCGGGCAGGGCCCAGCTCTATACCGGAGACAGCCGGCCGCCCGAACAGCACCAGCAGATCGGCTGGTTCCGGCGCGATGCCTCGGTGGAAACGTCGTCGACGCCGGCAGCCAACAACGTCAACCTGCTGGTCGAGGCGATCGTGCTGAACTACATGGCATTGCACGGCGAGCAGGGCCAGTTTGGCGCCCGTTTCCCGGGCCACGGACTGGGATCCGCCGCTCTCCAGGACAGCCTCATCGGCTTCAATCCGATCGTCAACGGAACCATTGTGTGACGTGCGACGAGACCGCCGGCCCGCGCTGAATAAACATATACCAAGCCGGCTGAGCCGGCGTTATGTTACACGGGCCGACCTCACGGAGTGCCATCCAGCGCCGGCTTCCGGCGCTGCTGACAGTGACGAAATGGACGAACGCCACGATCGCCGCCGTCCGGCAGCGCGTCTCGCTTTGGGTGCGGCGGCAGCCGTCCTGACCCTCGCCGCGCTGGCTGCGGACGCGCCCGTTGCGCCGGATTTCGCGCTGCGCTCGATGGCCGGCACGAATCACCGATTATCCGAACATCGCGGCGAAGTCGTCGCCCTGGTCTTCTGGGCGAGCTGGTGCGGCGACTGCCGCCGGGAACTCGAACGCTTCGAGCGCCTGCGAAAAACCTACGCACCGGCCGGTCTGGTCGTCCTCGGCGTCAACCTCGACAAGGAGCCGGTGCTGGCGCGGGCCCTCGTCGATGCGACCGGCATCGGCTACCCGGTGCTGACCGATGCCGCCAAGGCCGTCAGCAGGGCCTATCGCGTGGACGACCTGCCATTGATCGTGCTGGTCGACCGTCACGGCGTCGTCCGCGCGCGACATGACGCGCTCGACGCGCGCGAAGAACGCGGGCTAATGGTGAGCCTGCGCGACCTGATCGACGAATAACGGGAAACGGGACATGAGAACACCGATGAAGGCGATGCTGGTGGGGCTGTGGGTGCTCGCGGCATGCGTGGCGATGGCGCAGGCCCAGGAGGCGCCGACCGCGGCGCCCGAGCGCTCGGTGCTCGATGCGGAGGTGCAGGATCTGCGGCGCGAGGTCGTCGACCTCAATCGCGACCTGTTCATGCTGGAGGAAGACCTGCTGTTCCCGGCCAGCACGCAGATCGCGGTATTCGTCTCGATGGACATCGGCACTTTCTTCGCGCTGGATTCGGTGCAGATCAAGCTGGATGACAAGGAGGTCGCCAACTACCTCTATACCGCCCGCGAACTCGAGGCGCTCAAGCGCGGCGGGGTCCACCGCATCTGGCTCGGCAACCTGAAGGCCGGCGAGCACGAGATCGTCGCGTTCTTCACCGGCCAGGGCACGCACGAGCGCGACTACAAACGCGGCGCGACGCTCACGATCGAGAAGGGCGTGGGCGCCAAGTACGTGGAACTCAAGATCAGCGACCGGGTGCGCAAGCTGCAGCCCGAGTTCGTGGTTCGCGTCTGGGAATGAGCTCGAGTTGATGCGGCCGACCCTCCTGTTCACGGTGCTGCTCGCCATGGCGTCTCCCGCACTGGCCGACGACGCCGCGCCCGAGGGCCTGCCGGCCGTCAAGGTGCGGGACCTGCACTACGGCGACGTGCTGTTCCATTTCTACCAGCACGACCATTTCAATGCGCTGGTGCGACTCGCCAGCTACCGTGCCCAGGGGCGGCTGGCGGCACATGCGCGGGATGCCGAGCTGTTGCGTGGCGGCCTCTATCTCTCGCTCGGCCAGCACCGCGAGGCGCGTGAGATCTTCGAAAAGCTGCTGGCTGACACCTCGACGCCCCCGCAGGTGCGGGATCAGGCGTGGTTTTACCTCGGCAAAGTGCTCTATGCGTCCGGGCTCTACGATGCGTCGGAGCGCGCCCTGCGCTCGGTTGGCCGCACGCTGCCCGTGGCGCTCGAATCGGAACGGCGCCTGCTGCTCGCGCAGGGCCTGATGTACCGCGAGCACTTCGACGCCGCAGTGGCCGAGCTCGATGGCTGGCAGGGCGCGCCGGAATGGACGGCCTATGGTCAGTTCAACCTGGGCGTCGCGCTGGTTCGCGCCGGGCGTGAGGAGCGCGGGCTGCAGCTGCTGGACGCCGTCGGCACGCTCGTCACGGAGAACCCGGAACTGCAGGCGTTGCGCGACAAGGCGAACGTCGCGATCGGCTACGCCTCGCTGCAGGCGGGTCGGCCCGCGGCTGCGCGCCTCGCGCTCGATCGCGTGCAGCTGGCTGGCTCGCAGTCGAGCAAGGCCCTGCTCGGCGCGGGCTGGGCGGATGCCGCGGAGGGCGGCTACCAGACCGCGCTCGTGCCCTGGCTCGAGCTGCACGGCCGCGCGGTCCAGGACGGCGCCGTGCAGGAGTCCTATCTCGCCGTGCCATACGCCTACGCGGAGCTGGGCGCCATCGGCGATGCCGTGACGTATTACGAGCAGGCTATCGCCGCCTATGACTCGGAACGCGAGCGCATCGATGAATCGGTCGCCGCGATCCGCGCCGGCCGCCTGCTGCAGGCCGCGCTCGCCGCCGAAGGCGACGGCCGCCAGGGCTGGTTCAGCCAGCTCGCAAACGTGCCGGACTCGCCGGAATCCAGATACCTCTACCAGCTGATGGCCGGGCACGAGTTCCAGGAAGGCCTCAAGAGCTACCGTTCGCTCGAGTCGATGTCGCAGAACCTCGCGGGATGGGCCGACAGTCTCGGCGCCTTCGGCGACATGGTGGACACACGCCAGCGTGCGTTCGCCGCGCGCCTGCCCGCGGCCGAATCGCGGCTTTCGACGGTCAACGTCAGCGAGCTCAACGCAAGGCGCGACCGCCTGCGTGCACGGCTCGAGGCAGCCATGGCGCAGCGCGACGTCACCGCGCTTGCAACCGGGCAGGAACGCGGCTGGCTCGACCTGCTCGATGGCGTGGATGCCGAGCTCGCAACGCATGCCGGGGACGCGGCCTACGACGAGGCCCGCGAGAAGGCGCGCCTCGCGCGGGGCGTGTTGCTCTGGCGCCTCGACGAAGGCTGGAAGGTGCGCGCGTGGCAGGCGGAACGCGCGATGCGCGAACTCGACGCCGCGGTCTACGATGCGCGCACCCGCGAGACCGCATCGCAGCGCGCGCGTGAGGGCGCGCCCGAACGCAATGCCGCGCTTGGCCTGCGCGTCGCGGCGGTGTCCCCGCGTGTCACGTCGCTGGCGCAGCGCGTCAACGAGGCCAAGGTTGCGCAGGGGCACTTCCTTGCGGACATCGCGGTCGGCGAACTGCAGGCGCAGCGACGCCGGCTCGACGAATACTCGGTGCAGGCGCGGTATGCGATTGCGACGATCTATGACCGTGCGAGCGCCGCCGGTGATGCGCCATGAAGCGCGGCCTGCTCTGCCTCGTGCTGGTCGGCGTTGCAGCGGGCGCGACTGCGCAGACGGTCGGCGACCTGAAGAAGCGCGCGGTGCCCGTGCAGGCGAGCCCGGCAACGCCGGTTGGCGAGGCGCGCGTGCGCGCGGCCTACCGTCATTTTCTCGAGCTCAAGGCCGGCGATCCGGCTATGCGGGCCGAGGCACTGCGGCGCCTTGCCGACCTCGAGCTCGAGGCTGCGGAGACCGCGCGCGGCGACGGCGCGAGCACGAGCGCGGGCGCGCTCGAGACGCGCGCCGCGATCGCGCTCTACGAGGAACTGCTGGGGCAGGAACCGGATCATCCGCGCATTGACTCGGTGCTGTACCAGCTTGGCCGCGCATGGGAGGCCGAGGGCGACCCGGTGCGCGCGCTCACTTATCTCGATCAGCTGGTCCGGCGGTTTCCGAAGAGCCGCCACATCGACGAGGCCCAGTTCCGGCGCGGCGAAATCCTGTTCAGCGCGCAGCGCTGGGCCGATGCCGAGGGCGCGTACCAGGCGGTCATCGCGATGGGGCCACAGTCGAGCTTCCATGAACAGTCGCTGTACAAGCACGGCTGGGCGCTGTTCAAGCAGTCGGATGTGGAGGGCAGCGCCCGGTCGCTGTTGCGGGTGCTCGATCGCAAGCTGCTGACCGCGCCCGACACCGAAGTCGCGGACCTGGCCGCGCTGTCACGACCCGACCGCGAACTGGTGCAGGACACGCAGCGTGTACTTGGCATCCAGTTCGCCGCCGAAAACCCGGCGGGTTCGCTGGCTGCGGCGCTCGACCGCCACGGCTGGCCCGCGTTTTCGTGGCGCCTGCACGCTTCGCTCGGCGACCTCCTGGTCGAGAAGGAGCGCTACACCGACGCGGCCGACACCTACCGCTCGTTCGCCGCGCGCCGGCCCGACAGCCTGCGGTCCCCAGAATTGCAGTCGCTCGCAATCGAGGCGTACCGCAAGGGCGGCTTCGCCGAGCTTGCGATGCAGGGCAAGCGCGAGTACGTGGAGCTGTACCGCTTCAGCGGGCCGTTCTGGGTGTCGCGCACGCGCGCGGACGCACCCGAAGTGGTGCGCCAGCTGAAGGCGCACCTGCGCGACGTCGCGCAGCACCAGCATGCGATCGCACAGGCGGGCAAGAAGCTGGCCGACTACCAGCTGGCCGCGCGCTGGTACCGCGACCTGCTCGAGTCGTTCCCGGACGAGCCGGACAGCGCGGAGACCAATTACCTGCTGGCGGACGTGCTCTACGAGAGCGGGCAATACGGCGAGGCGGCGCTCGAATACGAGCGCACGGCCTATGTTCAGGCGCCGGGACCGCGCAGCGCCGAGGCCGGCTACGCAGCGCTGGTCGCGCGCGAGCGCCACGAGGCCGCGCTTGCAGGCAGCGAGCGTGCGACCTGGCATCGTCAGAGCATCGACAGCGCGTTGCGGTTCGCGACGGCGTGGCCACAGCACCCGCAGGCGGCGCCGATGTGGCTGCGCAGTGCCCGCCAGTTGTTCGCATTGCGCGAGTTCGAGCCGGCCGCGAACGCGGCTCGGCAGGTCGTGACTTACATGCCGCCGATGCCGGCCGAGGACGAACGCGCGGCCTGGAGCGTGATCGCCGATTCGAGCTTCGAGCTCGGGCGTTTCGAGGAATCCGAAGGTGCCTACACGGAAGTGCTGGCGCGGCTCGGACTGGATGCGAAGGACCGACTTGCCGTCACCGAGCGGCTTGGCGCTTCGGTCTACAAGCAGGGCGAGGCGCGCCAGCAGGCCGGCGATACCGCGGGCGCGGTGAACGATTTCCTGCGCGTCGCGTCTGCGGCGCCTGGTTCGCGCCTGGTCGCCAATGCGCAGTTCGACGCTGCGACACTGCTGCTGCGGGAACGCGACTGGACGCGCGCGATCCCGATCCTGGAGGCGTTCCGGCGCGACTACCCGGACAACGCGCTGACGCGCGCCGTGCCGCGCAACCTCGCGGTCGCGTACGCGGAGTCCGGCCGCCATCACGAGGCCGCGGTGGAATTCGAGCGCGTGGCCGACGACCTCGCCGAGGATGCGGCGTTCCGCAGGAGCGCGCTGCTGCAGTCCGCCGAGTTCTATGAGCGCACGGGCGACCAGGCCGCGACGGCTCGCATCTGGACGCGCTATGTCGAGCGCTACCCGACGCCGTTCGACGAGGCGATGGCCGCGCGCCAGAAGCTCGCTGACCTCGGCCGCGACATGGGCGACTACAACGCGCGCAACCGCTGGCTGCGCGAGATCATCGACGCCGACCGCGGTGCCGGCACGGCGCAGAGCGAGCAGAGCCGGGTGCTGGCAGCACGCGCATCGCTCGAGCTGGCGGCACCGTTGCGCGGCAGTTTCGAGGCAGTGCCGCTCAACATGCCATTGCAGAAGTCGCTGAAGGCCAAGCGCGATGCGATGGAGGCGGCGCTCACCGCTTACCGGCAGGCGGCGGACTACGGGGTCGCGGAAGTGGCGACCGCCGCAACCTATGCGATCGCCGAGATGTATCGCAGGCTCGCCGCGGACCTGCTGGCCTCCGAGCGTCCACGCAACCTCAATGCGGAGGAGCAGGAGCAGTACGCGTTGCTGCTCGAGGAGCAGGCCTATCCGTTCGAGGAAGAGGCCATTGAACTGCATGAGGCGAATGCGGCGCGCGCTGCGCAGGGAATCTACGACGATGGCGTACGCGCGAGTTTTGCGGCGCTTGCCGAGCTGAAGCCGGCGCGTTACCGCAAGACGGAGCGCGTGTCCGATTCCGCGGCCGATCCGCAGGTCGCCATGGGACTCCGCGCGCTGGCCGCCGGACGCTGGGTCGAGGCCGAGGCCGCGTTCGCTGCGGCGCCACCCGGTCCGCTCGCCTGGAACGCGATCGGCGTCGCCCGGCGCCAGCAGGGGCGCATGGCCGAGGCGCGTGAGGCCTACGAAGGCGCATCGATGCTGGACCCCTCGGATCCGCTGCCAGCGCTGAATCTCGGCGTACTTCTCGACCTGTATCTCGGTCAGCCGGGCGCCGCGCTTGCAGAATACGAGCGTTACCAGCAGCTGTCCGGCGGACCGGACGTACAGGTAGCGGCCTGGATCACCGAGGTCCGCCGGCGGGCGGGCCACGAAGAACAAAGCGCAGAGGTCGTGCCATGAAGCGCATCTGCCTGATGGCCTGGCTGGCCGCTACGAGCGGTGGGG
>JBBEAB010000064.1:14163-68865 GCA_040899645.1 Steroidobacteraceae bacterium
GGCTTGCGAAGCGATGTGCCGGGCTTGCTCCGTCGCCCGGCGCCGCCGGCTCGCCACCCGGTTGCGCTCACGCCGAAATGGCCCCGGAACGCGCGCGCGAAGCCGGCAGCCGAGGCGAAACCGGAGGCCGTGGTGGCGCCGCCAGCCGCGCGCGACCCGCGGTTCCGGACGATGGACCGGCTCGAACTGGGCACGACCTCGATCACCGGCAACCAGGAACTGCCGAAGGTCATGTACGTCGTGCCCTGGAAGAAGGCCGAGCTCGGCGACCTGTCGGGCCGGCCCGCGCGGTCCCTGATCGACGAGATTCTGGCCCCGGTGGACCGCGACGTATTTCGCCGGGAAGTCGGCTATTTCGAGACGCTGAGCGAGGAAATCCAGGGCTCGGCGGCACAGGGCGAGAATCCGGTCACGCCGCAAACGGCGCGGCCATAGCATTTTGGGCAACGGCTAGGGAGACACCAGGAGTCACCCCATGGATATGTATTCAACGATCGTCAAATTCTTCCAGGAGGGCGGGGTATTCATGTATCCGATCGCCCTCATCGCGGCGCTCGGTGCCGCGGTCGCGCTCGAGCGCTGGCTCCACCTGTGGCGCACCGAGAGCGCCAATCGCCGCATGTGGGACGAGGTCGCACCATTCCTCAAGGCAGGCGACTACCGGCGCGCCATTGCGGCGACCTCGACCTCCGGATCGGCGATCGGCCAGATCCTGGGCTACGGACTCGCGCGCGTGCAGACCGCCAAGCGGCGCGACGACGTCGAGAAGGCGATGGAAGAGAGCCTCATGGAGGTCGTGCCCAAACTGGAGAAGCGCACGCACTACCTTGCGAGCTTCGCCAACATCGCGACGCTGCTTGGCCTACTCGGCACGATCATCGGCCTGATCCAGGCCTTTCAGGCGGTGTCGAATGCCAGCCCCTCCGAGCGCGCGGACCTGCTGTCCGCATCGATCTCGGTCGCGATGAATACGACGGCATTCGGCCTGATGGTCGCGATTCCGCTCCTGCTCGTGCACTCGGTGCTGCAGTCGAAGACCACTTCGATCGTCGACAGCCTCGAAATGGCGTCGGTCAAGTTCCTGAACACCGTCGTCGAGAAGCGGGCGGAGCCGGCGTGAGCCTGACGACCCGCGCAGCCCGACGCCACCGGCACCGCGAGGCGCCGGAGCTTTCCATCACGGCCTTCATGAACCTGATGGTCGTGCTGGTGCCGTTCCTGCTGATCACGGCCGTGTTCGCGCGCATGACGATCCTCGAGCTCAACCTGCCGAGTTCCAGCCAGGCCCAGACCGAAACGCCGCAGGCGATCAACCTGGAGATCGTCGTGCGGCAGTCCACCATCGAGGTTGCGGATCGCGGCAGCGGGCTGTTGCGCGCATTCCCGGACACCGAAAAGGGGCGCAACTACGAGGCGCTCGGCAAATACCTCGCCGAGGAGATCAAGACGCGCTTCCCGGACCTGGCGGCTGCGACGATCCTGATCGAGCCGGACGTCCCGTATGACACGGTCGTGCAGGTCATGGACCTGACGCGTGTGCGGACGGTCATCGACGGCAACCGCGTGTACCAGCTCGAGCTGTTCCCGGAGATCTCGATCGGCGATGCGCCGGAAGTTGAGGAGCGGTCGTGAGCCACTCGGCACGCGCGAAACGCATGGCCCGCCATCACGCGCGCTCGAAACCGGCGTCGCTGTCGCTGGTCTCGCTGATGGACATCTTCACCATCCTGGTGTTCTTCCTGCTGGTCAATTCGGCGGAGATCCAGACGCTCGAGCCGCCCAAGTCGCTGACGCTGCCCGAATCGATCGCGCAGGACAAGCCACGCGAGACGGTAATCGTACTGGTCACGAGAGACGCGGTATTCGTGCAGGGAGAGGCGGTCGTCAGCATTGCCGACGTTGATCGCGCGGACGGCGTGATCATCGCGCCGCTGCGGCGCGCGCTGAAGGCGCAGGGCGACCGTGCGCTGCTGCGCGCCTCGGCGACTGATCCGAGCGCACGTGAGATCACGATCCTCGGCGATCGCGATGTTCCGTACCGGGTGCTCAAGAAGGTCATGGCGACCTGCACCGATGCAGACTTCGGCAAGCTGTCGCTGGCGGTCATGCAGAAGGAAGAGGCGATGAACGTCACCGTGACGGAAGGCTGAGCCGGGAACGCCATGAGCGCACATGTCATGAGCCTGTACCGGAGTTTCGACCTGCCCTGGGACGTCCCGGCGGAGGAGCGGGAGAGCTTTCGCCGCATGTGGCGCACGGCGCTCGGCATCGTGCTGGTGTTCTCGATCGCGATGCCCTGGCTGCCGGTGCCGGAGCGGCCGTTCGACGTCCCACCGCCGATCCCGCCGCGGATTGCGCAGCTGGTGCTGGACCGCGCGATCCCGCCGCCGCCGCCACCGCCCGTGCAGCCTGAGCGCGTCGAGCCGCGCCGCGACCAGCGGCCGGTCGAAAAGCCTGTATCGGACCTCGCGCGCACGCAGGACGCGCGCAAGAAGGCTTCCCAGGCCGGACTCCTGCCGTTCGTCGACCAGCTCGCCGACCTGCGCGACCAGTTCGACGTCAAGAAGGACGACCTGAAGCCGCTCGCGAGCGCCAAAGGCGACGGCGCGACGCCGCGCGCCGAGCGCGCGCTGATCACCGCGCGCACCGGCACATTGACCGGCGGCATCAATACGTCCGGCGTCAGCCGTGGTTTCGGATCCGGCACCGGCACGCTCGATGGCCATGGCACGACGCGCATGCAGGTGCCACTCGGCGGCTCGGGCAGCGGCAACGCGCTGTCCGGCGGGGGCGGCGATGCCAGCCGCACCGGCGGCGGCAAGAAAGCCTCGCGCAGCCAGGAAGAAATCGAACTGGTATTCGACCGCAACAAGTCGGCGATCTACGCACTCTATAACCGGGCACTGCGCGACAATCCGGCGCTGCTCGGCAAGGTCGTTTTCGAGTTGACGATCGCGCCCTGGGGCGAGATCACCGATATCCGCATCGTCTCGAGCGAGCTCAAGGATCCGGAGCTCGAACGCAAGCTGGTCGCCCGCATCCGCATGTTCCGCTTCGAGGACAAGGATGTCGAGGCGATGACGACCACGAAGCCGATCGAGTTCTTCCCGGCCTGAGCATCTCCCGGAGCGCTTGATCCAGGTCAAATCCCGCAGACCGCCGCTGGTCTAGAATCGGCATCGATGCGGCCGGCCTGCCGGGCGCCGAGGTCAACGGGAGATCGCAACATGTTTCCAGTCCCAGTGAAATCGTTGCTGCGGGCACTGAGCTGCGGCCTGCTTGCGGTCACCGCCATGCTCGGCAGCAGCGCGATCACGCGCGCTGCCGACCCGGTCGCCGTGCATCGGGCCGAAGCCGCGGGCGCCGGCAAGCCGGCCGCTCTGCAGATGCAGGCCGGCGAAAAGGCCTACCAGGCCGCCTGCATGGCCTGCCACCAGGCCGATGGCAAAGGCCTGCCCGGCGCGTTTCCGCCGCTCGCCGGCTCGGATTACCTGAAAGCCGACAAACATCGCGCGATCCGCAACGTGCTGCTCGGGCTCACCGGTCCGGTGGTCGTCAATAGCGTGACCTACAACTCCGTGATGCCACCGATGACTCAGCTGCCGGATGCGGACATCGCCAATGCGCTGACCTACGCAATGAACGCCTGGGGCAATGCGTACGGTGTGGTCACCCTGGCCGAAGTGGCCGCGGTACGCGCGGGCCCGAAGCCCAGGCAGACTGCGGCATCCCCGACCGAGCATCCCCAGACCTCGGTCGCGGAACTCAAGTACCAGGGCGCGCCGTCTGCCGTTGGCGGATCGATCCAGGACATCGAGATGGTGGTGTCGCCGGGCGCCCCGGCGATGTCGCGCGCGGAATTCGATCGCGCCAAGCAGGTCTACTTCGAGCGCTGTGCCGGTTGCCACGGCGTGTTGCGCAAGGGCGCGACCGGCAAGCCGCTGACGCCGGACATCACGCAGGCCAGGGGTACCGACTATCTGAAGGTGTTCATCAACTACGGCTCGCCGGCCGGCATGCCGAACTGGGGCACGTCGGGCGACCTGACGCCCGCCGACGTGGACATCATGGCGCGCTACGTGCAGCACGCGCCGCCGGTGCCGCCCGAATACGGCCTCAAGGAAATGCGCGACACCTGGAACCTGCAGGTGCCGCCGGCCGCCCGTCCGACGCGCAAGATGAACGACTACGACATCGAGAACATCTTCGCCGTGACCTTGCGCGATTCCGGCGAGGTGGCGTTGATCGACGGTGACACCAAGCAGATCATCAACGTGCTGCGCACCGGCTATGCGGTGCACATCTCGCGCATGTCGCATTCCGGCCGCTACATCTACACGATCGGCCGCGACGCCAAGCTGGACCTGATCGACCTCTGGATGGAGAAGCCGGCGATCGTCGCCGAGATCAAGCTCGGGCTCGAGGCGCGCTCGGTCGAGACCTCGAAGTACAAGGGATACGAGGACCGCTACGCAATTGCCGGCACTTACTGGCCGCCTCAGTTCGCAATCATGGACGGCGAGACCCTCGAACCGCTGAAAATCTATTCCACCCGCGGCATGACGGTGGATACGCAGGAGTTCCACCCGGAACCGAGGGTCGCGGCCATCGTCGCCTCGCACGAGCACCCTGAGTGGATCGTCAACGTCAAGGAGACCGGGCAGATCCTGCTGGTGAACTACGGCGACATCGATAACCTGCAGGTGACGCAGATCGGCGCTGCCCGCTACCTGCACGACGGCGGTTGGGACCGGACGCTGCGCTACTTCATGACGGCGGCTAACCAGTCGGACAAGATTGCGGTCGTGGACTCGAAGGAGCGGCGGCTCGCCGCGCTCGTGGACGTGGACAAGATCCCGCACCCGGGTCGTGGCGCCAATGTCGAGGACCCGAAATTCGGGCCGGTCTGGATCACGAGCGCGCTCGGCAACGACAAGATCACCTACCTCGGCACCGACCCTGACAAGCACCCGGAGAACGCATGGAAAGTCGTGCGGGTCCTGAAGGGTCAGGGTGGCGGCTCGCTGTTCGTGAAGACGCACCCGCACTCGACCAATCTCTACGTCGATACGCCGCTCAACCCGGACGAGAAAATCAGCCAGAGCGTGGCCGTGTTCGACATCCGCGATCCCGAGGCGGGCTTTGAGGTGCTGCCGATCGCAGAGTGGGCGGAACTCGGCGAGGGTCCGAAGCGCGTGGTGCAGCCCGAGTTCAACAAGGCCGGCGACGAGGTCTGGTTTTCGGTGTGGAATGGCATGAACCAGCGATCGGCGCTGGTGATCGTGGATGACAAGACCCGCAAGCTGAAGGCGGTCATCAGGGATGCGCGGCTGGTGACTCCGACGGGCAAGTTCAACGTCTACAACACGACCCACGACATCTACTGAGCCCGCTCAGTCAAGCGTCGCGGAAACCGTGATGGCCAGGTTGCGGCCGGGCTCCAGGTAGAGGGGCAGCAGCGGGTCGCCCGGCGCTCGGCCGCGTACCGTCGCCCACTCGTGGTAGGCGCGGTCGCCCAGGTTGAACAGGCCGGCATCGACCGCGATGTGTTCGTTGACGCGCCAGTGGAACCGCAGGTCTGCAATCGTGTAGCCGCCCGGCCGGTACTGCGGCGCCGCCGACTCGTCCACCCCATGCTTCGCCGCGACCAGCGTGAGGTCGAGCGCGATTCCGAACGATCCGGAGGGCGCGTCGTAGCGCAGCCCGACGAAGCCGCGCGGCGGGTCGATGCTGTTGAGCGGACGGTCGCGCACCGTGTCTTCGCCCTCGGTCCAGCCGAACGCCACGCGCGCCCCCCAGTCCGCGAGCGACGGATGCCAGGCACGCAATGCCAGGTCGAGCGCTGCCTCGGCGCCGTAGATCCGCGCCTCGGCGACGTTACGCGACTGGAACAGGGTCGTGCCAGTGCCCGGCTCGGCGCCGATGTTGACGCGCGACTCGATGAAATCGCGATAACGGCTGCCGTACAGGCTCACGGCGCCGGTCACGGCCGCGGATGACAGTCGCAGGCCCAGTTCGAGGCTGTCGCTGCGTTCCGGCTCGAGATCCGGGTTCGGGATCGCGCGCGTGTTGAATTGCGGCAGGTCGAGGCCAATGTTGACGTCGTCGAACGGCGGCGAGCGGAAACCATGGGCGTACTGCAGGTAGATCGCGACCTGGTCCGTCGGCCGCCAGCCGACGCCGAACTTCGGCGAGACCGACGCGTGATCGATGGCGACGGGCGGCGCATTCGGGTTGTCGGCCACGTACATCGTGTCCACGACCGGCCGCAACCGGTACCAGTCCGCGCGCAGTGCCGGGATCAGCGACCAGCGCCCGTCGCCGGGCCGCCATTCGTCCTGCAGGTAGAGCCCGGTCTCCTCGATGCGCGAGATCGGGAAGTCGCGCACCGGCAGCGCTTCGCCGAGGATCGTCGCGGTGGTCGCACCGGTCGCAAGGTTGGTCTGCAGGCCGTCGCGCCGCTCGACCACGCGTTTCTCCGTGAACTCGATGCCGCCGACCAGGCGGTGCGTGCCCGTCGCAGTCGCGTATTCGCGCGCCAGCGTGGTTTCCAGGCCGGAAACGCGCTCGCGATAATGGAACTCGCGCTCGATCGCGAGCGGCGGCGTCGCCGGCGGCGCCGCCCGGCGCTCTTCGTGCGTCAGCTGCCGGATCTGCGTCTCATTCCAGTAGGCGCGCCACTGGCCCTCGATGCCGGAGCGCAGCCCGAAGGGCTGGTCGAGCACGAGTTGCAGCGATTCGCCGCGATCGTCGCCGCGCATGAAAATCGTATTGGCAAAACGGCCGCCGGACAACTCCAGCGAGTCGACTTCGGTCCGGTCCTGCTGCCGGTTCCAGGCCGCACTCAGCCGCAGCGGCTGGCCGAACCCCCCGTAGATCGCGCGCGCCAGCAGCGCATCCGATGCGGCATCGCGCGGATTGGCCGGCGGCGAGCCCCCGGCATGCCCCAGTTCGTCGCCGGTGCGGTGCGCATAGGCGAGCAGGGCTTCGAATGGCCCGGCGCGCGCTGCGCCGGTGATTCCGGCAAACGACGACCCGTCGTCGGTTGCGTGACCCGCGCGTGCGCGGATTGCGTGACCGGCATCCCCGCGCAGCAGGTCGGATGGGTCCACCGTCGTAATAGCAACGACACCCGCGATCGCATCGCTGCCGTACAAGGCGGAGGCCGGGCCGCGCAGCAACTCGATGCGCTCGATCACGGCGAGGTCGGCGAACTGGCGCCCGGTATTCGAGAAGCTGCCGACGGCGAAGGCCCGGGCCGCGGGCACACCGTCGGTTTCCGCCAGCACGCGATTGCCGCCAAGGCCGCGCACTGTCGGGCTGCCGGCGCCAAATCGATGCGGGTCGCGGGCCAGCGAAACTCCCGGTTCATGTCGCAGGACATCACGCAGGTCGAAGGCAACCGCGATCTCAATGTCGTCGGCGGTGATGACGGAGGCGGTCGCGGCCGCTTCCTGCAGGAGCTGCGGGCGCTTGCCAACGACCGTGACGTACTCGAGTTCTGCCATGTCACCGGCCAGGGCAGGGCCGACGGCGATGGCGAGCAACGTCGCAGGAATCAGCACGAAGCATGCCGGCATCATGGCTATCAGTGTAATCCGGGCGCCCGGCAGGTACCGCGGCACGCTGCAAACGGCTACCATTCGCCTCCCGCCGGCTGCGCAGGGGCCTGACGTGCACATCGAGAAAAACCGCGTCGTACAACTGCATTACACCCTGCGTGACGACCAGGGCACCGTGGTCGATTCGTCGAGCGGTCGCGAACCGCTGACCTACCTCCATGGCAAGGGCAACATCATCCCGGGGCTGGAGCAGGCGCTTGCCGGCAAGGCGGCCGGCGAGAAGTTCGACGTCATCGTGGCTCCCGAGCAGGGATACGGCCTGCGCGACGACCGGCTCGTGCAGATCGTGCCGCGCAGTAGATTCGGCGAGGCCGCGGAGCTCGCGCCGGGCATGCAGGTCCGCGCCAGCGGTCCGCAGGGCGCGCGCCTGGTGATGATCACCAGGGTGGAGCGGGATTTCGTGACGATCGACGCCAACCACCCGCTGGCCGGCCGCACGCTGCATTTCGCGGTGGAAGTCGCCGAGGTGCGCAAGGCCACGCACGACGAAGTCACTCACGGCCACGTACATGGCCCAGGTGGCCACCATCATTAGGCGATCCACCGCAAGGCGCAGGCCGCCCGCGTGATTCATCGCCAGAATCTCGAGTTTCCGACCAAGGAGTCGGCGCTCCGCGAGGACGTGCATGCGCTCGGCGGCCTGGTCGGCGAAGTGCTGCGCGACCAGGGCGGCGAGGAACTGTTTGCGCTGGTCGAGGACGACCGCGTTTCGGCAATCGGGCGCCGCGATGGCAATCCAAACTGCGCGGTCGAACTGCTGGTGCGCACCGCCGACCGACCGGCGCCGCTCGCGCGCGACCTGATCCGCGCATTCAGCAAATGGTTCGAGGTGGTCAACCTGGCCGAGCGCGTGCATCGCGTGCGCCGCCGGCGCGAGTACCTGATCGAGGACGAGCGGCCGCAGCCGGGCGGTATCGGCGACTGCCTGTATCGCCTGAAAGCCGCCGGTCTCGACGCGCAGCAGGTACTGGATCTTCTTGCGGGCGTGACCATTTATCCCGTGTTCACGGCGCATCCGACCGAATCCACGCGCCGCACGATGTTGCGCAAGCAGCAGCAGATCGCCGACATGATGATCGAGCGGCTCGACCCGACTCTGACGCCCTCCGAGCGGCGCTCGGTGTGGGAGCGGATCCGCATGGAGGTCACCTCCGGCTGGCAGACGGAAGCGCATCCGCACGAGCGCCTCACCGTGGCCGACGAGCGCGAGCATGTGCTGTTCTATCTCGCCGAAGTCGTCTACCGCGTGGTCCCCGCGCTGTACGAGGAGATTGCGCTGTGGATGGAGACGGTATTCGGGCTGCCACCCGAGCACGAGCGCATCCCGCTGATGCTGCGTTTCGGCACCTGGGTCGGCGGCGACATGGATGGCAATACGGAGGTGCATGCCAAGGCGATCCGTGAAACGCTGCACCGCCAGCAGCAGCGCGTGATCTCCGCCTACTACGACGACTGCCGCTCGCTCGCAGGCAAGCTGTCGCAGAGCGCGGGGCGGGTCGGCGTCAGCCGCGAGCTGGAGGCGCGGATCGCCGAGTACGACATCCTGCTGCCAAAGGCACGCGAGGCCGCGTCGACGCGCCACGACCGGATGCCATATCGCATTTTCCTCGCGCAGGTCGCCGAGCGGTTGCGAACGACCTACGATGGGCGACCGAATCACTACGAATCCGCCGCGCAGTTCGTCCGCGACATCGAACTCGTGGCCGCAAGCCTGCGCGCCAACCTCGGCCGGCACGCCGGACTGTTCCCGGTCGAGCGCCTGTTGTGCCGCGCACGCACGTTCGGCTTCCACCTGGCGACGCTCGATGTGCGCCAGCATGCGTCGGTGCATCGGGAAGTCGTGCGCCAGGGCCTCGGTCGCGAGGACTGGCCAGGCGCGACGCCGGCGGCGCGCAGCGCCGTGATGTGCGAGTCGATCACGCGCGACCGCGGCCCGGTCGGCGAGTTCGACGCAGTCGGACGCCGCACGCTTGCCGTGTTCGAGGCGATGATGCAGGTGCGCTACAAGTACGGCGAGCGGGCCATCGGCGACTACGTGATCAGCGGCACGGAGTCGGCCGACGACGTGCTGTCGGTCCTGCTGCTGGCGCGCTGGGCCAATATCACCGACCGCGAGAGCGGCGAGGTGCCGCTCGATGTAGTGCCGTTGCTCGAGTCCATGAGCGCGTTCGAGGGCGCGGGGCCGGTGCTTGGCACGCTGCTCGCCGAGCCGGGCTACCGCCGGCACCTGGCCGCGCGCGGCGGCCGCCAGACCGTGCTGCTCGGCTATTCGGAAAGCAACAAGGCGGTCGGCATCGCGGCATCGCGCCACGCGATCTACGAGGCGCAGGTCGAGCTGATGAAGACCGCGGGCGCGGCCGGCGTCGACCTCACGCTGTTCTACGGACGCGGCGGCACGGCAAGCCGGGGCGGCGGCCCGCTCGACCGGCTGGTGCAGAGCGCACCCGCGGGCGCCACGCGTGGCCGGCTGCGCGCGACCGAGCAGGGCGAGGGCATCAGCAACAGCTACGGCCTGCGGCGCATCGCGTTGCGCACCTTCGAAAAGGCGGTGTTCGCGGTGCTGCTGGACCGCTTCGAATCGCCCCAGGCGGCGGGCAGCGCGCAGCAGCAGCAGGCACTGATGGCCACGATCGCCGCCGCAAGCCGCGCGCAATATCGCGCACTCGTTTATGAGCGGCCCGACTTTGAGGCGTACTTCCGCGAGGTGACGCCGATCGACGTGATCGAGCGCATGCAGATCGGCGGCCGCCTCGCACACCGTGACGGTGCCGGAATCGAGGCCCTGCGCACCGTGCCGTGGGTGTACGCATGGATGCAGAGCCGGCACGTGCTCCCGGGCTGGTACGGCATCGGCACCGGCCTGGATGCCGCGGCGCGCGAACATGGCGCAGCCACGCTGGCGAAATCCTGGTCTGCCTGGCCATTCCTCGCCAACCTGCTGGACGACGTCGAGATGGATCTGGTGCGCGCCGACCTCGACATCGCTGCGCACTACGATGGGCTGGCATTGGCAGACGCGAGCGCGATCATCGACCTGATCCGCCGCGAGCATGCGCTCGCGAAACGCTGGATCACCTGGATTAAGGGCGAGGTGGACCTGCTCGACAGCCGGCCGCAGATGCAGCGCTCGACCATCCTGCGCGCTCCGTACCTCGATCCGGTCCACCTGATGCAGGTCGACCTGCTGCGCCGCTGGCGCGCCACGGATCGCACCGACACCGCGCTTTACGATGCGCTGCTCGCGAGTGTCGTGGGCATCGCGCTCGGACTGCAGGCAACCGGCTGAGCCGGGCGACGGGGGCGGCATGGGAAACCTGGTTGCTTTGACGAGCCCGGAGCGCAGCGTATGCGTCTACTGCGCGTCGAGTTTCGCCTGCGATCCGCATTTCCGCGAGGTCGCGAAACTCCTGGGCGGACTGCTGGCCGGCGCCGGCTGGTCCGTCGTTTACGGCGGCGGGCGATCCGGATCGATGGGCGCGCTGGCGGAGGGCGCGCTGGCGGCAGGCGGCAGGGTGATCGGCGTGATCCCGCGCTTCATGGTGGACCTCGAGTGGGGCAACAACGACCTTTCCGAACTGCACGTGGTCGAGGACATGCGCACGCGCAAGCACGAGATGCTGACCCGCGCCAATGCGGTCATTGCGCTGCCGGGCGGGACCGGCACTCTCGAGGAGCTGTTCGAGGCGATGACCCTGAAACGCCTGGGCCTCTTCCTCGGGCCGATCGTGCTCGTCAACACGCGTGCCTATTACGATCCGCTGCTCGCGCAGATGGCCGCAGCGATCGACGGCCGGTTCATGGACGAGCGTCACGCGGGCCTGTGGACCGTCGTGCCGGATCCGGAGGAGGCGCTGAAGGCGCTGGAAGCCGCGCCCGAGTGGACCGCGGCGAGCAGGGATTTCGCGGTCGTGCGCTGAATCGGATAAAATCGCTGCATGAACAATGAAAGACCCGGCGACCCGCAGATGAATGCGGCGGCGCTGTTCCGTGAGGATGTGTTCACCGACCAGCGCGTCGGCACCGTGCGTCGGCTGACGCCGGTCCGGTCGGACGGCAGCGACGATCCGTCGCGGCCGATGCTGTTCATCGGCCAGGCGACGGTGATGACGCCGATGGGCTCGTTGCCGCTGTCGTTCGAGCTGGATGCGACGGATCTTGCCGGCGCGGTCGCGAAGTTCGGCCCCGCCGCGCAGCAGGCGATCGAGGAGGCCGCACGCGAGTTGCAGGAGATGCGCCGTCAGGCGGCATCGTCGATCGTGATTCCGGATGCCGGTCCCGCCGCGCTGAAGGGCATGGGCGGCAAGGGCGGCATCCAGCTGCCGTAAGAGGGGACGCATCCCTAATAAAAGGGGACGCATCCCTTTTCTGCGACGCGCGCCCGCATTCCGGGTTTCCGGCAGAAAAGGATGCGTCCCCTTTTATTAGGGATGCGTCCCCTTTGGTCGATCACGGCGCCGCCAGGTACTTCGCCAGCCAGCCCTGAACCTCCTGGTAGAAGTAACGGCTGTTCTCGCCCTTCAGGATCCAGTGGTTCTCGTCCGGGAAGATCACGAGGCGGCTCTCCACTTGCTGCCGCTGCAGCACGGTCCAGAATTCGAGGCCGTTGTTGTACGGCACCCGAAAGTCCTTTTCGCCGAAGGTCACGAGGATCGGCGTGCGCAGGCGCTCGGAGCGCCAGAACGGACTCTGATCCCGCCAGATCGCGCGGCCGTCCCACGGCGGCCCACCGAGGTTGCGCTCGCGCGACCAGGCGATGTCGCTGGTGGTCCACTGCGTCTTCAGGTCAAAAAGGCCCGCGTGGCTCACAAGCGCGCGATAACGCGTCGTGGACACTGCGAGCCAGTTGGCCAGGTGCCCGCCATAACTGGCGCCGCCGGCCGCCTGGCGACTCGCGTCAATGTTCGGGTAGCGGCGGATCGCCTCGTCCGCGGCCTGATTGATCTCCGCCGCGGGACCCGCGAGCGGATCGCCCTGGATGGCCTGTGCGAACTCCTCGCCAAATCCCGTGGAGCCCGAATAGTTCGTCATCAGCACGACGTAGCCCGGCTGTGCCAGCAGGTGGTAATTCCAGCGTACGAAGAATTCGTCCTTGTACATGCCGTGCGGTCCGCCATGGATCAGCACGAACAGCGGGTACTTCTTCGCCGGATCGAAAGCCGGCGGCAGGGCGACGAGATTGTGGATGCGACGGCCGCGCTTCGAGGTGAACCAGAACTGCTGCACCGGCTGCCAGTCGATTTTCGCCGCGCGCGCGGCGTTGAACGTCGTGAGTGCGCGCCGCGCGCCGGTCTCCGGATCGATCCGCGTCAGTTCCGCGGGGCTGACCGCGCTGCCCCAGTTCGCGACCAGGACCCGGTTGCCATCGCTGCCGCCGACCTGGAGGCCTGCGAGGCTGCCGGCGTCGAGGCGGCCGACTTCGCGCACTTCGCCGCCGGATGCCGGCACCGTGAACAGGCGATCATGGCCCTCGTCCTCGGCAAGCAGGTAGATGCGTTCGCCATCGGGCGCCACCTCGAAGCTGCCGACTGAGCGGTGAAAACCGAAGGCGACAGGGCGCGGCACCGGGTTCGCCCAGTCAAAACGCACGAGGCGCGCGTCGTTGTAGACGAAGCGCGTCTTGGGAGTCGATCGGGCGTAGAGCGCGGAGCCATCCGGCGCAAACTGCGGATCCGAGTAGCTGGCCTCCGCGCCGGTCAGGCGCCGCGGCTCGCCGCCGCCGGCCGGGATCACGAACAGCGACTGGATGACATCCGCATAGGCCGCCTGGTCGCGATTGCTCGTCGCCGCAAAGACTATGGCGCTGCCGTCGGGGGACCAGGTGGCATTGATGATCTCCCCCTCGTTGCCAAGGTTGCCGCCAAAGCCGCCGCCGCGCGCAAGTTCCGTGCCGGCGAGCAGATCGCGCGCCGCGGCGCCCGCGGCCAGCGGCTGCAACATCAGCGTCGGGCGCCGCTCGTCGAGCCAGCGGTCCCAGTGCCGGATCGGAAAGCTGTCGAATGCGCGCGCGTTGTACTTCCGCTCCTTGCGTTCCGCGATGCGGGCGCGATTGGCATCGTCGTCCTGCGCATCGGGAAAGACCATGCTGGTGAACAGGATCGCCTGGCCATCCGGCCGCCACTGCGGACGCGAGGCGCCGGTCGAGACATTCGTCACGCGCTCGGCTTCACCGCCGCCGGCGATGTCGAGCACGTAGATCTGCGATTCATCCTGGCCATCGCGCCTGGCGGCAAAGGCGATGCGCTGCGAATCCGGACTCCAGGCGGGAGCCGATTCGGATGCGGTCGAAAACGTCAGCTGCCGTGGGGCGGCGCTGCCGTCCGCGGGCACCAGCCACAGGTCGCTCGACTTGGCGCTGTCATCGTAGGCCGGCTCCGACAGCGGCAAGATGACCAGACGCCCGTCGGGACTCAATGCCGGCGTGCCGATGCGTTTCATCAGCCAGACGTCTTCATGCGTGATCGGGCGTTTCGCCGTCGCCTCGGCCGCAATGGCGGCAGGCGCGATCAGCAGGAGCGACAGGCAGGCGATTCGAAGCTTCATGCGGGATTCCTCAGGCACGCCATTGACGGGCGCGGACATTCTGCAGCAGCCAGGGCTGGTCGGCGACCAGCTTCTCGTTGAACAGTTCGCCGCGTCCCTGCAATGGCGTCCAGTCGGTGTAGGCGCCGACCAGCGAACCGAGGTAGGGGCGCGCGATCTCGAGCACCTCGCGGAAATCGAGATCATCCGCCTCGCGCAGTCCCTCGCGCGGATGCCGCATCGCCCAGATCGTCGCGCCGAGCGCGCCGGCGGCAACCTGCAGGCAGGTCGCGTTGGTGTAGGGCACGTGGCGGCGCGCTTCGGCGATCGAGAGTTGCGACCCGAACCAGTAGGCGTTCCGGGCATGACCGGCGAGCAGCACCCCGAGTTCGTCCATGCCGGTGACGATCTCGGCGCGGATGATGCGGCGCACCGGCTGCGGCATCCAGCCGCGGCCCTCGAGCTCGAGCGCGGACAGCATCGCATCGTCGCAGGGGTGGTAGACGAACATCACGGTGGGCCGGTACTCGATCTTCGACGCCTGCCGCAAGGTCAGGTGATCCGCGATCGAGAACACTTCATCGTGGGTCATCAGCAGGCCCTGGAATCCGCCGGACGAGGGCAGCCAGCTGCGTGCAAACGTGGCCCCGCCCGGTCGATGCAGGTAGACCGAGCCGCAGCGCGGCCGGTGCCAGTGCGATCCGGGCGGCTTGCCCGGTTCCGCAGTGCCGAGCGAAAGTTCGGAGGGCTGCATCAATTCATCGATGAACCCGTCGATCGACCAGGTGTTGACGAACTCATTCGGGCGCTTTGGCCGGTCGGTCGCCTGCGTGTCGCGCTCGGAGATCTGGATCAGCGTGACGCCCAGGTCGCGCGCGAGCGTCGCCCAGCCGCCGGCATCCGCGGGTGCGTCGCCACCCTGGCCCACGCCGCTCGCCAGGTCGAGCAGCGCCTGCTTGACGAAATGCGAGACCAGGCCCGGATTCGCGCCGTGATCGACGACCGCCGTCGGCGCGCCGGCTTTCAGCCGACGGCCGAGCTTCAGCATGTCCTCGCGCGTCCGGTAGTTGGTGCGCTCGCGCATCGTCAGCATCGGATTGTCGAATACGCCCGGCCAGGGCTCGATCGAGGTGTCCACGTACAGCACGCCGTGCTCGGCGCACCACTCGACGAGATCGAGGCTCGACACGTCGACCGAGAGGTTGAGCAGCAGGTCGCCCGGTTTCAGGCGGCGCCGCAGTTCGCGCTGATAGGTAGAGGGCTTCAGATGACAGTGGACGAAGCGCGCCTGGTTGGCGGCGGCGAGCGCGCGGCCCTGTTCGCTTGACTCGAGCACGGCGAGACCGTCCTCGGGCAGGGTCAGATGGCGGCGCAGCAGCGGCAACATCGCCTGGCCGATGCTGCCGCAGCCGACCATCAGGACGCGCCCCGGGAAATCGGCGGTTTCGATGCGGTTTGCGGGCACACGGGAACCCTAACAAAGTGCCGCCCGGCGCGCACCTGCGGTGTGCCATCGTGCGCCGCGCGGTGCATAATCGACGCGCGATGATCACCAGGCGGAGGGCGGTCGGAATGCTGGGAGCGGCGGGCTGTGCCTGGGGCGCGGCGATCCCGGCAGCGCAGGCGAGCGCGACTGCGAGTTGCGTCGTGCGTCCGGCGCAGACCGAAGGTCCGTACTTCGTCGATCGCATGCTCGAGCGCTCGGACCTGCGCGTCGATCCGGCCGATGGCAGCATTTCGCCCGGCACGCCGCTCGTGCTCGTGCTGGCGGTATCGCGGGCCGATGCCTGCGTGCCGCTCCCAGGCGCGCAGGTGGACCTGTGGCATTGCGATCACCGTGGCATCTATTCGGGCGTGCGCGATCCTGCAATGGACACGACCGGGCAGCGCTTCCTGCGCGGTTACCAGTTCACGGATGCCGCCGGCGAGGCGCGGTTCACGACCATTTACCCCGGCTGGTATCCGGGACGCGCAGTGCACATCCATTTCAAGGTGCGGACCGCGGCAATTGCCGGCAGATCGCACGAGTTCACCTCGCAGCTCTATTTCGACGACTCACTCAATGAACGCGTGCACGCGGCGGGACCCTATGCGGGCCGCGGTTCCGGCCGCCGCCGCAACGCCAGCGATCGCATCTTCCTGCGCGGCGGCGACGAGCTGATGCTCGACCTGCAGCCACGGGACGGGGTACTTGCGGGACGCTTCGAACTGGCGCTCGATGGCGTCTGAGCGCACCGCAGGCATCGACTCCGTTGCCCGATCGCGCAGGTCGGGCGGCGTGATCGCGATGCTCCTGCTGGCAGGCGTCGCCCTGGCAGCCGACCTGCCGCGCACCGCGGCGCCCGCCGATGCAGAACTCTATTTCATCTCGCCGCGGGACGGGGAGACGGTCACCAGCCCCGTGACGGTGCGATTCGGACTGCGCGGCATGGGTGTCGCGCCGGCCGGCATCGCGATGGAGCACACCGGCCATCATCACCTGATGATCGACACCGGGCTGCCGTCATTCGACCTGCCGGTGCCGGCCGATGCGCAGCACCTGCATTTCGGCAAGGGCCAGACCGAGGCGACGATCGAACTGGCGCCGGGTCCGCACCGGCTGCAACTGCTGCTGGGGGACTTCCGGCACGTGCCGCATGACCCGCCGGTCATTTCCAGTGTCATCATGGTAACGGTCCGCTGACGATCCGGTGATACCGGCAAGGTCGTGCCTGTGGAAGTCCGGGGCATCGCATTGCTGAAGATGCTCGCGATTGCGGCCGGCTATTTTGCCGCTGCCGAGCTGGCGCGCTGGCTGGCGGTAGCCGGCGGTGCTGCCGTGCCACTGTGGCCGGCGGCCGGCGTGGCGCTCGCCGGGCTCCTGTTGTGCAGCGTGCGTTGCTGGCCGGGTGTCTGGCTCGGCGCGTTCGCATCGGACCTGCTGCATCGCGCGCTCATTCCCGGCCAGGAACTGACGCCCGCGCTGGCATTGCTGCCGGCTGTCATCGCCTTCGCCGCCTCGCTGCAGGCGCTGGCCGGCGCCTGGCTGACACGCTCGTTAATGCATGCCGCCGTGCCGCTCGGATCGCCAGCGGATGCGCTGCGTTTCCTGCTGCTCGGCGGTCCGGTCGCCTGCCTGGTTGCGGCGAGCATTGCCTTTGCTGCACAGGCGGTGCTCGGCGGGCTCGCGCCCGCCGGACAACAGGTGCGCTGGCTCGACTGGTGGGCGAGCGACGTCATTGGCGTGCTGCTGGTCGCGCCGTTGATCTTCGTGCTGTTGCCGGGAGTGCAGACTGCGCGGCGCTGGCGGGCGCTGCAGTTTCTCGTGCCCCTGCTCGTCACGGCCGCGTTGATCGCGGGTGCGCAGATCTGGCTCGAGCGCGCGGAGAATGCCGCACTGCGGGCGCGGGCCCAGGCGGAAATGGAAGAGGCATTCGAACTCGGCACGCGCAGCCTGCCGTTCGACGTCGAGGCGCTGCATTCGATTGAGCGGTTGTTCGCCGCCAGCGACCAGGTCTCGCGGCAGGAGTTCGAGACCTTCACGCAACGCGCGGTGGCACAGCCCGGCGTGCAGGCCATCGAGTGGGCGCCACGGGTCCTCGCGGCCGGCCGCACCGCATTCGAAGCGGAACTCGCAAGCGAGGGCCGTGCGGACGGTGGGATCCGTGCCGTCACCAACGGCAGGGGCGAAGCGATCGGCGCGGTGGCGGGCGCCGAGCTGTACTTCCCGGTTCGCTACGTCGTGCCGGCCGATCGGCTGAGTTCGCGCCTCGGACTCGATCACTATTCCGAGCCGCAACGTCGCCGGTCGATGGAGCGCGCCATCGATACCGGCGCGGCCAGCGGCACGCCGCTGCAGGTGTTTGTCACGACGCAGCGTCCGGCGATCCTGGTATTCGTGCCCGTGTACCCGCGTGGATTCGAGCCGACGCTTGCGTCGCAGGTACAGCGCCGCGAGCGCTTGCGCGGATTCGTGCTGGCCGCGTACGACATCGAGGCAGTCCTGGCGACGCTCGCCGGCGAGGCCGCGCGGCGCGGCCTGCGTTACTGCGTCACGGACGTGACGTCGGATGAACTGCCGACGCTGATTGCGGGCAGGCTGGCCGACCATGCCTCTGCGTCACTGTTCCTGAATCGCGAGGTCGAGTTCGTCGGGCGGACCTGGCGTATCGAGCTGCAGGCAGCAGAGGCCGCGTGGTTGCCGTCGGAAAGCTGGCAGGCGAGGCTGCTGCTCGCCGTCTCGCTGTTCGCGGCCCTGCTCGTGGCCTTCACCACGCTGACCGCCGCCGGCCGCACGGCCAGCGTGACGAGCGAGGTCGATCAACGCACGGCGGAACTGGCACGGGAACTGGCCGCCCAGCGCGCGGCCGAGGTCGCGGCGCGCATCAGCGAACAGAACCTTGCCGTCACGATGGACTCGATCGGCGATGCAGTGCTGGCGACCGACGTCGCGAGCCGCATCACGCGCATGAATCCCGTTGCCGAGCGCCTGACCGGCTGGACCCAGGCCGAGGCGCTCGGCCGGCCGATTGAGGACGTCCTCCGCATCATCAAAGAGAAATCCCGGGAGCCGGCGGTGATTCCGGTGGCGGAGGCGCTGCGCACCGGGATGGTCCAGGGGCTGGCAAACCATACGACGCTGATCGCGCGCGATGGCACGGAGTACCCGATCGCGGACAGCGCGGCGCCGATCCGCGACGCCGACGGCGCCATCATCGGCGTCGTGCTCATCTTCCGCGACGTCTCGAAGGAGCGCGCGGCAGTCCGCGCACTGGCGCACAGCGAAGGGAAATACCGCCGCTTCGTCGAGCTGGCGCCGTTCGGCGTCTTCGTCAATGCCGGCGGCCACTTCGTGTTCGCCAATCCGAAGGCGCTCGAGATCCTGGGCGCGCGTTCATCGGCCGACGTCATCGGCCGCCAGGTAATCGATTTCGTGCACCCGGACAGCCAGCAGGCGGTGCGCAAGCGGATCCGGCTGCTGTTCGAGCAACGCGAGTCCGTGCCGGCGCTCGAAACGAGGTGGGTGCGCGTCGACGGAAGCACGATCGATTGCGAGACGATCGCCGTGCCGCACGAATACCGTGGCCGACCGGCGGCGCTCGTGATGATTCAGGACGTCACGGCACGCAAGCAGGCCGAGCAGCAGCGCGACCGCTTCTTCGAACTGCCAGTGGACATGTTGTGCGTCGCCTCCACCGACGGCTACTTCAAGCGCCTCAACCCGGCATTCAGTGCGACGCTCGGGTGGTCGATCGAGGAGTTGCTGGCGCGGCCGTTCATCGAGTTCGTCCACCCCGATGACCGCATTGCAACGGGCGCGGAGGTGGAGCGGCTGACCTACGGGCAGCCGACCTTGAATTTCGACAACCGCTACCTGTGCAAGGACGGCTCCTACCGGTGGCTGTCGTGGAAGGCGCAGCCACAGCCCGACGAGGGTCTGATCTACGCGACCGCCCGCGACGTCACCGAGAACAAGGCGATGGAGACCGCGCGCGAGCGCCTGACCGAGGAACTCGTGCACGCCCGCCGGGACGCCGAGCAGGCGAATCGCGCCAAGTCGCAGTTTCTCGCGACGATGAGCCACGAGATACGCACGCCGATGAACGGCGTGATCGGCATGGTCGACGTGCTGCAGCAGACCAGCCTGCGCGGCTACCAGGTCGAGATGGTGGACCTGATCCGCGAGTCGGCCTACTCGCTGCTCGCAATCATCGACGACATCCTCGATTTTTCCAAGATCGAAGCCGGCCGGCTCGAACTCGACGAAGGCCCGGTCGAGGTCGCGGCCGTCGTCAAGGCCACCTGCGGCATGCTCGAGCACATGGCGGCGCGCAAGGGCGTGGAGCTCACGCTGTTCGTCGATCCCGAGATTCCGCGCGACCTGGCCGGCGATGCGATCCGGTTGCGACAGGTGCTGGTCAACCTGCTCAGCAATGCGATCAAGTTCTCGAGCGGCGCGGACCGGCAGGGCAAGGTGTCGCTGCGCGCCGTGCTGGTGGCGGCAGAGGAGCAGCGGGCGAGCATCGAGATCCGCGTGAGCGACAACGGCATCGGGATGGACGAGTCGGTCGTGTCGAAGCTGTTCACGCCTTTCACGCAGGCGGATGCCTCGACGACCCGCCAGTTCGGCGGCACAGGCCTCGGCCTGACGATCGCGCGGCACCTGGTGCACTTGATGGGTGGCGAAATAGCAGTCGCCAGCACGCCGGGCGCCGGATCCGTGTTCAGCGTGCGCCTCGCGCTCGCCCGCACCGGTCAGGAAACGGCCGAAACGGACGAGTCGCCGGTCGATGGACTGCGATGCGTGGTCGTGGGCGGTGCCGAAGGTGTGGCGGACGACCTGGCGAACTACCTGCAGCATGCCGGCGCAAACGTTTCCCGCGCGAGCGACCTGCAGGTCGCCGGCACATTGCCCGCGGACCATGGCGGTGAGCGGCCGGTCTGGGTGATCGACGCCGATCAGCAGCCACCGGCTCCCGAGGAACTGCGCACGGCCGCGACTGGCCAGCCGGCAGTCGAGCCGCGCTTCGTCGTGATCGGGCGCGGCCAGCGCCGCAAGCCGCGCAGCGAGTCGTCGGATCTCGTCACGATCGATGCCAACGCGCTGACCCGGCGGACGTTCATCAATGCGGTGGCGCTCGCCGCCGGTCGCGGCGAGCTCGATCGCACGGTCATTCTGCCTGGCAAGGGCGAAGAGCAATTCCGTCCGCCGGAGAGGAACCAGGCGGCGCGCACCGGACGCCTGATCCTCGTCGCGGAAGACAATGAGACCAACCAGCAGGTGATCCTGCGCCAGCTCGCGGTGCTCGGCTTTGCGGCGGACCTTGTCGGTGACGGGCGCGAGGCCCTCGAGCGCTGGGAGCGCGGTCACTACGCCCTGGTGCTGACCGATCTGCACATGCCGCGGATGGACGGCTACGATCTCGCGCGCGCGATCCGCATGGGCGAGTTCGGGCGGGCGCGCACGCCGATCGTCGCGTTGACCGCCAACGCACTGCGCGGCGAGGCGGAGCGCTGCAAGGCGGCGGGCATAGATGACTACCTCAGCAAGCCGGCGCAGCTCAAGGAACTACAGGCCGTGCTCGAGCGCTGGCTGCCCGCTGCCGGCGAGACGCATCCGCAGGAACACAAGCTCGCGGCCGCCGCGGCCGATTCCACGCAGGCCATCGAGCCGGGCGTGCTGGCCGGCCTGGTCGGCAGCGACGAGGCGGCGATCGAGCGGATCCTCGGTATTTTCCGTGATAGTCTCCCGGAGACTGTGACCGAGGTGCGCGAAGGCTGCCAGAGTGGCGACGCGGCGCGCGTGCGCAATGCGACGCACCGTCTGAAGTCATCGGCACGCTCGATCGGCGCGCTGCGGCTTGGGCAGATCTGTGCCGAGCTCGAGCGTGCGAGCCGTACGGGAGAGGTTTCAAAGTTTGCGGATCTCCTTGCGCTGTTCGAGAAGGAGTCCGCGGCAGTGACTTTGCAACTGGGTGGTCCATGACAGATCAGGCCACGCTGCGGATCCTGGTGCTCGACGACGAGCCGCTGATGCTCGTGCTGCTGGACCGCATGCTGACGAATCTCGGCTTCCGCAACGTGACGACCTTCGGGCGCGGAAGACAGGCGCTTGACTGGCTGCAGGAAACCGCCAATACCGCTGACCTGATCGTGCTCGACCTCAACATGCCGGAAATGGACGGCGTCGAGTTCCTCAGAAACCTGGTCGCATTGCAGTTCACCGGCGGCGTCATCCTGGCGAGCGGCGAGGACGAGCCGATCCAGCAGGCTGCGGAGACGCTGGTGCAGGCGCACCGGATTACCGCGCTCGGTCACCTGCACAAGCCGGTCCAGCCACAACAGCTTGGCGCACTGATCGACAAGTGGCGGCCGGGCATGCTTCAGGCGACGCGCGGCGCAACGCAGACCTACCCGTCGGCGGAAGTCGGCCGGGCCATCAGCAACCGCGAGCTCGTCAATCATTACCAGCCGAAGGTGTCGGTCGCGACCGGCCAGGTGGTCGGCGTCGAGACGCTGGTGCGCTGGCAGCATCCCGTGGATGGCCTCGTGTACCCGGACCGGTTCATCGGCGTCGCCGAGGAACATGGTCACATCAATGGCCTGACGCAGGTCGTGATCGACGCCGCAATTGCGCAGGCGCGGTCGTGGATGGACCAGGGAATCAAGCTGCAAGTCAGCATCAATGTCTCGATGGACAATCTGGCGACACTCACGTTTCCGGATGTCCTCGCGCGGCAGGCAGAGCGCGCGGATGTGCCGGCTACGAACATCGTGCTCGAGGTTACCGAGAGCCGGCTGATGTCGAAGATCGTCACCGTGCTGGACGTATTGACCCGGCTGCGATTGAAGCGGTTCCGCCTGTCCATCGACGACTTCGGCACCGGGCATTCGTCGCTCGCGCAACTGCGCGACATTCCGTTTGACGAGCTGAAGATCGACCGTGGCTTCGTCCACGGTGCCGCGGGCAACGACAAGAAGCGCGCGATCTGCGAGGCGAGCCTCGGACTGGCGCGCCAGCTGGGCATCGTCGTCGTCGCCGAGGGCGTCGAGGACCTGGAGGACTGGCGCTTCCTGCGCAGTGCAGGCTGCGATTTCGCGCAGGGCTATTTCATCGCCAAGCCGATGCGCGGCGACGAACTGCCGGCATGGCTCGATACCTGGGCGGAGCGGGTCCGTGCGGGGTTCTGAGCGGCTGCCGTCCTGGACCGGCGGCTGGCAGGGACTCGCGCCCGGCCTGCTCGTCGTCCTAGCCGCCGCGTCCTGCACGCCGGCTCCGGAATACGACCTGCTGGTCCGCGGCGGTACGGTCATCGACGGTTCGGGCCAGGCCGGATTCACCGGGGACGTCGCGATCGCGGGCGAGCGCATCGCCTATGTCGGGCCCCGGGCCCCGGGCGCGGCGCGGCGCGTGATCGATGCGCAGGGGCGGACCGTGGCGCCCGGCTTCATCAACATGCTTTCCTGGTCGAACGAATCGCTGCTGATCGACGGCCGCGGGCAGGGCGAACTGCGCCAGGGCGTGACACTCGAGGTGATGGGCGAGGGCGATTCGATGGGGCCGCTGACGCCCGGCATGAAGGATGAGCTGACCGCGCAGCAGGGCGACCTGAAGTACCCGGTCGAATGGACCACGCTTGGCGAGTACCTGGAGACACTCGAGCGCAAGGGTATCTCGCTGAACGTCGCCTCGCACATCGGCGCTGCGACCGCGCGCATGAATCTGCTCGGATCCGAAGACTTGGACCCGACGCCGGAGCAGCTCGCAGAGATGCAGGACGTCGTGCGCGTGGCGATGGAGGAAGGCGCGCTGGGAGTCGGCTCCTCATTGATCTACGTCCCCGGCACCTTTGCCGAGACCGACGAACTGGTAGCGCTCGCCGCGACAGCGGGGCGCTGCGGCGGCATCCACGCGACGCACATGCGCAGCGAAGGCGCCCGTCTGCTCGAGGCCATCGACGAGACGATCGAGATTGCGCGCCGTTCCGGCGCGCCGGCGGAGATCTACCACCTGAAGGCGGCGGGACGCAGCAACTGGGGGAAGTTGGAAGCTGCAATCGCACGCATCGATGCGGCGCGCAAGGCGGGCCTGCGCATCACGACCGACATGTATGCTTACCCGGCGGCGAGCACCGGTCTCGACGCCGCGATGCCGCCTTGGGTGCAGGAGGGTGGCAACGCGGCCTGGTATGCGCGGCTGCGGGATCCCGCGATCCGGGCCCGCGTGGCGGCGGACATGCGCAGTGACGATGCGGGCTGGGCCAACACGCTGCGCGAGGCGGGCGGCGCGGAAAATGTGCTGATCTCGGGGTTGCGGAAGCCCGCACTCAAGCCGCTGATCGGCAAGACGCTCGCTGAAATTGCACGCCTGCGCGGTACGACACCGGAGGAAGCGGCGATGGACCTGGTCGCCGAGGACGAGAGCCGCGTGCAGTCCATCTATTTCCTGATGTCCGAGGACGAGGTGCGCCGCAAGGTCGGGTTGCCATTCATGAGTTTCGGCTCGGACGGCTCGGCGGTATCGGCCGAAGGGGTGTTCCTGAAAAGCAACCTGCACCCGCGCGGCTACGGCAACTTCGCCCGGGTACTCGCGCGTTACGTGCGCGATGAGAAGCTCGTGACGCTGGAAGATGCGGTCCATCGCATGACCGCGCACCCGGCCGCGGTGCTCGGGTTGCGCGAGCGCGGCAGGCTTGAGCCAGGCTACTACGCCGACGTGGTCGTGTTCGATGCGGCGACGATCGCGGACCACGCGACCTATGTCGAGCCCCACCAGTATTCGACCGGTGTGTCGCACGTGATCGTGAACGGCATCGAGGCATTGCGTGATGGCGAACCGACCGATGCGCGGCCCGGCCGCGTGGTCCGCGGCCGCGCCTGGACCGGCTGGCCGGACGGCGGCTGCCGCGCCTCGCCCCGTGACTGGGACTGGCGCTGATTGCCGGTTGAATTCCTGATTTTCGGGCTGGCGCTCGCGGGCGTCGCCATTCTGCACCGCCATGCGTTGCCGATCGCGGCCACCGGGCTCGCTTGCATCGTCGCCTTCGAGTGGCTGGTCACGCAGTTTCCGACCGGCCCGGGGGGCGCGGGCCTTGCGGAGCACTTCGCGCACGAGTGGGTGACGCTCGTCAACCTGCTGTGCCTGCTGGTCGGCTTCGCGATGGTCGCCGCGCACTTCGAGAAGAGCGGGATTCCGGCCGCGCTGCCGCGCTACCTGCCGGACGACTGGACCGGCGCGTTTGCGCTGCTCGCGATCGTGTTCCTGATCTCGGGCTTCCTCGACAACATCGCCGCGGCCCTGATCGGCGGCGCGATGGCGCACACGCTGTTCCGTGGGCAGGTTCGGGTCGGCTACCTGGCGGCAATCGTCGCCGCCTCGAATGCCGGCGGCGCGGGCAGCGTGATCGGCGACACGACGACGACCATGATGTGGATCCAGGGTGTGTCGCCGGCCGAAGTGATCCATGCCTACCTGGCATCGGCCGCTGCGCTGCTCGTGTTCGGGCTGTCGGCCGCGCGCCAGCAACAGCGCTTTGCCACGATCGTGCGCGACGCAGACGAGACGCAATCGATCGACTGGCTGCGCGTGTTGATCGTGGCTTTCGTGCTGGCAAGCGCAGTCACGGTGAATGTCTTCGTCAACCTGCGCTACCCCGAACTCGCGGACCGCTTCCCGTTCATCGGTGCGACCGTCGCCATGAGCTTGCTCATGACTATCGGCATCCGCCAGCCGGACTGGCGGGCGCTGCCCGCGGCTTTCAAGGGCTCGATCTTCCTGCTGTGCCTCGTGGCGTCGGCGTCGCTGATGCCGGTCGAATCGCTGCCGGCGGCATCCTGGAAGACGGCGCTGGCGCTCGGCTTCGTCTCGGCCGGCTTCGACAACATCCCGCTGACCGCGATGGCGCTGCAGCAGGGCGGTTATGACTGGGGCGTGCTGGCCTATGCCGTCGGCTTCGGCGGCTCAATGCTGTGGTTCGGCTCCTCCGCGGGCGTCGCGATCTGCGGCATGTATCCAGAGGCGCGCTCCACCGACCGGTGGCTGCGCGAGGGCTGGCTCATCCCGGTCGCCTACCTGGCTGGTTTTGCGTTGCTGCTGCTGGCACTCGGCTGGCAGCCGGGCGGCTGACCCGGTTCCAGGCCGCCCGCAGGTCGGTCTCCGCGCGATGCAAGTGCCGCCAGGGACGCTCGACGCGATGCTGTACGAGCCGTTCGAGCAGTCTGCGGGTTGCATCCGCGCCGAGTCCATAACCCGCGATCCACTGCGCGCAGCCCTCCAGTGGCCGCATGCGTTCGATCGTGCGCAACATGTCGAGCAGGTCGAACATCGCCGGTCGCGTGCCAACGATGTCGGTTGCGAAGCGGCAGCCATGCGCCAGATCAATCAGATGGTACGTGGGCGAATACAGGGCGGGCGTTTCGACCAGGACGTTTGCCGGATAGAAGGCGCCGTGCGAGATCCCACACTCGTGCATGCGGCGCGCCAGCAGGAAGAGTGGCGCGAGATCGGGCGGCTGCGCGCCTGCGCGCAGCAACCAAGCGAGCGGCGCGGCCCCGGCGATTTCGCGTGTTGCAAGTATCTCGTGGAGACCGTGTACGCGGCTATGCCCGTGCGACCACCAGAGGGGCTCCGGGCACGAAACGGCGTGCTCGCGTAGTCGCGCCAGCAGTCCAAATTCCCTCGCCACGCGATACGGCACCGCCAGGCGGCGCAACGGATCATGGAGCGACCGGTGCCGATACATCTTGACGACCGCACGGCCGCCGCCGGCAAGCGGCTCCGACCAGATCAGGGTCGTCGGCTCGGCCTTGATCAGCGCGTGATCGTATGTGTCGTAAGCGGTCATGATGCGCGATCCCTCTCCTTGAGGATCAGCGCGTAGCGGTGACCGGAACCGATCCGCGAGAGCGGCGGGGCGGCAACGAGATGCGCGCCGTTCTTGCGGGCAATTTCAGCGACCCGCGCGGTCGTCATTGTCATCTTCGGCTCCTTGCGATTGAAGGGCCGACGCAGACGCCGAAAGATGTTTTTCAGGGAGTGGTGGTCGAAGTAGGTGACGATGACGAAGCGGCGCGAGACGCGCAACAGTTCCTGCAGCAGGCGTTCGCGTTCGGCTGCGGTTGGCAGGTGATGGGAAAGCCGGACACAGATCGTTCCGTCTACGGCATTGTTGCTCAGCGGGATATGAAAGGCGGAGGCCGTCATCCAGGTCCGCGGCGTGGCGACATTCGAAGCGATTCTGCCGTAGAGGACCTGGCCGAGCCCGATGTCAGCCTCGATGATGCGTTCGGCCGCATCGGCGAATGCGGGCGTCAGTCGACCGCCGCCGCAGGGCAGGTCGAGGATGATCCCGGACCGGCCCAGCCGGCGCATGTGGCGGCCGATGAGACGAAACTCGCGCCGCGTGCTGCTGCGTTTCAGAACCTGCCGCTGGTATTCGAGGTTGTAGGCCGCGGCTCGTTCGACGCGCTGGTATTCCGCCTGATAGCCCGCGCTCTGCTCCAGATCCTGCGGCTTGTCCCAGGTTTCGGAGGTGCCGGCAATCGCGAGCAGCGGCACGCCATCGCGCATGGCAAACCGGCTGGAACAGCGGGGGCAATGAATGGAATCGGTTTCGATCGCCAGCGGCCCGCGGCAGGCAGGGCAGGCCAGGAGATCGGCGATCGCTGCGAGATCGCCGTTGCCGTGCTTCGACCCGGTCGCCGCAACCGCATTCGATGAATTCATGCGCAACGCCCATTCCCCGGCCTGTTCCGGGTTGGACGGACGCTGCCGGGGCAATCAACCGGCGGGCGGGGCCCGGGCCTCCTGGCTGCTGACGAGGATGCGGCCATCCAGCACGATGGCGCGCACGCGCGTGGTTGCGAGCACGGCATCGAGGGCCTGCCGCGGCGTCAATCCGGCGATGGATCCGTGCAGTACCACGCCTGCCGCCTCGCTGGCGATTTCGGGCGTCACATAGGCGACTTCGCAACCGAGCTCGCGCGCGGCCCAGGACAGGAAGTCACGCAACTGCAGGCCTTCGATGGCGATGCCGGGGCTGGTCCCGGCAACCCAATCCCAGGATTCGCCGTAGGGTGTCGCCGCCGCGCGCTGCACCTCACCATCGTCGGCGATCGTGAGTTGTTCGCCGGTGACACCGTGTTCGCGACGTCCTGACTTTGACTGCCACTCGACGCGGCCCTCGCGCACGCGCAGCCGCAGCTTTGATCCCACGAGTCGCGCTTCGTACTGCGTGCCGACATGCCGCACGGCACCGGCCGACGTGACGACCACGAGATCTTCAGCGGCCGCATCGCCGCGCCCTGCATCGACATACAACGCGCCGCGCTCCAGCGTGATCTCGTCCGGCGCCGTCAAAGCGAGGCGCGTGTCATGGTCGAGCCGGACCGAGATGCCATCCCGCAAGCTCAGTGCGCTGCGGCCGGCAGGACCGGTCTCGAGCGTCGTCCCGGTCATCAGCGCCTGTCCCGTGGCAGTTGCCCGCCAGCGCGCGAAGCGTCCCTGCCGGGCGCGCACCTCGCCGGAGGCCAGTGCCAGGGTCGCGGCAGTTTCGGTTGATCCGCCGAACGGCGGTGCGACCATCCAGGTGCCGATGGCCGCCGCCAGTACGCTGGCGGCAAGCGCAAATGCCACGCGCCGCTGGCGGCGGCGGCTCTCGTTCGCGACCACGGCGCGCCATTCGTCACGCAGGCGCTCACGCATCGCCCGCTCGAATCCGGCGTCGGGCTGTTCACGCGGTCCCGCGGCCTTCAGTACCCGTTCGATATCCTTGTCATTCATGTCGGATCCTCACGCGCCGAGGCTTGCGGCGATGTCGCCGGCCTCGGCGCCGAACACTTGCTCCAGTGCTTCGCGAAAGGCGATGCGCGCCCGCGCCAGCAACGACTGCGCGGCGATCGTGCTGATTCCCAGGCGTTCACCGATGAACTCGACCGAATGTCCCTCGATGTATTTCAGCTCGAGCGCATCGCCGTAATTGGCGGGCAGGCGATCGAGCACCGCGCGTACCAGGCGGCCGACCTCCGCGCGCCCGTGGCTCTTGACCAGGTCGTACTCCTCGGACGCCTCGACTGATTCGATGGCGACACGCAGCTCGGGCTGGTCGTCGATCAGCACGACATGCCTGGATCGCCGCTGCGAGCGGATGTGATCGACCACCTCATGGCGACAGATCTGGCAGATCCAGGTGAACAGGCCGGACTCGCCGCGGAAGTCCGCGATCTTGCGCATGGCCTTGGTCAGAGCGGACTGTACGACTTCCTGCGTTGCCTCGATGTCGCCATTCAGTCGCGGCAGGGCGAAGCGGTACACGCGCGCGAAATACGCGTTGAAGAACGCTTCGAACGCCCGCTCGTCGCCCGCGAGCATGCGCCGGATGAGCTGCTGGTCTTCTGGCAATGCCTGGTCCACGTGGCGGGACACTATCCGGTGGTGGGACGTTGGCGCGAGCGGGAATCAATCGCGCGGGGTCCGTGGCCCGTGATTCTAGCAGTACGCGGTAAAGGGCCAGCAGCAGGAACCAGTCGATAGCGGCTGCGGCGAGATCGTGAGACAGGAAGTGGGCGCCGCGCGCCTGCTGGCCGAACGAATAAAGCATGCCGATCCCGATTGCCGCGGCCAGCGCGCCTCGGGCGAGGCGCGGACGCGCGCCGAGCAGCACGAAATAGAACGACATCAGTGCAAAGCCCGAGGATGCGTGCGAGCCTGGATAGCAGCGCCCGCGAGGCAGCGAATCCGGCCGGTCCGCCAGCAGCGACACGTAGGGGCGCTCGCCACCATAGCGGCGGAGGTCGCGCGGACAATCCACGTTCGAAACCTGCTTCAACGCCCCGACCGCTGCCGTGCAGAGGATCAAGCTTGCGGCGACGAATGCGGCGCCGCGACGCAGGGGCCGCAGCCGCGGTACGACATGCCCGGCGGACAGGACGCCGAGCGAGGTGAGGCCGATCAGGCGCACGAACAGGGCGCCTCCGGTGTGGATGGCATCCACCGCCCACCAGGTATCGGCCCCGATCCAGGCTCCAGCCGCCTGGTCATAAAACCAGGCGTCGGCGATCCGCAGATCAAGATGCCCCGCCGCGACCACGAGCGATGCAGCGAGGATCGCCACGCCCGGGATCCACGCATGGCTCCGCCAGAATTGCTGCCGTTCCAGTGACATCAAAAGCTGCGCTTGGTCTGGATCAGGAGCTGCGCCCGATTGAGCGACCGGGGCCCATCGAGCGGGAAAGCGACGTCGATGTGCAGCACATTGCCGCGTGCGGTGCGTGTGCTGCCGAGCCGCAGGCCGATGCCGATGTCCTTGAGCAGGCCCAGGTCGGCGGTCGGGCCGAAGGCGGAGTCGCCCCAGCTGCATCCCATGTCGAAGAAGACGGCGCCGCCAATGTCGGCGAGCTTCCACAGCGAGCGATTTGTGTAGTAGCGCTGCTCGAGCGTGAGGAGGGCGCGACTGCTGCCGTTCTGGTAGCGCAACGGGTAACCGCGCAGGCCCGTGTCGCCGCCGATCGTGAGTTCGTGGTCGGCATCCAGCGCGTGACCTAGTTCGCCGCCCAGGGCCGCGAAAAAGGTGCTGCGCGGCCCTGTTTCACGGTAGTAGCGCACGCCGCCCGCCAGCAGGCCGTCGGCCAGCGCGCCGTGTTCGATACGGCCGCCGAGCGTGCCCTGGACAAACAGGGATTGCCGATCGCCGAAGCGGTAACCGCGACTCGCCTCGGCGCGCAACAGCACTGCACTGCGGTCGGCGCCAAAGGCCGCATCGGCCAGGCCGAGTTCGATGGCGTAGCGCAAGCCGAAATGCAGGTCCTCCGTGCGCTCGATCTGGTCACGATTGCGCACGGTCTCGAAATCATCCTGCACGCTCTCCAGGCGCAGGAACGGATAGTCGAGCCGGCGGTTTTCCGGCAGCGTGAATGGTGCGGTCTCGCCCGGCGCCAAATTGAACGCTGCCTGCTCGTGGCGCAGGCCGAGCACGATGCGGCGCGTCCAGCCATCCTGCAGGCCGCGCGACCAGCCGAAGCGCAGCTCGGCACGGTCCTTGTCCTGGCCATAGGCGGCGATCGCCTCGCCCAGGCGGTAGACCTGCTCGACCGAGTCTTCCTGCGCGAATTCGAATCCGGCACTCCACCGGGTGTCGAGCGAATAGAACGGCCGCTCGAGGGCGACGAAGATGCCGGCGCCGTCGTCGCTGTCGCGCAACGCCAGCTCGCTGCGCCAGCGACTGCCCCAGACATCCGGGTCGCGCCATCGGACCGTATAGGAACTGCGATCAACATCGCTCGAGTAGTCGACCGCCAGGTGCTTGCCGAAGCCGAACAGGTTGAGTTCCTCGAGCTGGATGCCGGTCGAGTTCTCGCCGCCGCTGCGGCCGAAAGAGATGCCCGGGCTAGTGCTCCAGACCTCGTGCGTGATGACCTCGAGGTCCACCAGCCCATCGCGATAGCCGACGATGCGGATTTCGGGTTCGCGGATGAAGCGGAGCTCGCGCAGGTTGCGCGCGGTTTCGTCGATGCGCCGCCGGGAGTAGAGGTCGCCCGGCCGGAACAGCAACTGGGACTCGATCACTGAGTCGCGGGTGTCGATGTGAACCCGGTCGGCAAGCCGGTAAATCGCCTTGCGCTCGCCTTGCGCGTCGGGGTCGAAGATCGGGCGTTCCTGGACGGTCACGGTGCCGATGCGCGTGCCGCGCGCTTCGAGCTCGGCATCGTCGGGCCAGGCTGGCGCAAGCACGGGACCTGTTCCCGGGTTGTCCGCCGCGGCGGCTGCAGCCGTGAAGGCCAGCAGCAGCACGCCGGCGAGTCGAATGCCTTGGCGCATCAGCGGTTTCGCGCGAGTCGCGCAGGTGGTTGCGGGGTGCCGGAAGGCTGATAGCGGCGCTCTTCGAACAGCTCGTAAGCGGTCTGGAAGTAGGCGATGCCCAGGCGCTCCAGGTCCGGGTCATGCGGTACCGACGAGTAGTGGTCCGTGACCGGATCGTAGCGGTAGGTATTCACGGACTTCTTGAGGCCGAAGACCACGATACGACCGTCGCGATAGATCGCGACATCGTGATTGTGGTTGAACAGCGCGACCCGATGCTCCGCTGGCGTCGACAGGGCATCCTGGCCAAAGAACGGCGCCTCGTAAGGCAGACCGAGCAAGCCGAGCACGGTCGGCGCAAGGTCGATCTGCGTCATCAGGTCATCGACGCGCCGTGGCTCGATGTGCTTCGGTGAATAGATCATCAGCGGAATCTCGTAAGTCTTCAGTGGGATCTGTTCTGCTCCATAGACGCGTGCGCCATGATCTGCAGCGACGACGAAGATCGTGTCGTCGAACCAGGCGTGGCCACGGGCATCGGCCAGGAACTTGCCGAGTGCATAATCGGCATAGCGCACGCCCGCCACCCGACCACCGCCCTCGGCCAGGATGCCGAACTGCTCGAGTCCCGGGCGGAACGTGAACGGCTTGTGGTTCGAGGTCGTCATGATGATCGAGAAGAATGGCTTGCCGGTTGCGTGCACCGCATCCAGGTAGCCGAGCGAGTGATCGAACAGGTCCTCGTCGCTGACGCCCCAGATGTTCTCGAAGCGCACGGACTGGATGTCGTTGCGGTCCTGCGTTTCAAAGCCGTTGCTGCCAAAGAAGTAATTCATGTTGTCGAAATATCCGTAGCCGCCATACAGGAAGCTCGTGCGGTAGCCGAGCGAACGCATCACGGCGCCCCAGGTTGCCACGTGTTCGTTGCCGGGACGGCGCAGGATGGAGACGGTCGGGATCGGCGGAATCGAACTGGTGAATGCCTCGAGCCCGCGCACCGTGCGGGTGCCGGAGGCATAGGCATTCGAGAACCAGAGGCCCTGCTGCGCGATGGCATCGAAGTTCGGCGTCAGGTCGCGATCCGACCCGTAGAGCCGGCTGAACTCGGCGCCAAAGGATTCACTCGAGACGAGCACGACATTGAGCCGCCCAAGACCGCCTGCGCGTGCCGGGTAGGCACGGTCGAGGCGCCCATCCGGGAGGTGGGTGAGCCGGCCACCACCGCGTTTCAGTTCTCGGGCGATGAGCGCGAAGTTCTCGGTCCGGTCTGCGCTGCGATAGTTTGCGTAGTAATCGATCTCGTTGGTCGTCGCGGCGCGCACGAAACTACTGATGCCGTTCTGCACCAGTTCGTTGGCGACGCGATTGGACGCGACCGAAAGTGCATCGGTGGGCCAGTAGCCGATCGCCAGGCAAACCGCGGCCGCGTGCAGCGCCAGCGGCTTCAGGCGATGGCGCACTGCGACGGCCGCATGACCGACATCCCACGACCGGCGCTGAATCCACCAGAGCCCCGCGCTGGCCAGCATGCCGGCGCAGGCGACGACCAGCACGACCGGGTATTCGGCCCATACATCGCCGGCAACCTCGGTTGGATAGGCCAGGTAGTCGAAAGCAACCAGGTTGAAGCGGGCGTCGAATTCCTCGAAAAAATAGAACTCCGCAACCGCCAGGAAAGTCAGGCCGAAGAGCGTGAGCCAGCTGCCGATCGCGAGCACGACGCGATTGGCCTGCGACCGGTACCAGCGGTCCGGCAGCAGTGCCGTGTAGATTGCGAGCGGCGCGAGCAGGTAGAGCGCGACGACGGCGTCATTCAGCAAGCCACCGGCCAGAATGGCGGGCAATGCCGCCGCCCCGACCCCGGCGGCGATGCCGAACTTCCACCAGAGCCAGGCGCGCGAGAACGCGCCGAGCAGCACGGCGGCGGCGCCCAGTCCGAGCAGCAGGCGAAATCGTTGCAGCACGACGGATTGGACGGTCTGCGCCGCCCGGATCAATCGGTCCGGCGTCCGGCCTCAGAACTGCCAGAGCACGCCGATTGATGGCACCAGTGGCAGCCAGTCGCTGCGGCGCGTCCTGAAGTTCACGCCGCCGGCGCCGTCGTCTTCGGCGATCAGCTCCGAGCAACAGGTATTGCCGATGTTGACCGCATTGCTCAGCTCGATGGTGAACGCCAGATTGCCGACCGACAGTGGCCGCCGGTACTCGGCGCGCAGGTCGAGCGTCGCACGCGTCGGAAACCGCGCGGCATTGCGAGCGCCAAGCGCGTCGTTCTGCAGGCGCGTCGTTGGCCAGCCGCCATGTGAACCCACGACCGCGCCGAAACGCCAGGGTCCCTGCGACCAGTCAACGCCGGCACTCGCAGCCCAGGTCTGGTCCCAGCTGCGCGGCACATGACGCCCGCTGACCTTGTCCAAGGCTTCGGACCAGCTGAGGCCCAGCCACCACGTGAGCTCGCGGCGCTCCGCGATCACCGAGAACTCCGCGCCCTGCGCTTCGGCCGCAACGGGCGCGACCATCACCCGGTCCGGTGCGATCTCCGGTATCAACGTCAGCGGATCGAGCAGATTCTCGAAGTGCGGACGCGGCTCGGACTGGAGCTTGCGAAACAGCTCGAGTCGCAGTGCCAGGCCACCCTGCAGGCGGTGATCGACGCCGACGATCCAGTGTTCCGAGCTTTGCGCTTCCGGGAAAGCGGAGAGGCCGTCTTCGACCTTCAGTTCGTGCACTTCGTCGGTCTGGTGAAAGCGGCCCCAGTGTGCGCGCAGCTGGGTCGCCGGCCCGAGCTGCCAGAGCAGGTTGAGCCGCGGGTCGTAGAGCCAGCTCTCTGCAGTCGTGCCGGAGGTGATGGTTCGCTGCGCCCGCAGCCCGACTTCCGATGTCACCGAATCCGTGACCCGCCAGCGGTGCGCGGCAAAGAGCGCCACGCGTTCGCGCTTCGGGGCGAGCTCGATCGCGCGCGAAAGCGTCGGCGCTCGCCCGAAAAGGCCAGCGACGGCATCGGAGTAAGCCGCAGCCGCTGAGTAGTCGTAGTCTGCATCCTCGGTCGTCCATTCGAATCCGGCTTCGAACCAGTGACGCGACTGCGGTTGCCAGGTGGCCCTGCCACGCAGTTCCCGGTAGTCCGATGAGCGATCGTCGATGACCGAACCGGTGGCGATGCCCGGTTTGTCGATGCTGCCGACGCGGGAACTTTCCACACTGCTGTCACCAAGCCACAGGGACGCCGCTACGCCGTTCTCCCAGGCGCGATCGGCGCGCAGCCACAGGTATCGATTACGACTCTCGATCTGGGCCACCTCGCCCTGGCCTTCGCGGGAAATCGACAGTTCATCGCGCGACCACAGTAGGTTGGCGGTCACCCGCAGGCGGTCCTCGGTGCCAAATCCTGCGCGGGCATAGACGTCCGAGTAGGTCGGGCTGCCGGCGTCGTGCGCAAATGCCTCGATGAACGGCTTCAGCGTGCCGACCCGGCCGGCGGCCAGCCAGTCGGCGTCGAGTGCGTCCAGCGTGCCGCCGCGGCGCGCCATCGCGTTGAAAACGGAGAGGCCGAGCGCGTTGCGCGGTTCGCCGGTGGCCCCGATCGTTCGCAGGTCGAAGACGCCGCCCATGCGGTTGCCGTAGCGGACCGGAAAGCCACCGGTATAGATCTCGGCAACATCGATCAGCCCCGGATCGAGCACGCCAAATACGCTCTGGTAGCCCGGGATATGAAATGCCTGGCGCAGCGGAAAACCATCCAGCAGCGTCAGTTGCTCGCCGGTTTCGCCGCCGCGAATGCTGGATTGGGCGGAGAGGCTGGTTTGCGCGATGCCGGGCAATCGGCCGAGCGCACGGATCGCGTCCTCGCCGATGACCGGCTGTGCGGCAATCATCTCACCATCGACATGCACCGAGCCGAATGAGCGGGTGCCGTCCAGCGCATAGCGGCTGGTCGATACCACGACCTCCGCGAGCTGCACACCCGTCAGTGGCCGCGCGTCGGCCGCGTCGATCGACTGGCCGTCCCCGTTGCGCCGATCTGCGTCGCCGGTTGCGGTCACCACCGCATAAAGCCCGGGGCGTACCGCGGACAATGCGAGTCCATGCTCAACGAGGATCTCGCTCGCGATCTCCAGTCGATTGGCCGAGCGCGGCTCCGCAAGGACGCGCAGCGTCGCGGGCACCAGTTCGGAGCTGTAGATGAAATCGATTCCCGTGTCGCGCAGCTCGATCAGCACTTCGACGACCGGCCGGCCGGCGTAACGCGGCTCGTCCGCGCCGGCGGGCATCAGCGGGGCGATGATGCAGACGAAGAGGGCGCCGAGGATGAACCGGCGAAAGCTTCCGACCATCCCTTTATTAAAAGCCTAGTCGGCGCCGACTGCCACTGCCGGATGCGCAAACTGGCGGCGCGATTCCAGCCAGGCCCAGAGCGCATTCCACTGGTGCAGTTCCGGGTGCACGCGTGCCGGATTCATGTCGTGCAGGCCGAGACCCTGTTCGCCGGCAAAGACGTAGCTCTGCGAGTCCCGGAGCGTGGTAATCACCGGAATCTGCATCTGGTCCAGGAAACGCATCAGCGTGCGGAAGATGATCGTGTTCGGCTTGACGCGGTTGGCGATGACCCCGAGCCGGTTCTCGCGGCGCTTGATCTTGCCGGAAATCAGCAGGTGGCCGATGCAGCGCGAGCAGGCGTGGATGTCGGCATCGGAGGGCATCACGGGCACGAGCACCGCGTCCGCATCGCGCACGTGCTCGATGAACTGCGGCGGCTGCAACGCGGCCGGCGTGTCCACGATCACACGGTCGGTGCCGGGCGGGATACGCAGCTGGAAGCTCCGCGTCACGCCGATGGTGCGCGCGTAGGCGGCAATGCCGTGGATGGCGGGGCGCTCCTGTGGGCGCTTCTCGAGCCAGCGCGAGCTCGTGCCCTGCGGGTCGAAATCCATCAGCGCCGGCCGGTAGCCACGCGCCGCGTACATCGCGGCGATGCCGGTCGCAATCGTGGACTTTCCCGAGCCGCCCTTTGGATTGAGCAGGACAATACGCAACATGGCACCCCCGCGCCCAACCCCGAGACTACGCCGCGACCTCGATCAGGGCAAGGCAGCCAGGTTGCGGCTCGCCACCCGGGCCAGGCGCTTATACTGGCGGAATTCGCTGGTTTATTAAGGTGTTAGGTGCAGCGTCCCCGGGTTGTCGTGGTTGGAGCCGGGTTCGGCGGACTCGCCGCAGTGCGAGGCCTCGCAGGCGTCGCCGTCGACATCACGTTGATCGATCGGCAGAACCACCACCTTTTCCAGCCGCTCCTCTATCAGGTTGCGACCGCCGGCTTGTCGCCGGCGGAGATCGCCTGGCCGATCCGCCACATGCTGCGCCGCCAGCGCAACGCGCGCGTCCTGATGGGCGAAGTCACCGCCATCGACACGGGTCGCCAGGTCGTGATGCTCGGCGACGGCCCCATTTCCTACGACTGGCTGGTGCTGGCAACCGGCGCGACGCATGGGTACTTCGGCCATGACGAATGGGCCTCTTACGCGCCGGGTCTCAAGGATCTCGACGACGCGACCGCGATACGCCGCCGCCTGCTGCTCGCATTCGAGCAGGCGGAGATGGCATCCAACCCGGCAACCTGCATGAGACTGCTGACCGTCGCGATCGTCGGCGGCGGCCCCACCGGCGTCGAGATGGCGGGTGCGGTCGCTGAACTCGCGCGCCGGGCGTTGGCGGCGGATTTTCGCGAAATCGACCCGCAACGCACGCGCGTACTATTGATCGAGGCCGGGCCGCGTCTGTTGCCGGGCTTTCCGGAAGAGCTGTCGCGTTACACGCATCTAGCGCTCCAGCGTCTTGGCGTTGAAGTCTGTCTCGGCCAACCGGTGACCCGTTGCGACCCGGAGGGCGTCACGCTCGGCGGCGAGCTGATCGAGGCAGGCACCATCGTGTGGGCGGCCGGTGTCAAGGCATCGCCCGCTGCGTACTGGCTGGGCGTCGCCGGCGATCGCGCAGGCCGCGTCCCGGTCGGCTCACAGCTGAAGCCGCCGGGCCACGACAACATCTTCGTCATCGGCGACACGGCGCTCGTGCGCGACGCTCCGGCTCCAGGTATCGCGCCGGTCGCCAAGCAGCAAGGTGCCTATGTCGCGCGCGCGATCCGGGCGGCGATGCGCGGCGAGTTGGAGGTCGAGCCTTTTGTCTATCGCGATCGCGGCCTGCTCGCGACCATCGGCCGGCGCGCAGCGGTCATCACCTACAAGCGGTGGCAGCTGCGGGGGTGGCTCGCGTGGTGGCTGTGGGGCGCGGCGCACATCTATTTCCTGGTCAGCATGCGAAATCGACTCATCGTGATGACGCAATGGCTGTGGTCCTACCTCGTATTCGAGCGCGGCGCGCGGCTGATCACGGGCTTCAAGCGACCCTGAACCGCCGCTGGCCCAGAAAGCCGATTCCAGCGAAGAACACGAATGTCAGCGCGTGCGCGATCGCGAACGGTGGTTCGGTCTGCGTCGGCGCGAGTGCCATGAAGGGCGGCTGCTTCAGGAACAGCTGTACGACCGCCACGAATGCATTGAGGTACAGGGCGAGCACGGCGGTCACGACGTAGGCGGTGCGCCATCCACCCGCGAGCCTGCGGCCATAGAGCGCGTACGTGGCGACCAGCAGCACGACCAGGGAGATCGCGCCGACCACATGCGGCGGGCCGATCTTCACGAATGGCAACATGAATCCTGTGATGCTGGTCAGCCACGTCGTCGCCAGGAAAAACGCCGTGCAGGCCGGCATGCGTCGCGCCGTCAACAATCCGAAGCACACGACGAGGCCACTCGCGATGGCCAAGAGGCTGATGACGACATGCAAGTCGATGAATGCTGCCGTGGACATACCGAGTGTCATTCGGACTCCTTTGACGACGGGTGAGCCGTCACCTAGCATGTTGCGCGTTCTGCGTGGCCGTCAACCGGAGAAGTTTTGACGGGGCGCTGACAGACGATCAGTCTGCCAGCCGCTGCCACCAGGCGCGCACGCGGTCGCGGAAGCGGCCGAAGTCGGGCGTCCAGCAGCCAAACGCATGATCGAGCGGCGTGCCACGCGGCACGACGACCGGGATCACGACCTCGGCGCAGCCGGGTTCGGCGATCAGCCCGGTTTCGTAGTCCACCCACACTTCTTCGAGCGAGTCGGGCATCGGCGCCGACCATGATTGCGTGCCGATGCGGCCCATCAGCCTGGACCAGACGGGCAGCGCGGCCAGCGATCCGGTGAGGCCGGTCGGCGCATTGTCGTCATGGCCGATCCAGACGACGATCAGGTGGCTGCCCGAGAATCCGGCGAACCAGCTGTCGCGCAGGTCCGACGAGGTGCCGGTCTTGCCGGCGGTCACGAGGCCCGCGGGCAGCAGCGCGGCTGCCGCGCTGCCCGTGCCGTGCGACATCACCTGCGTCAGCATGCGGTTGAGCTGGTAAACCGCATCGGGATCCGCGGCCCGACGCGGCTCGCGCGGCTTGTGCGGCAGCGTCCGACCGTCGTGTGTCACGACCGCCTGCACCGCATACAGGGGCCGATGAACGCCGCCATTCGCAATCGCGTTGTACAACTGGGCAACCTCGATCGGAGTCAGGTCCGCGGCACCGAGCAACAATGCCGGTACCCGCGACGGTTCGCGATCGAGTCCCAGGTCGGTGAATTTCCGCGCTACCGGCTCGAGGCCCAGTTCGAGGCCGAGCTGGACGGTCGCCAGATTCCGCGAATCGGCGAGCGCGCGCACCAGCGGCATCGGGCCCTGCGACTCGTGATCGAAATTCCGCGGGCGCCAGTCCTTGCCGGACGCCAGCCGCACGACCACCGGTTCGTCGTAGACCTGGCTCGCCGCGTGGTACTGACTGGACTCGAGCGCCGCAAGATAGACGATCGGCTTGACCAACGAGCCGATCGGCCGCTTCGCGTCGAGCGCGCGGTTGAAGCCGGCAAGCTGCGACTCCCGACCGCCGACGATGGCGACGACCTCACCGGTGGCAGGCTCCGTGACGACGAGCGCGGCCTCCAGGCGGCTCTTGTTCGATGCGCCACGACGGTCGAGTCGCTTGAGTTCCTCGGCCACCGTGCGTTCGGCCAACACTTGCACGCGCGGATCGAGGTTGGTGAAGACCTGCAATCCCGGCTCGTCGAGCACTCCGTCGCCGTAGTCGCGTCGAAGTTGCCGTCGCACATAGTCGAGATAAGCGGGGTAGTAGCCGCCCGCATCACGAGGCACGACCGAGAGCGGCCGCTTCGACGCGGCGGTTGCTTCCGCTTCCGGCACGACCCGGAACTCCGCGAGCCGGGCGAGCACAAAATTGCGCCGCGCGGTCGCGCGCTCGGGATTGGCGCGCGGATTGTAGTAAGACGGGCCGCGAACCATGCCGACGAGCAGCGCAATGTCGGCGAGGCCCAGCTCGTCGATCGGCTTGCCGAAATAGAAGCGGCTCGCGAGCCCGAATCCATGGATCGCGCGTTCGCCGTCCTGGCCCAGGTAGATCTCATTGATGTAGGCGTTCATGAGGTCCGCCTTCCCATAGCGGGCCTCGAGCCGCATCGCCATGATCGCTTCCTGCGCCTTGCGCCGGAGCGAGCGGCTCTCGTCGAGGAAGTAACTCTTGACCAGCTGCTGGGTCAGCGTACTGCCGCCTTGCTCGACGCGCCCGGCGCGCAGGTTGGCCCAGGCGGCACGGGCGATCGCCTTGAAGTCGACGCCGCCATGCGTGTCGAAGTTGCGGTCCTCGATCACCTTGAGCGCCGCGGGCAGCAAGGCCGGCACGTCGTCGGGCGCGACCACGATGCGGTCCTCGCCATGCACCGGAAACAGGCTGCCGATCAGGAGCGGTTCGAAGTGCGCCCTTTCAAGCGCGCTGCCGTCCGCGTCCTGCACCGCTGCGATCGCCTTTGATCCCGCGACCACACGTAATGGCAAGGGCTCGCGCACCTGGCCGGCAAAGCGCGCCTTGCGCAGCCGGATGTCGAACCGGTCCGCGCGCCGGCGGTAAGTGCCGGGCTTCGCGTCGCGACTGGCGCGGTAGCCGAGCCGCTTCAGTTCGAGTTCAAGCGCCTCCGCTGGCAGCGGCAGGCCGGCACGCAACTCGAGCGGGCGCGCATACACCTGCGTCGGCACCGTCCAGCGCCGGCCGTCGAACTGGCTCTTGATCACGTTGTCGAGCCAAAACACGTAGATCGCGCCGGCCATGAGCATCACGACCAACGTGCCAAGCAGGAGCCTGCGCCTGTGCTTGCGGTTGCTCAGCCACGTTCGCATTGCCATGAGACGTCCATAGGACCGGTTCGTTCTGTCTTGACACGATAATGAATCGGCGTATATTGCGCGCCCCTATGCGATACCAAAACCAGAATTTTGCTGCGAAAGCCGCGCATCTGACCCTCACGCCCGCGCCGTCGTGCGCGCGTGAAGGCAACGCATTCGCGCGACTGGATCGCAAGACGAGCTGACCCTTCCCGTTCCGGGAGGGCGCTCGTGGAGCAGCCCACCGGAAGTGACTCGACGAGAGGCCCCGGTTGGCTGCTGCCAATCGGGGCCTCGTCATTTGCGGCCCCATCAAACGGAACATGGATTCGATGCGACGCTTCGGCGCCGCGTCGTAAGGAGGATTGCGCCCACGAATTCGCGACTGCGGTCCGGGCTCTCGTGCCCGGCTGGCATGCCTTCCCGCCGACGGGGTTTGGGATCGCATGTGCCGCGCGAAGGCGTGACGCGAACCGCAGCAAGCTAGCTCAGTCGGGTAGAGCAGCGGCCTGATAAGCCGTATGTCGCAGGTTCGATTCCTGCGCTTGCAGCCACCTGTTACGTGGCTCCAGTCGATGTCGGAGCGCGGGAGACGAGTCCCGCATCGAGATGCCCCGGCATTCCGGCCGCAGGAAGCGGCACACACGGCGAGTGTGGGGGAAGGACCTCAAGGAATGCAGCGCTTGCATCGCCCTGCGCGGGTGGGTGCGGCGCCGGAGACAGCTTCCGGCGTGCGACCCGCCATGCCCGCGAGGCGAGCGTGGCAAGCATCTCGACCCATTGGTGAGGTCCGCGCGATGGGCGCGCGGATCGTGTGCGTGGTTGGACGATGGAAGAGGAGGAATGACAATGCTTGGAATCAAGCGTGTGACCATCGCCCAGCACGAGCGCGGCCTGAAGTTCCGCAACCGGAGCTTCGTGGCAATTCTCGAGCCGGGCGTGTACTGGCGTTTTGATCCGCTCAAGCGGACCGACGTGCAGGTCTTCGACCTCACGGTGCCGGAGTTCGCGCACCCGCGTGTCGACTTCCTGGTGAAGGAAGACCGACCGACGATGGACCGGTACTTCGAGATCGTCGAACTGTCGGACCGCGAAGCGGGCGTCGTCTACAAGGACGGCCGCATTGCGGGCGTGCTGCCGCCGGGCAAGCGCCAGCTCTACTGGCGCGGTCCGGCGGAGATTCGGGTCGAGCGCTACGAACTCGAAAGCGAGTTCGAGCTGCCGGCCGCGCTCGCCAGGGTGCTGGCGCGCGCCACCGGTGCGCTGGCCATGCAGGCTGCGGAAGCGGTCTGTGCGGTCGATGTGCCGGATACGGCGATCGGCATGCTGATCGTGGATGGCGAGTTCGTGCGGGTCCTGAAGCCGGGTCTGCACGCGTTCTGGAAGTGCCAGCGCGCGCTGAAGACCGAGCTGATCGACCGGCGCGTCCAGCCGATGGAAGTCCAGGGCCAGGAGATCCTGACCCGGGACAAGGTGAGCCTGCGGGTGAACCTCACGGCGCTCTGGCAGGTGCTGGACGCAGTGACGGCACGCTCGGCGGTCACCAACATCGTCGAAGCCGTCTACAAGGAGCTGCAGTTCGCGCTGCGAGGCGCGGTCGGCGGCCGGACGCTCGATGAACTGCTCGGCGACAAGGGCGCACTCGATCGCGAGATCAGCGCAGTGGTTGCCGAGCGGCTCCAGGGCCTGGGCATCGTGGTGAAGTCGGTGGGCGTGAAGGACGTCATTCTGCCGGGTGAGATGAAGGTCATCCTCAACCAGGTAGTCGAGGCGGAAAAGCGCGCACAGGCGAACCTGATCCACCGGCGCGAGGAAACGGCTGCGACGCGTTCGCTGCTGAACACCGCGCGGCTGATGGATGAGAACCCGACGCTGCTGCGGCTCAAGGAGCTGGAGACGCTCGAAAAGGTGACCGAGAAGATCGACAAGCTGACGGTCTTCGGCGGCCTCGAAGGCGTGCTCAAGGACGTCGTGCGCATCAGGGTGCCGGATGCGTGAGTAGATGAGGAAATGGAAAAGTCCCGGCGGGTCAATGGGGACCCGCCGGGTGCGTGGTATTTTGGAGCGAGATCATGAGCAAGACAGCCTTTGACGTGATGGAAGTGCCGGGTGGCCGGCCGGTCAAGATGTGGACGCGTGGCGTGCCGGTCGAGGACGGGGCGCGGGCGCAGCTGGCCAACACCGCGCGCATGCCCTTCGTGTTTCGCCACGTCGCGGCGATGCCCGACGTGCATCTGGGAATCGGGGCAACGGTGGGTTCGGTCGTCGCAACGCAGTCGGCAATAATTCCGGCTGCGGTCGGAGTCGACATCGGCTGCGGCATGATGGCGGTACGGACGACGCTCAAGGCGGCACAGCTGCCGGATTCACTGGCGGACCTGCGCGCTCGCGTCGAGCGTGCTGTACCGCACGGCTTCGAGACGATTCGCGGCTGCAGCGTCAAGGGCGCGTGGGCCAATGCGCCGGATCACGTGATCGCCCGCTGGAAGGCCCTGTCGGAGCGCCTGGAACGCATTCGTTCGCGCCAGCCGAAGATCGGAGTCAAGAGTCCAGAGGACCAGCTCGGAACTCTGGGCGGGGGCAATCACTTCGTCGAGATCTGTCTGGACGGCGAGCAGTTCGTGTGGGTGATGCTGCATTCGGGATCGCGTGGCATCGGCAATCGCATCGGTCAGGTGTACATCGAGCTGGCGCGCGAAGACATGCGCCGGCACTTTATCAACCTGCCCGACCGCGACCTGGCATATTTCGTGGAAGGCACCGGGCATTTCGACGATTACATCGAGGCAATGTCCTGGGCGCAGGAATACGCGGCGGAAAACCGCCGCGCAATGATGGAAAGCGTCCTGGCCGTCATGCGCGAGGCGTTGCCGCCCTTCGAGGAGGGCACGGTCGCGGTGAACTGTCACCACAACTACGTCGCCCGTGAGAGCCACTTCGGCCAGGCGGTCTGGCTGACCCGCAAGGGTGCGGTTCGCGCCGGCGCCGGCGAACTGGGCATCATTCCGGGTTCAATGGGTGAGCGCTCCTACATCGTGCGCGGCCTGGGCAACGCGGAAAGCTTCGAAAGCTGCAGCCATGGGGCGGGTCGGCGCATGTCGCGCACGGAGGCGCGCCGCCGCTTCACGCTCGAGGATCACGTCAAGGCGACGGCTGACGTCGAGTGCCGCAAGGATGCGGCCGTCATCGACGAGACGCCGGCTGCCTACAAGGACATTGACGCCGTGATGGCGGCGCAGCGCGACCTGGTCGAGATCGTGCATACGCTAAAGCAGGTTTTATGCGTCAAGGGTTGATGTTCGGCGGCTGCGGGAGGCATTCGGCACTCCTGCCGCCGTTGGCGCGCAACATGCCGACGTAGTACTCGGCGAACTCCAGCGCCATCCGGCGCATGCGCTCGTCCTCGCCGAGGAGCGGTGCGACGCCTTCGGTCCACGCGGATGCGCACTGCGACGCCGCGGTCTCGCCCTCGACGCAGTCCATGAATCCGTTGAAGGCGCGGCGATAGGTGTCGAACGCGGCGCGGTCCATCGGCCGGCCGTGGCCGGGAATGGCGGTCCGGAAGGGCACGGCCCACACTTCATCGAGCGCGACGCGCCACTGTGCCGGACACGCGGTCTCGAAGAAAGGCGCCGGCAGCGTCACCAGGTCGCCGAGCACCGCGATGCCGCTCACGTCGTCATAGAGCCAGACATCCGCGTCGGTCACGGCGCGATCCGTCACGCGCACATCGAGCGCGCGGCCGGCGAGCGATAGCCGGCCGCTTTTCCCGACGGCAACGTCAGGGCGGAGAGTCTCGCGCTCGTCCATCGTCGTGATGAAGATCTGCACCTCTTCCCGTTGGATCTCGCCGAGCTTCGGGTCGTCCAGCATCGACCGGGTCGACTCCAGGTTGCGCGCGAGGAAGCCTCCTTCGGCGAGCGCGCGGTCGACCGCCCGCGTCGTGTAGAGGCGCGCATCGGGATACGCAGCCTTGATGCGGCCGTTGCCGCTCGAATGATCGAGGTGCCAGTGCGTGTTGACGATGGCTGCAATTGGCCGTTTGCGCGCCGCAGCGAACGCGAGGATGGCGTCGCTGTGCCATTCGTGCCGGCCCGTGTCCACGACGATGAAGCCCTGCGGTGCATCGAATACGATCGTGTTGCCGTCGGGACCGCGCCCGGGAAGCATGGCGCCGGGCAGCAGGTGAACGCCCGCTGCAATTTCCTCGAGTGGCGGCGCGATGATCGGTGCGGTCGTTGAAGCCTGGGCCCATGCCGCGTCGAAAGCGGCGATGACGGTGATCATGAATCTTCCCCGGTTGCGGTCGCGCCCGGCATGGGCGACGGATCGATCGTAGGACCTGTCGAGGCGCCCGCGTTTGCAGCTGCGACGGGACGGTTCGCGCGCGAGCCGACCCGCTAGCGCTGCGGCGTGCCGAGCAGCTGCACCCAGTAGATGCCAGCAGTACTGTCCGGCTCGCGCACGTAGGCGACGCCCATTTCGGAAAAATCCGGATCCATCAGGTTGGTGCAGTGTCCGGCGCTCTTGAGCCAACCCGCGACGACCAGCTCCGGCGTCGCCTGGCCCGCGGCGATGTTCTCGCCGATCGTGCGCCAGACGTAACCGGCGCGCGTGGCGCGCAGCGCGTGCGTGCTGCCATCACTGCCGACGTGACTCAGGCGCTTCTGCCGGGCCATGTCGCGCGCGTGCGCGAGCGCGGCGCGTTCCAGCACTTCGGACATGAGGAGCGGCGGCGCGGCGTCGAATCGCTTCCAGCCGCAACGGCGGCGCTCCGCCCTTGCCTGGTTCACCAGCTCGAGCAGCCGGCGGCTGACTGCTTGCGCCTCGTCCCGCTGCGGGGGGACGAAGGGCGCGGCGAGGACGATCCAGACCGCGTCGTCCTGCTCCGCGAGGCCGACATCGCGATAAACCGGGTCGGCGATGTCTTCGCATCCACGCTCTGCCAGCGCACGGATGATCGCCGCATCACTGCCGGAGGCTTCGAGCACCGCGGACTGCACGGCGCGATAACCGGAATCATTCATTGCGTCGCGCAATTTGCGCCCGGACGCAAGCGCCTGCGCGGCGCGGTTGAGCTGCGGATCCGGGCGCAATGCCGTCGCAACGCCGGAACGACCGTCACAACCCTGCGCACGAATCGAGTGGATCGCGGACATGAGGTTCTGCACCGCGCCGGCAGGACCCGCCGCCGTCCAGGCGATCAGCGTGAGCAGGGCCGCGCTCGGGGCATGCATTCGTGCTCGCACGGTGCCGACATGCTACTCCGTGTAGCTTTTTGCCTGTATCGTGCGGCGATGCCGCAAAAAAAGGACCGGGACAAACGGGTATTCACGGGCGTGTACTTCGACCGGCCGCAACACGACGCGTTACGCGCCCTGAGCGACCGGACCCGCGTGCCGCTCGCCGCCTACCTGCGCGAAGCGGTCGACATGCTGCTGGTCAAGTACGGCGTGAAGATCCCGAAGCGCAAGGCGGGACCTTCATGAATTGGTGGCCAGGGGCGGAATCGAACCAACGACACGCGGATTTTCAGTAGCAGGCACGGCCGCCACTGACGATCCTACGCCGAAGACGCGGCAGAGTTTTCCCCCGGAACAGAACTTCGGGAGGCGTCATGGGGGATGCCTACTGGCTCCAGCGGATCTTGCCGCGCAATGCGGGCGGGAGGCCCTCGCAATGCTGCTCGAACCGCAGCTCGATCGCGGTCAGCGTCATTCCGACGTAGGTCACGCTGTCTATCACGACCCAGGCGGTCAGGATATTGCAGCCGCGCCCTGCGGCGCCCCAGTCGAATCCGCCCTTCGTCGGGTTGTGGAAACCGATGCGTTGCAGATCGCCATAGTAGCCGGCTTCGAGGCGGGCCAGCGTGTTCATGCCCTGGAAGTTGCCGCCCCAGTTTGGATCCCCATCGATGAAAATACTCAGGCGCGCGTCGGTCGACGTCATCGTGATCAGGCTGTCGGCCGGCGTGTGAAGGTAGGTGCGGCCTTGGCCGATGAAATCCCCCGGCTCGCTTTCCAGGTAGACGTAGTTGCCGGTCGCTGGCGTCGCGCCGGGCGGCGGCTCCCATAGTCCCGGCGGCGGCGGCACGACCGGACCGGGCGGGGTCGTGTTGTCGTTGGCCTCCCAGTGGATCTCGCCGCGCAGCGCCGGCGCGCCGCCCTCGCAATGCTGCTCGAACCGCAGGTCGATCGCGGTCAGCGTCGTTCCGACGTAGGTCACGCTGTCGACCACGAACCAGCCAGTCAAGGTGTTGCAGCCGCGCCCCTCGCCGCCCCAGCTCAGGCCGCCCTTCACCGGGTTGTGGGAACCTGCGCGTTGCAGGTCACCGTAATAGCCTGGCTCAAGGCGGCTCAGTATGTTCATGCCCTGGAATTCGGCCGCCCAATCTTCGTCTCCAAGGACTCCTATATTCAGGCGCGCCCCGTTCACAAACGTCGTGATCAGGCTGTCGGCCAGCGTATAAAGGTAGGTGCGGCCCTGGCCGATGAAATCCCCTGGCTGGCTTTCCAGATAGACGTAATTGCCGGCCGCGGGCGTCGCGCCGGGTGCCGGCTCCCACAGCCCTGGCGGCGGCGGCACCACCGGCCCGGGCGGGCTCGTCGGGTCATCGATGTCCCAGCGAATCGCACCATGCAGCGCGGGCGCACTGCCTTCGCAATGCTGCTCGAACCGCAGGTCGATCGCGACGAGCGTCGCTCCTTCGTAGGTCACGCTGTCGATCACGAACCAGCCCGTCAGCGTATTGCAGCCACGCCCTTCGCCAAACCACATCAAGCCGCCCTTCACCGGGTTGTTGAACGGGAAACGTTGCAAGTCGCCGTAGTAGCCGACCTCGAGGCGGCTCAGCGTGTTCATGCCCAGGAAGCGACCGCTCCAGTTCTCATCGCCATTGATGTCAATGTTCAGGAGCGCGCCGTCCGGTTCCGCCGTGAACTGGGCGTCAGCCGGGGTGTAGAGATAGCTGCCGCCGTTGCCGATGAAGTCACCGGGTTGGCTCTCGAGGTAGACAAAATTACCGGTCGCGGGCGTCTCGCCAGGTGGCGGCTCCCACAGTCCTGGAGGCGGCGGCACCACCGGCCCAGGAGGGTTCGTCGTGTCGTTGACGTCCCAGTGAATCTCGCCGTGCAGCGCAGGTACGCCGCGCTCGCAATGCTGCGCAAACCGCAGGTCGATCGCGGTGAGCGTCTCGCCGCTGTAGGTCACGCGGTCGACCACAACCCAGCCACTCAGGGAATTGCAGCCGCGCCCCTCGCCAAACCAGTCCAATCCGCCCTTCACCGGGTTATGGAACGGGAAGCGTTGCAAGTCGCCGTAGTAGCCGACCTCGAGGCGGCTCAGCATATGCATGCCCTGAAAGTCGCCGTTCCATTGCTCATCCCCCATCACGGAAACGGAGAGACGGTTTTGTGCCGCATTCACCGTGAGGACGGCGTTGGCCTCCGTATACCCATAGACCCCGCCGAATCCGACGAAGTCCCCTGGCTGACTCTCGAGATAGACGTAATTGCCGGTCGCCGGCGTGACGCCTGGCGCTGGCTCCCACAGGCCCGCAGGCGGAGGCACGACCGGACCGGGCGGGCTTGTCGGGTCATTGACGTCCCATTCGATCTCGCCGTGCAGCGCAGCCGCGTCGCCACCGCAATGCTGTTCGAAGCGAAGGTCGATCGATTCCAGCGTCGCGCCGTCGTACGTGACGCTGTCGATGATGAGCCAGCCGGTCAGGGTGTTGCAGCCGCGCCCCTCCCCCGACCAGTCCATTCCGCCTACGGCCGGGTCATGAAACCCGAAACGGGTGAGATTGGGGTAAGAACCGGGTTGCAGCTCGCTGTAGGTTTCAGGCAGCTGAAAGCTGGCCGACCAGGACTCGTCGCCATGGATTGCAATCGACAGTCGAGCGCCAACCGCGGTGACGGCAATCAGGGCATCGGCATTCGAGTATTCGTACTCCTGGCCGGCACCGATGAAATCTCCGGCGTCGCTGCGCAGGCTGATGATCTGCTGGACTGTCGGCGGCGGCGGCGGTGGCGGTGGTGGCGATGGCGGCCCCGCGACGGGCGGCCCGGATCCTCCGCCGCCGCCGCAAGCGGTGACGAGAAACAGTAGCGCGGTCGGCAGTACGCGCCCAAACTTGGAATTCGTCATGACTGGCTCATGAAACGGATCAAGTATGCGCCGATGAACGGCAATCTCGAAAAGTCCGGCCTGAACCGTCGGCTGATTGGTCGGGGTGACAGGATTTGAACCTGCGACCTATACGTCCCGAACGTAGCGCTCTACCAGGCTGAGCTACACCCCGAAATGGCGGGAAACCGGACCGGTCAGGCCTTGCGGGTGACCGCAAATCGCGCCAAGGCCGCCAGCGCGTCGCGAAAGGGCGATTCGGGAATCTCGCCCAGAACGTCAATCGCGCGTTGCGCCTCGTTTTCAGCGAGTCGCGCAGTGTAATCAAGGCCCCCCGTGCTTTCAACGACAGCGCGAATCGGGCCCTGTTCCTCGGTGCCGCCCTGTTCGATGGCGCTCCGGATCATGGCAGTGTCCTCCGCTCCGGCGTGGCGCAATGCATGGATCAGCGGCAGGGTCGGCTTGCCCTCGGCCAGGTCGTCGCCGAGGTTCTTGCCAAGTTCCTCCGCGTCGCCTCGATAGTCGAGGGCGTCGTCCACGAGCTGGAAAGCGATGCCGAGGTGCCGGCCATAGCGGGCCAACGCCATTTCGATGTCGGGAGGCGCGCGCGCGACGATGGCCGCGATCTGCGCGCCTGCCTCGAAGAGCCGCGCGGTCTTGCGGTAAATCACTTCCATGTAGCGGATTTCGGTCGTATCGGGATCGCCGGCATTCATCAATTGCAGCACTTCGCCGGCCGCGATCGTATTGGTCGCGTCGGCCATCACCCGGATCAGGGCGGGCGAGTCGAGCGCCGCCATCATCTGGAAGGCGCGCGAATACAGGAAATCGCCGACCAGCACCGAGGCGGGATTGCCAAAGGCCTCGTTTGCGGTGTCGCGGCCGCGGCGCTTGGCGGAATCGTCCACGACGTCGTCGTGCAGCAGTGTCGCCGTGTGGATGAACTCGATCAGTGCGGCAGCCGGAATGTGGGCGGAATCGGTCGCCCCGGCCGCGCGGGCGGCGAGCACGACGAGCAGCGGGCGCAGGCGTTTTCCGCCGGCGTCCACGATGTAATCGCCCACCTGGTTGACGAGCGCAACGTCGCTCGCGAGCTGGCGGCGGATTTCACCGTCTACCGCTTCCAGGTCTGGGGCGACGAGGGCACGTATGTCCTTGAGTTGCATGGCTTCCTGGCAGCCCGGCCGCGGGCTTTGCATCCTAGCGGCAAACACTGTCCCGGGAAATGCACCCGGCCGCGGTCCGGTTTGACCCCGGGGGGTCCGGTCACTACAATTGCCGGCTCTTTTTGGAGTCCAGTCAATCATGTACGCCGTCATTGCCACCGGGGGCAAGCAGTACCGGGTGAGCGAAGGCACCGTCGTGCGGGTCGAGAAACTCGACGTCGACGCGGGTGCCACGGTCGAGTTCAACCAGGTCCTGCTGGTCGGCGAGGGCGTGGACGTCGCCATCGGCGTGCCTTATGTCACGGGCGCCCGGGTCACGGCGACCGTCCAGGCGCACGGCAAGGCCGACAAGGTCGGCATCACGAAATTCCGGCGCCGCAAGCACTACCTGCGCCAGAAAGGCCACCGCCAGCCGTACACGGAAATCAAAGTGACAGGCATCACGGCAGCCTGAGAGCGCGGAGCAGGAACGAACATGGCACACAAGAAAGCAGGCGGCAGTACCAAGAACGGCCGCGAATCCCAGTCCAAGCGCCTCGGCGTCAAGAAGTTCGGCGGCGAGCGCGTGCTCGCCGGCAACATCCTGGTGCGTCAGCGCGGCACGCCGTTTCGCGCTGGCGACAACGTCGGCACGGGCACCGATCACACGCTGTTTGCGAAGGTGACCGGGCGCGTGCAGTTTCGCAAGAAGGGCGCCGAGCAGCGCACCTTCGTCAGCGTGCTGCCGGAGTAAGCAAGTAAAGGGACGCATCCCTTTTTCGATTGACCCGAATAAGGGATGCGTCCCCTTTCTTGCGTAACCCCGGCCCGGCCGGGGTTTTTCGTTTGGGCGGCAGGAAATCATGAAATTCGTCGATGAAGCGATCGTCAAGGTACAGGCCGGCCATGGTGGCCGCGGCGCGATCGGCTTTCGCCGCGAGAAGTTCGTGCCGTTCGGCGGTCCCGACGGCGGCGACGGCGGCCTCGGCGGCAGCGTGTGGCTGCGCGCCCAGGAGGGCATGAACACGCTCGTCGACTATCGCATCCGCCGCACCTACCGTGCCCAGAACGGCCAGCCGGGCGGCGGTCAGGACTGCACCGGCCGCGGCGGCGAAGACCTCTATGTGCCAATGCCGGTCGGCACAATCGTGTTCGACGACGAAACCGGTGAAACGCTCGGCGACCTCTCGAAAGCGGGCCAGACGCTGCTGGTCGCCAAAGGTGGCAAGGGCGGCTGGGGCAACCAGCGCTTCAAGACCTCGATCAACCGCACGCCGCGCAACAGCGGGCCGGGGCTGCCCGGCGAAGCGCGCAGCCTGCGTGTCGAGTTGCGGCTGCTGGCCGACGTCGGCCTGCTCGGCCTGCCGAATGCCGGGAAATCCACGCTGATCCGCGCGGTGTCGGCGGCGCGGCCCAAGGTCGCGGATTACCCGTTCACGACGCTGCACCCGCAGCTCGGCGTAGTCGCAGTCGGTCCGCTCAGGAGCTTCGTGATGGCGGACATCCCGGGCCTGATCGAAGGCGCGGCGGAGGGCGCGGGCCTCGGCATCCGCTTCCTGAAGCACCTGCAGCGCACGCGACTCCTGCTGCATCTCGTCGACATTGCGCCGCCCGACCCGGATGCGGACGTGATCGAAGGCGCGCGGGCGATCGTCCGCGAACTCAAGAAGTTCAGCCCGGAACTCGCGAAAAAGAAACGCTGGCTGGTGCTGAACAAGATCGATCTGCTCGAGCCTGCGGCGCGCGAAAAGCGCTGCGCCGAGATCGTGCGTCGGCTGCGCTTCAAGGGACCGGTGTTCCGGATCTCCGGCGCGACAGGCGAGGGTACGAAGGACTTGTGCCAGGCGGTGATGCGCCACCTGGAATGATAAAGGGGACGCATCCCTTTTTCGGCGCCGCCGCCTCGAATCGAACTGCAATTGCGGAAAAAGGGATGCGTCCCCTTTTACTTCAGCGCCTTCACCTGGCTGGCGAGCCGGCTCTTGTGCCGGGCGGCCTTGTTCCTGTGGATGATGCCCTTGCGCGCCATCGCATCGATCACCGGCGACGCGGCCTTCAGCGCCGCCGCTGCCTCAGCCTTCTTGCCGGCGCGGATTGCCTCGACGACCTTGCGCACGGCGCTCCTCACCTTGGAACGGTGAGCAACGTTCTGGGCGCGGCCGGCAAGTGCCTGGCGGGCCCGTTTTTCTGCTGATTTGGTATTGGCCATAAGGGCGCGCATTGTCCCGATGCGGGGGCGCATTGTCAACGCATGCTAAGCGGTGCGATGTCGAGTCAGCTGTCGTCGGATGAGCCGCCGCGCGGCCACACTATCGACCTACCAGCCAAGTCAGAGACCTCAAGTTGTCCCGCATCATTCACTTGGCCGGTAAACCGGCCTTCGGTCAAATCCAGTTGGATGTCCTGCGCCTGTGTACAGGACCAAGATGATTCTGGGTCCGCGGCTAACCCGTCGGCGTGAACCCGGCTGACCTTGCCGAATGGCTCGAGGACGATCTCACTCGCCGGTGAAACCTGCCAACGACCGACCGCCTGCTGGCATGCGGCCTCCATGGTATGTGCCGCACGCCGTGGAACTGCTGAGCTGCCGCGCGCATTCACGGCCGGACGCTCTAGCCGCCAGGGCGTCGCGGATTGATCCATGACACCACTGGACCTCGATGGAGGCAGGGATGCGGGCGAGCCGCCAGACTGAGCCTGCTCAGTGGCCGCTTGAGAGTCCACGAGGTCAACTGGCTGCGTCGGTGGCGCACTGGCATAACGCCAGTAGGCGATGAAGCCGCCCAGTACTACTCCAATTCCCAGGCAGATCAGTAACTTCCGTGATGCTTGCATGGCAGCTCGTCTTTAACGCGGCGTCGCAGAAACGCCTTGCTTGGACCGTATTTCCACACGTGGCATCCTGTACGGTGAAACAGGGGAGATTCCATGTCGCGCGACAGTTGCGCACGGCAGGGCACGGCTCGAGCGACAGCTTGCCTGAGGCTGCTGCTGATCGCTGTGCCGCTGTTGCATGGCATGGCAGCGCACGCTGCTACCAGTCGCGCCGGGCCCGATCAAACGGTATCTCCCGGCGCCATGGTTCTGCTCGATGGTACCCAATCGACGGCGGACGATGGCAGCGTGCTGACCTATGCATGGCGTCAAATTGCGGGTCCGACCGTGGCATTGTCCAATTCGGGCGCAGCTATTGCCGAGTTTACAGCGGTCCAACCCAGCGCCGAATGGGCCGTGCTCCAGTTCGAACTCCGGGTCACGGAGGTCTCAGGCACGAGCGCCGTGGACACCGTCACGATAATCGCGAGCGAGTCCTTGCTGCCGCAAAACCGGCTGAAGCTCGTGAGTCCGCCGGGTGAGTACGTCGGACAGGGAAACTCGCTCGAGATCGCGTTCGATGCTGCGTCAATCAGCATCAGTAGCAATGTCGAGAATATCGTCCAAATCCAGGTCAGCAATTTGCCTGGCAACGGATCGCTGTTGCGCCTGACCCTGGCGCGTGCGAACGAGCAGCCGCTGGCCGTCGGGCGCTACGAATTCACCTACCGCAATGGCACGCGCGCCGGCAAGGACTCGCTCAATGCGACGCGCACAATCCTCTGCCAGGATTCCATTGGCAATTTCATCGTCCATGACGTCGGGTACGACGACACGGGTGCCATCACGCGTCTGGCCGTCGACTTTCAGCAGTTCTGCCTGCAGGCGGCGAATGTCGAACTGCCGTTCACCGGCTACCTCAGATTCAACTCGGTGGTGCCGGTTCTGAGTCGGCAGCCGATCACATCCGCCGGCACGGATCTCGTCGTGATCCCGGGACAGGCTGTGACGTTGTCGTCCGACACATCCTGGCCGGGACTGGTGCCGACCCAGTCCTATCGATGGCAGCAACTGACCGGTCCGGCTTTGCCGGGGCTCGCCACCACCGCCCCGCAGATCTCATTCCTGGCGCCGGCCGTTCCTGCGACTGGAACAACCTTTGAGTTTGAGTTGACGATGACCAATGAGGCGGGGACAACAACTTCGGATCGGGTGAGCGTGCACGTGCAGGGTGCCGCGGAACGCAAAACTTATGTGTACATCGAAGTCGAACAGGATGGCTTGCCGGACTGGGCTTTCGGTACGCAAGCATGGCTGTTCGACACCAATGCCGGGCGGCTCGATCTGACGACGGCGATGTCGGGTGGCACGGTGGCCCAAGTTGCCATCGCCATTTCGGAACTTCATAACTGGCACGTCGATTTCGGCCCGGGCATCGGGCGCCAGCTGGAGATCGGCGACTACCCCGACGCTCAGCGCTCCGCCACTGGCATCCACCCCACGCTGGATGTCGGCGGTTCCGGGCGTGGCTACAACCGGATCTACGGATTCGCCGTAGTACACGAAGTCGAATTTGCTCCCGACGGTACCGTCAGCAGTCTCGCGATGGATTTTCATTACAAAGGTGACTCCGGGCCGCGCGTTTACGGCGTCGTTCGCTTCAATTCCACCGTTGAATTCGTCGCGGCCAACTCGGTCGCCTCGGCAGGTGCCGACCAGGCCGCCATCGGCGGCGACTACCTCCGATTGGGACCGGAACCAAGCTATGTCGGCACGACATCGATCGTGGACGTCTCGTGGCGCCAGGTTGGTGGTGCGGAAGTGCAACTGTCCTCCATCGTCGGCACAGTCGTTTTCTTCACGGCGCCACCTGAAGGCGGCGTATTCGAGTTTGAGTTGGAGATCCGGACCAGCGACGGTCGCATCTCGCGCAGCAGGATCACGATC
>JBBEAB010000064.1:68875-92625 GCA_040899645.1 Steroidobacteraceae bacterium
AACCCCTTACGCGCGGCGCGATCATCTTCCACCCCCTCGAAGAGACGACGCTGCGGCTGCTAAATGCGAGTTACGAAGGGCGAATTGTCGAGGTCCTGCTCGGCGCATCGACGGGGAGCTTCCCGACCGCCCCAGACCAGGCCTACCTGCTGCTGGTCGCACCCAGGCCTGCCCCGATGGTCATTGGCACACTCGTGCCCGGAACCTATGAGAACGCCGCTTACTACCGACTGAGGCACGATGTCGAAGACAAACCCGTGCTCTCTCTGGGCGTCAATCACCAAACCTGCGTCAGTCCTCGCGGACGCTTCGTGCTGCACGACGTAGCCTGGGGTCCGACCAGCGTGACGCGTCTCGCGGTGGACGTGCAGCAGACCTGCGAACCGACGGGTCGGTACCTGTGGGCCCAGATCCGGCTCAACAGCACCGTCCCGATTCGCAGTGTCGCACCTGTCGCCACGGCGGGTCCCGATCTCGTCGTCCCCGCCGGGCGCGAATTCGTACTGGACGGAATAGCGAGTGGTTCCTGGTTCGATCCTCAGCCTTCGTTTCAATGGCGCCAGACGGGCGGCGTCCCCGTCAGCATCCTTCAGCCCGGTTCGAGGACGACGACGGCGGTGGCCGCGCCGTTTGCCGCCGGCCAGGCGATATCGACGCTGGAGCTCGAGGTTGCAGACGCGCTCGGCAGGCGCTCCGTCGATTCCGTGAATGTTACTGTTCTGGGGGCCGACCAGCCTTTCCGGGCAGTTGACGTGGCCCGCATCCGGACGGTCGACGGCACCACTGTCGTGCGCATGCGCCACGACCCGCACAACGCGTACTTCCAAACCGCCGACGTAGGAACGCGCCAACGCGTCCTCCAATCCTTTGCCAGCCGCATCTTCGGCCTTGCGATCAGGGCCAATATTGAAGACCGGATACCGATCGGCAACATGAAGATGACTGCCGGAATCGGAACGGACCTCGGTACATTTTCTACGCAGATCGCGCTGGATGAAATCGACGAGTTCAACGACCTGCGCCAGTGTGCGACCCCTGACGGTGCGATCCGGATTGCGGAGGCGGAATTCACCATCGATGGATTTACAAAACTCGCCATCGATTTTGATTTGCGATGCCCGGACGGCTGGACGTACCGGGGCGTTTCCCGCTTCAACAGCGCGGTGCCGATCGAGCAGGGCCGGGTGTTTGCCTACGCCGGTGAGGATCGCGAAGTGATCGAGGGCAGCTCCTACACATTGGATGGAACCGCTTCATTGATCGTGGGTGCAGGAATCAGCCAGTACCGTTGGCGCCAGTTGGCAGGGCCAGCTGTCGTGCTCACAACCATCGCGCCCGGCATTGCCAGCCTGAATCTGCCGCATGTGTCCACCGATACGAGCCTTCGTTTCGAACTCGAAGTGATCGGCGAGCAAGGCGAACGCGGGACTGACGAAGTAACCATTATCGCGGAAGACATTTCCGTGGCACCACCGCCACCACCACCACCCCCCCCCCCCCGCGGCGGTGGTGGTGGTGGCGGCGCGCTTCCGCCATTCCTGCTTGCGGGCTTGTTCGTCGTCACGATGCTTGTGCCGCGCCGGCGCCGAGCTGCGGTCCTGGGTGCCTGAGGTCGGGGCGCGGCAAGGCGGCCACTCCAGTATCATTCCCGCGGCATGCACCGCGGATTCCTGCGAAACACGACGATTGTCGGCTCCCTGACGCTGCTGTCACGCGTGACCGGCGTGCTGCGGGACATGGTCTACCTGATCATGTTCGGTGCCGGGCCGCTGATGGACGCGTTCCTGGTCGCGTACAAGATCCCGAACTTCCTGCGCCGCCTGACGGCCGAGGGCGCTTTTTCGCAGGCCTTCGTGCCGGTCATCTCGGAATACCGCGTCAAGCGCGAGCATGCAGAGGTACGCGGCCTGGTCGCCGGCGTCGCCGGCGTATTCGGAACGGTGTTGTTCGTCATCGCGGTCATCGGCGCCATCGCGGCGCCGGTGCTCGCGTTCCTGTTCGCGCCGGGCTTCCGCGAGGACGGCGACCGCTTCGACCTGACGGTCGAGATGCTGCGCTTCACTTTCCCGTACATCTTCTTCATCTCGCTGGTCGCGCTCGGCAGCGGTGTGCTGAACAGCTACGGCCGCTTCGCGATGCCCGCCTTCAACCAGGTGCTGCTGAACGTCGTCATGATCGCGACAGCAGCCTTTATCGCGCCGCATTTCGCGAAGCCCGGGCTGGTGCTCGCGATTGGCGTGTTCGCGGCGGGGCTCGTTCAGCTCATCGCGCTGTTCCCGCCGTTGCATCGCCTGCGCCTGCTGCCGCGGCCGCGCTTTGACCGCGCGCATGAGGGCGTGCGGCGCATCGCGCGCCTGATGTTGCCCGGCATCTTCGGATCTTCCGTCGCGCAGGTCTCGCTGCTGCTCGACACGATCATCGCCTCGTTCCTGATGGTCGGCAGCGTGACCTGGATGTACGCAGCCGACCGGCTGGTGGAGTTCCCGATGGGCGTGTTTGCGATCGCGCTTGCCACCGTGATCCTGCCGGGGCTGTCTTCGCACCACGCGGCCGAGTCGCGCGAGAGGTTCAATGCAACGCTCGACTGGGCGCTGCGCCTCACCGTTGCGATCGCGGCGCCGGCGGCGGTGGGCCTCTTGATGCTCGCCGGGCCGCTGATCGCGACGATCTTCGGCTACGGCAAATTCGGCGACCGTGATGTCTTGATGTGCAGCTATGCGCTGATGGCCTATTCGCTGGGACTGATCGGCTTTTCACTGGTGAAGGTGCTCGCACCCGGCTACTTTGCGCGGCAGGACACGAAGACGCCGGTCAAGGTCGGCATCATCGCGCTGTCGTTGAACATGGGCTTCAACCTGGCGGTCGTGGTGCCCCTGCATCTGGGCGGATTTCCGGTGCCGCACGCGCTGCTCGCGCTGTCCACGGGACTCTCGGCCCTGGTCAACGCGACGCTCCTCTATCGCGGGCTGCGGCGAGCGGGCGTCTTCACCCCCTCGTCGGTGTGGCGCCGCCTGCTGCCGCAGGTTCTTTTCGCCTCGATCGCGATGGCCGCTTTCCTGTGGTGGGTGTCGGGTGACTGGTCCGCCTGGAACGGGCTGGGCGCCACCGAGAAATCCTGGCGGCTGGGCGTCGCCGTCGCGGGCGGGGCAGGCGTGTATTTCGTGGCCCTCGGCCTCGCCGGGCTGCGACCACGGCACCTGAAATCACTATAATTCAACCGACAGGCGTCTCCGATCTGGCGGGTCCATGCTGATTCGACGCGGTGATCAACCCGGCCGGGGCTCGCATCGCGGTTGCGTCGTCGCAATCGGCAATTTCGACGGCTTGCACCTGGGGCACCAGGAGATCGTCCGCGTGCTGCTCGAGCGCGGGCGCGAGGAGGGACTACCTGCCGCGGTGCTGACCTTCGAGCCGAATCCGCGCGAGTACTTCGCGCCTGCAGAGCCCCCGGCGCGATTGATGAGATTGCGGGACAAGGCGGAATGGCTGGCAGGGGCGGGCGTCGCGGAGCTTCGGGTCCTGCGCTTCGACACGCGGATCCGGCATTGGGACGGGATCACCTTCATCGAACGCGTGCTGGTGCGCGCGCTGGGAGCGAAACGGGTCGTGATCGGAGCGGGATTCAGGTTCGGGCGCGGTCGCAGCGGCGACGTCGCGATGTTGCAGGACAGGGGCGCGACACGCGGCTTCCGCGTGGACGAAGTGCCGCCCTTCCTGGTCGGCGGCCTGCGCGCGAGTTCGACCGGCGTGCGCGAGGCGCTCGCCGCCGGCAGGCTCGATGTGGCGAAGTCGCTGCTCGGACGCGACTACCGGATCGGTGGCCGCGTGGTGCCGGGGCAGGCGCTCGGCCGGGAGCTCGGTTTCCCGACTGCCAACATCCGGCTGCATCGCCGGGTGTCGCCGGTCGCGGGCATTTTCGCCGTGCGGGTTTCCGGATCGGCCCTTGATCGGGTTCCGGGCATTGCCTCGGTCGGCACACGACCGACCGTCGGCGGCGGCGAGTGGCTGCTCGAGGTGCACGTGTTCGATTTCGACCGCAATCTGTACCGGCACCGTCTCGAAGTGGATTTCATCGCGCGCCTGCGAGACGAAGAAAAGTTCGACGCCCTGGATGCGATGACGGCGCAAATGCGGCAGGATGCGCGCCGCGCGCGCGAGTTGCTGGACGCCTGAGGAAGCGACGTGGACTACAAGCAGACGATCAACCTGCCGAATACCGACTTCCCGATGAAGGCGGACCTCGCGCGTCGCGAGCCGGACATGGTCGCCGCGTGGCTGCGCGACGACATCTATGCGAAGCTGCGCGCGCGCGCCGCAGGCCGCCCGAAATTCGTGCTGCTGGATGGACCGCCCTACGCGAACGGCGCGATCCACATCGGCCACGCGGTCAACAAGATCCTGAAGGACGTCATCGTCAAGTCGCGGACGCTGGACGGCTACGACTCGCCCTACGTGCCGGGCTGGGACTGCCACGGCCTGCCGATCGAGCAGCAGGTCGAGAAAAAACACGGACGCGTCGGCCAGAAGCTCGATGCCGATGCGTTCCGCAAGGCCTGCCGCGAGTTCGCGGCGAGCCAGGTCGAGGGCCAGCGCGTGGATTTCCAGCGGCTCGGCGTGATCGGCGACTGGAGCAATCCCTACCTGACGATGGCCACGAAGTACGAGGCGGAGCAGTTGCGCGCATTTGCCGCGATCATCCGCCGCGGCCACCTGGTGCGCGGCTTCAAGCCCGTGCACTGGTGCCTGGACTGCCGCTCGTCGCTGGCCGAGGCGGAAGTCGAGTACGAAGAGCGCAGCTCACCCTCGGTGGACGTGCGCTTTGCGATCGTCGATGCCATGGATGCGGCGCGCCGCTTCCACCTGGCGGGCGACGACCTGATGACGGCTTCGGTCGCGATCTGGACCACCACACCGTGGACGCTGCCCGCCAGCCAGGCCGTCTGCCTGCATCCGCAGTTTGACTACGTACTGGTGGAGTTCCAGCGTGCGGAAGGGCCTGAGCGACTGATCGTGGCCGAAGGCCTGCTGGACGCCGTTTCGACCCGTATCGGTGCAACCGGCCGGCGCGTGCTCGCGAAGGCCTCCGGCGAGGCGCTCCAGGGATTGCGCCTCGAGCACCCGTTCTATGAACGCGAGGTACCGGTGATCCTCGGCGATCACGTCACGCTCGAGACCGGCACCGGAGCGGTGCACACGGCGCCGGGCCATGGCGCCGACGACTACGAGATGGGCCGGCGCTACGGCCTGCCGATCGACAATCCGGTCGGCGGCGACGGTCGCTTCGTTGCAGGCACGCCGCTGTTCGAGGGAATCCCGGTCTTCGATGCCAACGCGAAAATCGTGGAGACGCTGCAGCAGGTCGGCCGCCTGATCCACAACGAACCTTATCAGCACAGTTATCCGCATTGCTGGCGCCACAAGACGCCGGTGATCTTCCGCGCGACGCCGCAATGGTTCCTCAGCATGGAGAAGCAGGGCCTGCGGCGCGATGCACTCACGGCGATCAAGGGGGTGCGCTGGGTGCCCGGCTGGGGCGAGCAGCGCATCACCAGCATGATCGAGACGCGCCCCGACTGGTGCATCTCGCGCCAGCGTGCCTGGGGCGTGCCGCTCGCGTTGTTCGTGCACAAGGAGACCGGCGAGCCGCACCCGCAGTCGCCGGAACTGCTGGAGCGCGTGGCGGACCTGGTGGCGGAAGGCGGCATCGAGGCGTGGTTTGCGCTCAATCCGCGTCATCTGCTGGGCGACGAGGCGCTGATCTACGAAAAATGCGATGACGTCATGGATGTGTGGTTCGATTCCGGGGCCGTGCACCATGTGCTGCCGGCGCTGCGTCCCGGCCTGATCCCGTTCCCGGCGGATATCTACCTGGAGGGTTCGGACCAGCATCGCGGCTGGTTCCACAGCTCATTGCTGGTTGCGGTCGCGGGCAAGGGCGTTGCGCCATACCGGGCGGTGCTGACGCACGGATTCACCGTGGACGAGAAGGGCCGGAAGATGTCGAAGTCGCTCGGCAACGTCGTCGTGCCGCAGAAGGTCATGCAGTCGCTCGGCGCCGACGTGCTGCGGCTGTGGGTGGCGGCGACCGATTACAGCGGCGAGATCAATGTCTCCGACGAGATCCTGAAGCGCATGTCGGACAGCTACCGGCGCATGCGCAACACGATACGTTTCCTGCTGGGTAACCTGTCGGGATTCGATCCGGCGCGTGATGCGGTGCCGGTGGATGAGCTGCTGGATATCGACCGCTGGGCGCTCGCGCGCGCAGGCCAGCTGCAGCAGGAAGTGATCGAGGCCTACCGGAACTACGATTTCCACCTGATCTACCAGAAGGTGCACGGCTTCTGCGTGATCGAGCTGGGCTCCTTCTGGCTCGACATCCTGAAAGACCGGCTCTACACGATGCCGGCTGCGAGCGCTGCACGTCGGTCGGCTCAGACCGCGATGTACCACATCGCGGAGGCGATGGTGCGCTGGCTCGCGCCGATCCTGTCCTTCACCGCCGAGGAGATCTGGAAGTTCCTGCCGGGACCGCGCGACGAATCCGTGCTGTTCGCGACCTGGTGGCAGCTGCCCGAGGTGGCTGCAACGAGTGCGGTGGACTGGCAGGCGGTGATTGCCCTCAAGAGCGACGTGTCGCGCGAGCTTGAACGCCTGCGCACCGCGGGCGAACTCGGCGCGCCACTCGAGGCTGCTGTAGACGTGTTTCTCGACGAGGCGCAGCATCGGCGCATGGCGGCCATCGGCGACGAACTGCGCTTCGTGCTGATCACCTCGCAGGCGCGCCTGCGACCGGCGCCCGAACGGCCGGCAGCGGCCGTCGCGGCCGGGTCGCTGGCGAAGGACGGCGCGTGGATCGCGGTCAGCGTGGAGCAGGCGCCGAAGTGCGCGCGCTGCTGGCATCGGCGCCCCGACGTCGGCAGCGACGCGCGGCATCCGGAAATCTGCGGCCGCTGCGTCGGTAACATCGAAGGACCGGGCGAAACGAGGCGCTACGCATGACCGACAGCATCTTTCCGCAGCGGACCGCACTCGTGTGGCTGTGGCTCTCCGCGTTCATCGTCGCGCTCGACCAGCTGACGAAGTGGTACATCGTCGGCAATTTCGCGCTGTACGAGATCCTGCCGCTCGGACAGTTCCTCGACCTCACGCGCCTGCACAACGAAGGCGCGGCATTCGGGCTGCTCGCCAATGCCGGCGGCTGGCAGCGCTGGTTCTTCCTGGCGCTCGCCGGCGCGATCGGCATCGCGATCGTGTGGTGGCTGTACACGCTGCCGGCGCGCGGCCACCCGTGGCTTTCGATCGGGCTTGCGATGATCCTGGGCGGCGCGGTCGGCAATGCCTACGACCGGTTCGCCGAGGGCCATGTCGTTGATTTCCTGCATTTCCACTGGGGGCAGGCCTATTTTCCGGCGTTCAACGTGGCGGACATCGGCATCACGACCGGCGCCATCATGCTGATCATCGACGCGCTGAGCCACAAGCAGCGCACCAAGGCGGCATCCGGATGAAGGTGCTGCTCGCCAATCCGCGCGGTTTCTGTGCGGGCGTGGATCGCGCGATCGATATCGTCGAGCGCGCTGTGGAGCTCTTCGGCGCGCCGATCTACGTGCGCCATGAGGTCGTGCACAACCGCTTCGTCGTGGAGCGCCTGCGCGGCCTCGGTGCCGTGTTCGTGGACGAACTCGACGCCGTGCCGGATGACTCGACCGTGATCTTCAGCGCGCACGGCGTGCCCTCGCGGGTGGAGCAGGAGGCCGCGCGGCGCGGACTCACCGTGTTCGACGCCACCTGTCCGCTGGTCACCAAGGTGCACATGGAGGTGGGCCGTTACGCTCGCGACGGGCTCGACGTGATCCTGATCGGCCATGCCGGCCATCCGGAGGTCGAGGGCACGATGGGGCGCTTCGACACCGGCCATGGCGGGCAGATCCACCTGGTGGAGACCGTGACCGACGCCGAGCGCCTCGCGGTGCGCGACCCGGCGCGGCTCGCGGTGGTCACGCAGACGACCCTGTCCGTGGACGACACGGCGCGCGTGATGGCGGCACTCCGCGAACGCTTCCCCGAGCTTGCGACGCCGCGCAAGGAAGACATCTGCTACGCGACGCAGAACCGGCAGGACGCGGTCAAGCAGCTGGTCGAACAGTGCGACGTGATCGTCGTCGTCGGCTCGCAGTCGAGCTCGAATTCCAACCGCTTGCGCGAGATCGCGACGACCCGCGGTATACCCGGCTATCTCGTTGACGGTGCGGAGGACCTGAAGCGTGAGTGGTTCGACGGCAAGCAGGCAGCGGGCGTGACCGCCGGCGCGTCGGCGCCGGAGAAGCTGGTCAAGGAAGTAGTCGAGCGGCTCCGTGACTGGGGTGGGCACGAGGCGGTCGAAGTGGTCGGGCGCGAGGAGAACGTGGTGTTCGGCCTGCCGCAGGCGCTGCGGCAGGTTTCGAAATTGCAGGCCGGCTGATGAACCTCGTACGGACCGGGTTGCGCTACCAGCATTTCGCGGTGCTGTCGCCGCCGCCGGCATTCAGGGCGCCGCGGCGCCCGCTCTCGTCGATGAACATGCGTGCGCACAGCGGGTCGCCTCGCTCAACGGTGGTCGTTGCAACGATCCGATAACGGGACGCATCGGCCCACTCGACGCTGAGCCGATAACGGCCGTGCGCCGTGCGCGAAGCGGTCGTGAGACCCGGCGGTCCGCCGCCGGCGATTGCGTCCAGGCGGTCGCCATAGCGTCCATTCGCCAGGTGAAACTTCTCCTGCTCGGCCGCGGCGCCCAGCAGCGCGTGCGCAGCCTCGATGCGGTGACTACGGAGCAGGTGGCCGCGATAGGAGGCCACGGCGAAGCTCGTCGTGATCGCAACGACGGCCAGCGCGATCATGAGCTCGATCAGCGTGAATCCGGCGGAATGCGGAGCTTGCGCCATGAGGTCCTGACCGGATCGCCCGCATAGCCCGGGTCGAAAGCAGCCGCGCCGATGAGGCCGAATGGCCGCGGACGGCAGCTGGCACAGGGTCCATCCCAGCGGGTCGGGAAACCAAAGCGCAGCGCGACCGGCAGGCCGGAGTCGGCCGGCTCTTCATCCTCCCCGGTCTCCTGCGCGACCGAGTCGCGCTGCGGCTGGCCGCTGCGGATGTCGATCGCGTGCAGGCGGGTGATCGCGCGTGGCGGGCCGCAAGGCGACGACGGATCCTGGGCCACCGGCTGGTAGGTCTGGAATCGCAGGACGTGATCGAAGGTGATGGCAGGCCCGATGACTTTCTCGCCGGCGCCGTGCCGATCGAGCCGGCGGAACCAGCCGGAACCCGGCAAGGGCATCGCAGCCCCATCGTCCGTCGCGTCGTGTAGATCGGATTCGACGATGACGCGCCGGCCGCCGCCCGCATCGCGATCGAAAACCACGTAGATGCGATCGACAATCGATGCATCGCGCGGCCGCGCGAGCCAGCCGGATCCGACCGCGACCGCAAGCACGTCGCGGCCCGCAAGCCGAGTGACCGACACATCCGGCGTTGCGTGGAAGCGTCGCGCGGCGCCGCCGAGCTGTGCGAGCACAGTCGCCTGTGCCAGCTCGCGAGTTCCGCGGCCGCTCGCAAATTCGAAACGCCACAGGCCACCGGTCACGTCGATCGCATAAGCGCGATCGAGGTAGCCGTCGCCATCGAGATCGAGCGCGCGCGGCGCAGATGGCAGGCTCGCCCTGAAGTCCGGCAAATGCAGGTCCAGGGTCTCGGCGCTGCCGCCCGACCACAACACGCGCCCAGTCATTGCATCCACTACGTGCAGCGCTGCGCCGGGGCCCGTGACCGGCGCTTCGGCTGCATCGAACTGACTGCTGTAACCACCGGCCAGCAACACGACCCAGTGTCCATCGCTCTGCCCGGAACCATCGATCGCGAGACGCGTGATCACGGGTTCGGCCCAGGCTTCCGTGTCATCGGCACCCGGCAGCGTTGCCGTCCACAGCAATTCCGGGTCGTCGCCATCCTGGATATCGAGCGCGTAGTAGTGGCTGCCGCCCCGACCCAGTCCGAACATCAGCCACAGGTGCTCGCCAGCGGCCGCATCGATGTTGCCATCGCCGTCGGGATCGTGACGGTGCAGCACGACTGGACCGTCGATGCCGTGATCACGCACCGTCGTCCGTTCATTGCGCATCAGTCCCGCCAGCCGCGGCAGCAACTCCTGTGGCAACCAGGCCCAGCGCTCGACTCCGGTGTCCGCATCGATCGCGTGCAGCAGGCCGTCGTGCGTCGTCGCAAAGACGAGCTGCAACCCGGCGGCGGGGTATTCGACGAGCAGCGGCGCGTGCAGGCCGGGATCGCCAAGCGCCGGCTGCCCGAGGAGCCAGTCGAGCACGTCGTCGGTCGAATCCGGATCTCCGGCCGCGAGTCCGAGCATCGAGCGCGCGACCCGCGGGTTGCCGGGCGCCAGTCGATTCAACTCGTCGCGGATCCGGGGCGATGCGATGTCGGAGTAAAGCCGGCGGCCATCGGCGGGCGGCAACCGGCCCGCGACGCCGCCGGCCAGCAGGTTCGAGTCCGGGGCGTCGCTCCAGAGGCTGCGCGAGGCAGTGCGCGGCAGTCCGCTCGCGGCATCCATCGCGGTTTCGCCGTCGCGTCCGACGAGCAGCGGCGGCTCGAAGGGCGAGTCCGGCGCGCGCAGTCCATAACGGAACAGGTTGCCCTGCCAGCGCTGCCGCGCGCGCGGCGCCGTGAGCCCGAAGATCACGCCGGGCGCCGCAGTCGCATCGGCCGGCAATACGATCGTTGCGGCGGAGAGCTGCGGACCCGATGGCACCGCGGCGTCATGCTGGTGGCTACGCGCGATGAGATTGATGGTCGCGAGTGGATCGTCGGGCCGCGCGATCAGTTCGGGCGCCGCGGCCTCGGCAATCCAGGGCGCGATCGGGGCCGGCGCCACCCAGGCGAGCGGCATCGACTGCAGGCCCGGCAGGTCCATGCGCAGATCCGATTGCAGTTGGCGCGCGGCAGTGGCCACGCCTGTGTCCATCGTCTGGCCTGCGCTCAGGACCGCGAGCGCGATGGGTCGGCAGGCGTGCGTAAAGGGCGATTGATACCGTCCGGGGTTCCCGGGTTCGCGCGCCAACGGGTCCGCGCGCGGATCGTCGCCGAGCTGCACCGCGCCGCCGGACAGCCAGGCCCCTGCCTCGGTGAGCGCGCCGGCCATTCGCGCATCGCCGTTTGCCGCCGCGGTGGCAAGTCGCCGCAACTCCTGCGCGGCTATCGCGCCGACCACCGGCGCCTGCGCCACATAGCTGCCGCCGTCGCCCGCGAGCAGCAGCGCCACCTCGAGTTCGTCGGTCGCATCCAGCGCCGCGGCCATGTCGCGGGTCAAGAGCTCCGCAAGCGGGCGCGCAACCTGCCCACCTGCGGCACGCAGGAAATTCAGGTAATTGCCGTTGTAGAAGATGTAGGGATCCGCGTGCGGCGCAAGGTCCCAGCTGATTTCGGCAGTCGCCAGGCGGCCCCAGGGGCCGCCCACGCCATCCGTGGCATACCAGTCACCTGCGGCCGCGCCATGCCGGCCGCGATCGGAGCGGCATTCGACCGCGCCCGATTGATCGGCCTGCAGCGCGGACCAGTATCCGCCAGCGGCCAGCGGCCGCCACTGCGCGGCGCGCGATGCGATGAAGAAACCCTGGGCGGCGAGTGGCCCGCGTGCGGCGCTGCAATGCAGGCCGCGAGCAGCGTCCGCAGGCGTGGCTTCGAGGCCCGCCTGCATCGCGCAATCCGGTACCGGTCCGGGGCCCCGACGCCAGTAGATGCGCGCCGGGTCGCAGCCATTCCCGGCCGGAACGCCCGCCGCATAGTCGCGCGTCGGGTCATATGGCTCGCCGGACAGAATCGTCTCGGCCGTTGCCGTCGAACGATCGAGGATCAAGGCGAGCAGGGTCCGCGTTTCAGGCGGGAGTGATGCCCGCGCGAGCCAGGCTTCGTCGGGATCGGCGCGCACGGCACAAGCGGCTGCGAGCGCGCCGGTCAGCACGCTCGACAACACTGCCAGCCGGGCCGCAGGTGATTTCATGGTGCTGGCACGACGAAATAGAAGCCTTGCTCGAGCCGGGCTCGTGCGCCGCGCGCCGCCTCGCCATCGGCGACGATGTAGAAATGTCGCGTCCCAAAGCGGTCGCTGTTCTCGCCGATGCTGAATCCGGCGGGCAACGCGCCGGGCTCCGTTGTCTCGCGGGTTTCGGCGTGGAAGCGGGCATGGCCCGCGATGCCCGGTGGATATTCCGTGTCGGTGATCGTGCCGGCGCCGCGGGTCTCCGCCGCCGCGGCGAGTGCATGCGCGAGGCCGGCTTCGGCGGCTTCGAAGGCCTGCTGCGCGTACTGCTGGTGACCGGACAGTGCGAGCGCGACGGTGGCCGCCGCGGCGGCCGCGAGCGCGAGGGCGCCGAGGCCCGACAACAGCAACAAGGTCACGACCAGCGCCGACCCGCGACTCGCGCGATTCATGTCTGCGGGCCGCTGTTGCGCAGTTCGACGACGCGCGTGACGCGCTTGCGGCGGCTGCCGCCCGGCTGCGATGGTTCGGCGATATCGCTCTGCGCCTCGACCTGCAGGCGCAGGGCGCGCGGGACACCGGCGTGTGGTGCGGCATCGGGCGTGATCCAGCGATCGATCGCCGTATCCGCGTCGGCCGGATCGTCGAGGCCGATCTCGATCTGCAGGTCCGCGATACCGCTGACCAGTTCCTCGTCCTGAAAGGCGGGCCGCGTCCCGCCGACCAGGCGCTTGCGCCGCAGCGACGGCCAGCCGCCGTGACCGGTCGAATCGGCGCTGACGTAAAGAACGCTGACCTCCAGATCATGCCAGCGCGCATCGGCGCCGAGCATGCCGCGGCCATCGGCGGCCAGCCGCGCAGTGCGCAGGTTGGTCTCGAGCTGCAACCGGCCCGGCTCCGGGCGCGAGGCTTCGGCTGCCGCGTGCCGCAGGATCAATACATCGGATCCGGGGATGGCACGACCGCCCGGGCTTGCGCGACACCCGAGCGGCAATCCCGGCGCGGCTTCGTATGCGCCATCGACCGCGGCGACCGGAACTGCGAGATCGTGGGCCAGCGATGACACGCAGGCGCCGCCGACCTCGAGGCCCGCGTGCTCGACCGTGCCGGCTGCGGAGGCGCCGACGACCGCGCTTGCCGGCGGCGCGAGGCCGAGGTAACCCGCCACCCGGATTTCCTCGACCAGCATGACGAGCGCCGCATCGATCTGCTCTTCGAGGCGCGCCAGCGATTCGCCGACGCGCTGCGCTTCGCGACCGCGTGCGACAAACACGAGCGAGCCGGTGAGCACGACCAGCGCCAGCATCAGCGCCACCAGCACTTCAACGAGCGTCAGCCCGGCCGCGCGGTTCATGGCGTGACCGGCAGCAGCAGTCGATGCGAGCCCACGCCGGCGGCAGGCCATTCGATTGCAATCCGATAGGCCGCAGGAGTTTCGCCGTCGACCTCAACGCGCGCCATGCTGCCGGCAGGCAACGCAGACTCGACCGCGGCAATCCACTCGACGATGAATGGCGCATCGACCGGCAGGGGCGCATCGCCGCCACGATGATGCGCGCGCAGCTCTTCGGCGAGCGACCCGGCCAGGCGGTTCGCAGCGCGACGATGCGAGGACTCGCGCTCATGCTGGATGCTCTGCAGCAGCACGAGGCTTGCGCCGGCAAGGCCGGCCAGCATCAGCGCGAGCGCAACCAGCGCCTCGATCAGTGTGAAGCCGCGCGGCGGTCGGTCGATCAGCATGCGAGCGGCCGGTCGGAGGCGTCGCGGTCGCTGATGCGCGGCCGTCCGCTGCGGCTGATGATGATGGCGCGCGCTGCATGGGAACCGCGGCGATCACAGACGGTGAGCGTCGCGGGACTTGCGTAGCCGGAGCCGCCTTCGAAACTCACCGCGGCGCGGTTGGCGCGAATCTCCGGCGCGCGCGCCCGGTTCGTGAACGGCAGGCTGCGCCACAAAGTGTTGCCTTCGTCGGCGACCAGCAAGCCCGTCGACCAGTCGGTGCGCCCCGAGCATTCCTGCTGGTCGCGCGTGCCGCAGAGCCGGATCGGTTCGCCGCGAATCGCCGCAAGCTGGCGCGCGAGGTTGACTGCGCGCAAGGTCGTCGTGATGGCGGCGTTGCGGCGGCTATCCTGCACCAGGTTGCGGAACGCGGGCACCGCGGAGCCGGCGATGATTGCGGCGATGCCGAATACGGCAAGCAATTCGGGCAGCGTGTGGCCCTGCGATTCCGGGTTTCTGTCAGGCATGTGGCGAGGCTAGCGCCGCGTGGCGCGCACGCCATGGCGCAATTCCGCCGCGTTTGAGCGGATTTGCACCGAGGCGTATATTCACGCTCCATGGACCCCGCAATTCCGCCCCCGCGCGTTGACCGCAAGCGCATCCAGTCCGTGCTCGTTGCCCATGGCATCCAGCCGACCGCGCAGCGACTGCGGGTCGCGGAACTGCTGTTCTCGCAGAAGCAGCACCTCACCGCGGAGCAGGTGATCCAGGCGCTCGCGCGGGACGGCACGCATGTTTCGAAGGCGACCGTCTACAACACGCTCAACCTGTTCGCGGCGAAGGGCCTGCTGAAGCCGCTGCAGGTCGACCCGGAGCGCGGGCTGTTTGATTCGAACACCGAGCCGCATCACCACTTCCACCTGGAGGACACGGGCGAGCTGATCGATGTCCCGCCCGGCGCGGTGCAGTTTTCGAAGCTGCCCACGATGCCGCCCGGCACCGAATCGGTGTCGGTCGAGGTCGTTATCCGGGTGCGCCGCAAGGGCTGAGGCCGGCGTTTGCCCGCGGCCCGGGCCTTGCCTATACTTCGCGCCCCCAACGCCGGTGTAGCTCAGTTGGTAGAGCAGTCGCTTCGTAAGCGAGAGGTCGGGGGTTCAAGTCCCTCCACCGGCACCAATATCCCCGCATCGCGATTCTGGCAGACGCTTGGCTCGCTGCCGCTGCCCGTCAAACTTGCGTTGGCGGCGTTTTCCGCGAGTGCGTACCTGTGGGTCGGCTGGCTGGCAGACTGGATTGGCGACCAAGTCGCTGGGTCAGGCACATTGAACTGGCCGTTGCATCTGATCGCGGTGATCTTCGCTGTGCTGGTCATGGCGCCTTATGCCGCCGCATCGCGGCACCGGTGGCTGCGCATGCTCGCGATGTGCGTTGCAAGTGTGCTGATCTATCGCCTGGCGGTCGCGTTGGTCGTCGACGGCCCGTTCGGTTACGACTCGATCATCTCGTATCTGCTCAGCGGTGCCGGCGCGGCGATGCTGATCGGCATCTCGGTCGTGGTCCTGGTGCCACGCCGCTTGCCGTGGCTGCTGCCCGTGTACTGCCTGTTTGCCGGCGCCATTGGCGGTGCGGCATTCGAAGATTCAATGTGGCCTGGTTCAGGCTACGCGGAGTTGGGCGGCCACCTGATCTGGCAAGTCCTCGTGTGCCTCGCGTTGCACCTGGGCTTGCGGCCCGCTTCACGCTAACTCATTGAGGCCAAAGCTCTGATTGGGTGCGCGCGGTCAATCGGAACCCGTCGATTCTTGCAATGACCCTTGTCGGGCGAGTCTAATGCCCGCTGGCGGCCGCCAGGCCCGCCTGGCTCGACCAATAACGACGATTCTCAGGGGGATATGAAATGCGTGGAACGATCATCATGTGGAGCGGCGACAAGGGAGTCGTCACCGCCGGCGGGCAACGCTACGACTTCGGCATCAATGAGTGGCAGGGCGCGACCGCCCCGGCTGCGAACATGACCGTCGAGATCGTGGTGACGGACGGCAGAGCGACGGGCGTCACGCCGGTCAACGAAGCCGATCTCGCGAAGGAGAAGATGGCGGCGCTGACCGGCCAGGGCGGCAAGGTCGCGAAAGCCGTGTTCGAGAACGTCGGCAAGGATGTCGCCATCGCCTATGGCGTGTTCCTGATCGCGGCGCTGTTCCTGAACGTGATCAGTTCGGCCGGCATGCTCGGTATCGAACTGAAGATGTCGAACCTGCTGAGTTCGAACATGGGCATCACCGGCACGGGCCAGGGCGTGTTCCTGATCCTGCTCGCGACCGCGACGATCGCCGTGCCGTACTTCTGGAAGCACAAGTTCGCGCCGCTCGCGTTCGTGGTACCCCTCCTGATCACGATCAAGGGGTTCTGGCCGCTCTACCAGCAGCATCGCGAGTCGCAGAAGGCGATGGAGGCGATGGGCGAGTTTGGCCAAATGATGGGCCAGATGGCGCGGGAGATGACCGGCAACTCCGGTGGCATCTTCGACAACCTCGGTTTCGGCACGTACGTCATCGTCGCCGCCGCGGCTTACCTCGCGTTCAAGGGCGTCGTGCGATTCCTGGGCCGCTCCTGATCCGACTGAGCTGAACCCGTCGCCGGCTGCGGCTCACTGCCCGGCCGGCGATTCCTTTTCCAGTCGCGGCGGCCAACCCTCGGGCAGATGCAGGTCTCGTTGCGGGAACGGGATCGTGATCCCGGCTTGCTCGAACAGGTCCCAGATCTCGAGGTGCAGGTCGGAGCGCACGTTGTTGACGCCTTCCTCCGGGTCGCGGATCCAGAATCGCAGCTCGAGCGCAATGCCGTTGTCCGCGAAGCTCATGACGCGGCTCGCCGGCGCCGGATCCTTGAGCACGCGCGGATGCTTCGCGGCGGCGTCGAGCAGGTGCTTCAGCGCCTTCCTGGGATCGTCCCGGTAGCTGATCTGGACCGGCAGCTTCAGGCGGATCGCCCGGTCGCCATAGCTCCAGTTCACGACATCGGTGCTGATCACGTTCTCGTTCGGGATCAGCGTGTCGACGCCGTCGCGGTCACGCACGACGATGTACCGCCCTCGCAGTTCCTTGACGACGCCGAAGCGGTCGCCGATCGTGATCACGTCGCCCTGGCGGATCGAGCGATCGGCGACCAGGATGAATCCGCTGACGAAATTGGCCGCGATGCGCTGCAGGCCGAAGCCGAGGCCGATGCCGAGCGCACCGCCGAACACGGTGAGCGCGGCGAGGTCGATGCCGACCGCGTTGAGGCCCAGCAGGCCGGCGATCACCAGTACGAAGAAGCGCACGAACTTGGAGATGCCGACGCGCAGCCCGATCGTGACCTGCTGCGCCGACATGATCCCGCGCGTCGCGAGGGTGCCGAGATAGCCGCCGACGACCAGGAATGCGAGCAGGGTCACGATCGCGGTCAGGGCATCCAGCAGGGAATACCGCGTCTCGCCGAGCGGCATCGCGATGCTGTCGAGCGCAGCCGCTGTGGGTTCGAGCCAGCCCAACAGGTACATGGCAACCAGTGCCCACGCGAGCCAGGTAATCAGGTGTTCCGATGCGATCAGCAGCCGACCTGGGCGCAGCACGCGCTTCAGCACGTCGACAACGAGATGGATGGCGGCGAGCGCCAGGGCCAGGACCGCGACCAGTGACACAACCGCCTGCGGTATGGCGAGTCGCTGCATGATGGCCGCCGCAATCAGGGCTGATAAGCCGAGCAGCAGCGGGAATGCGATCCGTCTTCCGAGCGTCATCAGCCGTTGATATGCGGTGGTCGGCGCGGTCCGGTCGATGCCGGCGAAGTGCTGCGCCAGCGCACGGGTGGCAAACCATGCGAATGCGCCCGCGAGGATGACCACGCCGATCTGCCACCATTGTTCGGGGTTCTGGAACAGCGTGTACTGCCGTCCGCTTGCTTCCAACAGCGCCTGCCAGGTTTCATTCATTCCGGATCTCCTTCCGGTGGAACGATACTCTGTGGCGACGGATTGGGCGAATGACCGCCCCGCCGACTAGAATGCCGTCGCATGGAATTGCTCGATCGCCTGCGCGCCATCGTCGGATCGGAAGGCCTTCTGACAGGCGAAGCCGTGCGTGCACGGGCGATCGGCTGGGCCAATTCCGGATCCTGTCGTGCGCTGGCGATCGCAAGGCCAGCCAGCACCGAGCAGCTCAGCGCCGTACTCGCGGCCTGCAACGGGGCAGGCCAGTCGGTTGTGCCGATGGGCGGCCTCACGGGGCTCGTGCGGGGCGCGGTGGCCGGTTCCGGCGAGATCGGCCTGTCGCTCGAGCGCATGAACCGCATCGAGGCAGTCGATGCGAGCGACCGCACGATGCGCGTGCAGGCGGGCGCTACGCTGCAGTCGGTGCAGGAAGCGGCAGGGCGCGAAGGACTGCTGTTTGCGCTCGACCTCGGCGCGCGCGGCTCGGCGTCGATCGGCGGCAATGCGGCGACCAATGCCGGCGGCAATCGCGTGATCCGCTACGGCATGATGCGCGAGCTGGTGCTGGGTCTCGAGGCCGTGCTCGCCGACGGCACGGTGATCTCGTCGCTGAACCGCATGATCAAGAACAACGCCGGCTATGACCTGAAACAATTGTTCATCGGCACGGAGGGCACGCTCGGCGTGATCACGCGCCTCGTGTTGCGGCTGCACCCGGAGCCGCAGAGCCACCAGACGGCGCTGCTCGCGTGCAGTCGATTCGAGCAGGTGACGGGCCTGCTTGGGCGGCTCGATTCGCTGCTGGGCGGGGCAATGTCGTCTTTCGAGGTGATGTGGCGCGATTTCTACGCGCTCGTCACGACGCCGCCGGCCGCTGGCCGCAGCCCGATCGGCGGCGATTATCCGTACTACGTGATCGTCGAGGCGCAGGGCGGCGACCCGGCGGGCGACCCCGCGCGCTTCGAGCAGGGTCTTGCGACGGCGGCCGGAGAGGGTCGTTTCGACGACGCGGTGATTGCTTCATCCGTGGCGCAGCGCGATGCAATCTGGGCGCTGCGCGACGATGTCGGTCGCCTGTTCGGGCTTGGCCATCCGTTCGTGTTCGACATCAGCCTGCCGGTCGCGGAGATGGAGGGGTACGTCGCCGAGGTGCACCGCTCGCTCGCCGAGCGCCTGCCGGAGGAGCGTTGCTTCACCTTCGGTCACCTGGGCGACGGCAACCTGCATTTCGTCGTGGTCGGCAGCGCGGGTCCCGAGGCGCGCCAGACGGTCGAGGAGGCCGTCTACCGGCCGCTCGCGGCGCGGCAGGGATCGGTGTCGGCGGAGCACGGCATCGGCATCGAGAAGCGGGCCTGGCTGCCGCTGTCGCGCAGCCCGAACGAGATCGCGCTGATGCGCCGCCTCAAGCAGGCGCTGGACCCGCGCGGCATCCTGAATCCGGGGCGCGTGTTCTAGAAAGGGGACGCATCCCTAGGTAGAAAGGGGACGCATCCCTTATTCACCTTACATCAACAAAGGCTACATCGATCCGACAGAATAAGGGATGCGTCCCCTTTCTAGGGATGCGTCCCCTTTCTAGAACCGGAAGTCCTTGAACTGCTGGCGCAGTTCGAGCTTCGAGATCTTGCCGGTGGCGGTCAGCGGGATCTTCTCGACGAAGGCGACATCGTCCGGGATCCACCACTTCGCCACGCGGCCCTCGAGCCATTGCAGCAATTCGTCGCGCGTCGGTGGCTCGCCGGGTCGTGGCACCACGATCAGCAACGGCCGTTCGTCCCATTTCGGATGCTGGACGCCGATCACCGCGGCCTGCGCCACTTTCGGGTGACCGGCCGCGACGCATTCGAGGTCGATTGAGCTGATCCACTCGCCGCCGGACTTGATGACGTCCTTGGCGCGGTCCGTGATCTGGATCTGGCCGTCCGGGCTGATGTTGGCCACATCGCCGGTTGCGAACCAGCCGTCGTCGCCGTGCGCGACACTCTTTTCGCCCAGTTCGAAATAGTCACGGCAGACCCAGGGGCCGCGGACCTGCAGGATCCCGGAGGTCTTGCCGTCCCAGGCGAGTTCGCGGCCGGCATCGTCGACGACCCGGATCTCGACGCCGTAAACCGGCCGTCCCGGACGGCTCCGGATCGCATTGCGCGCGGCGGCGTCGAGGCGATCGTAGTCGCGCGGCCTCGAATTGGTCGAGCCGAGCGGGCTCATCTCGGTCATGCCCCAGGCGTGGATCGTCCACGCGCCATGCCGCTCGCGGAATTCGTCCATCACGGCGAGCGGGCAGGCGGAGCCGCCGGTCAGCACGCGTTCGAGCGAATCGAGCACGATGCCCTGCTCGCGCGTGTACGCGAGCAGATTCTGCCAGACGGTCGGGACGCCGGCACCGAGCGTCACCTGTTCCTCCCGGATCAGGGCCGCGAGCGTGGCGCCGTCGCCCATTTTCGGTCCCGGGAACACGAACTTCGAGCCGACCATCGGCATGCTGTAGGGCAGGCCCCAGGCATTGGCGTGGAACATCGGCACCACGACCAGCACGGTGTCGTGGCGGCTGAGGCCGATCGTGTCCACCAGCGCGGAGCCGTAGCTGTGCAGCACGGTCGAGCGATGATCGTAGAGCACGCCCTTCGGATTCCCGGTCGTCCCCGACGTGTAGCACAATGAGCTTGCCGTACGCTCGTCGAGCTCCGGCCAGTCGAAGGTATCGGGCTCGCCGGCGATGAACGGTTCGTAGGACTCACTGCCGAGTGCAATGACACGCTCGATCTTCGGCAGCTGCGGTCGCAGCTTCTCGACCAGCGGCATCAGCGTGAGATCGGCGAACAGCATCCGGTCGCCGGCGTGATTGGCGATGTAGACGATCTGCTCGGGGTAGAGCCGCGGATTGAGCGTGTGCAGCACCGCGCCGATACAGGACACGGCGTAGTACAGCTCGAGGTGACGGTAATCGTTCCAGGCGAGTGTCGCGATGCGGTCGCCCGGTCGCACGCCGGCCCTGACCAGCGCGTTGGCAAGCTTGCGGGCGCGGCGAAAGACATCGGCAAACGTGCAGCGATGACGTGGGTTCTCCGCGGTGACCGAAACGACTTCAGTCGCCGCATTGACCCGCTCCGCGTGCCGCATGATCGAGGTGATCGTCAGCGGCAGCTGCATCATCAGGCCCTGCATGGCGCTACTTCATCGTCGGCATCGTGAACTCGGCGCCTTTCGATCCTTCCGGCCAGCGCGCGGTCACGGTCTTGAGCCGCGTGTAGAAGCGCACGCCGTCGGGGCCGTGCATGTGCAGCGGGCCGAACAGCGAGCGCTTCCAGCCGCCAAAGCTGTGGAATGCCATCGGCACCGGTATCGGCACGTTGATGCCGACCATCCCGGCCGCGACGCGACGCGTGAACTCACGCGCGGCGCCGCCGTCGCGCGTGAAAATTGCCGTGCCATTGCCGTACTCGTGGCGCTCGATCAGGCCGAGTGCGGCATCGAGATCCGGCACGCGCAGCACGACCAGCACCGGGCCGAAGATCTCCTCGCGGTAGACCCGCATCTGCTCGGTCACGCGATCGAACAGCACCGGGCCCATGAAGAATCCGCGCTCATGGCCCGCGACTGCGTGCCGGCGACCGTCGACGATCAGCTTGGCGCCCTCCTGGATGCCGGTCTCGACGTAGCCCAGCACCCGGTCGAGGTGCTCGCGCGTGACGAGCGGTCCCATGTCCGCGCCTGCGGCCGTGCCGGGCAGCACGCGGATTGCCGCAAGCTCCACCTTGAGCGCCTCGATCAGCCGGTCGCCGGCATCGCCGACGGCAACCGCGACCGAAATCGCCATGCAGCGTTCCCCGGCCGAGCCATAGGCAGCGCCGGCGAGCGCGTGCGCCGCACCGGCGGGATCCGCATCGGGCATCACGACCATGTGGTTCTTGGCGCCGCCGAGCGCCTGCACGCGCTTGCCGTGCTCGGAGCCGGTGCGGTAGACATGCTCTGCGATCGGCGTCGAGCCCACGAAACTCACCGCATCCACGCCCGGATCGGTCAGCAGCGTGTTCACCGCCTCGCGGTCGCCGTTGACGACGTTCAGCACGCCCGGCGGCGCACCGGCCTGGGTCAGCAGTTCCGCGAGCCGCAGCGGGCAACCCGGATCTTTCTCCGAGGGCTTCAGCACGAAAGTGTTGCCGCAGGCGATCGCGATCGGGAACATCCACATCGGCACCATCGCCGGAAAATTGAACGGCGTGATGCCGGCGCAGACGCCGACCGGCAGGCGCAACGACCAGCTGTCGATGCCGCGCCCGACCGCGTCGCTGTACTCGCCCTTCAGCAGCTGCGGGATGCCGCAGGCGAACTCGACGATTTCGAGGCCGCGCGTCACCTCACCGCGTGCGTCCGGCAGCACCTTGCCGTGCTCGCGCGTCAGGATCGACGCCAGTTCCCCGGCGTGCTGCTCGATCAGGTCGCGAAACCGGAACAGCACCCGGGCACGGCGCAGTGCCGGCGTATCGGACCATTCCGGCAAGGCCTGGCGAGCCGAGGCGATCGCGGCCTGGGTTTCCGCGGCCGAGGCGAGGGCGACCTCGGTCGTCGCGACGCCGAGCGCCGGGTTATAGACTGGCGCCGTGCGGCCTGAATTGCCCGCGACGGCATGGCCGTCGACATAGTGGCCGAGTTGCTCGAGTTTTCCAGTCATGGTCACCGTCCGCTGCATGGTCATGGTCGCCGTCGGGCGCGGGCGCCTTGCGGATTGTGGCCCCTGCGGCCGCCCGTGTCACATGTGCGACACCCGCCTGTTGCACGGGTCCGCAGCCCGTGATTAATTGAGACGATGAAGACCGTTCGCGCCGGGTCAGCGGCCATGCTGGCGATCCTCGCCGCTTGCGTGTACTCGTCGGACGACGGGCCATCCGGGCCGGGCCCGGGCGAAGAAGTGATGGCCACGCTCGAGACCCCGCCGGTCGATTCGCCGGGCGATGCGGCCGACGACCCCGCGATCTGGGTGCATCCGGTCGATCCGGCGCTGAGCCTCGTCATCGCCACGGACAAGCAGCGGGGCCTCTACGTCTACGACGTCGACGGCAACCTGCTGCAGACGCTGCCCGACGGACGCATGAACAACGTGGACCTGAGGGAAGGATTCATCGTGGGCGGCGCCAGCCGGACCCTGGTTGCGGCGAGCAACCGCAGCGACGACACGATCGCGCTTTACCTGCTGGATCCGGTCGCACGACGCCTGGCGCCAGCCGGCCCGAGCGTGCCGACCGGATTCTCGGATCCCTACGGGCTCTGCATGTATGCGGCGCCGGGCGGTGGCGGTCATTTTGTCTTCGTCAATGAGACGGAATCTGGTCGCTTCCGGCAATGGCGGCTCGAAGATACTGCCGGCGCGGTCACGGCGACCCAGGTGCGGGAATTCGACGTCGGCTCGCAGGCCGAGGGCTGTGTCGCGGATGACGAACTGGGCCACCTCTACGTGGCGGAAGAGAACGTCGCGCTCTGGCGTTATTCGGCGGATCCGGCCGGCGGCGCCGCGCGTGTGGAGATCGATCGCGTCCGCGGGGCGAATGGCCTGGCCGCCGACCTCGAAGGTGTGGCGATCTGGCACGGCGCCGCCGGCAGCGGCTACGTCATCGTCTCGAACCAGGGTGCGAACAACTATGCCGTGTACCGGCGTGGCGCAGACAACGAGTTCATCGGCTTGTTCGCGATCGTGGAGAACACGGCATTGGGTATCGACGGCGTCACGGACACGGATGGACTCGAGGTCACGCACCTGCCGGTCGGCCCGCGATTTCCCGACGGCCTGCTGGTCGTGCAGGACGGGAACAACCAGTCAACGATCGGCCGCCAGAATTTCAAGTACGTGCCCTGGCGTGCCGTTGCGGAAGCGCTCGGGATCTGGGAGAGCGGCTAGGGCGGCGGCTGCGCTCACGGTCGTGCCCGGCTGCGCCGTTCAAAGCGGTGCTCGAAGGCGACCACGGCCTTGCCGCTGCCATCGTCCGGCGTCGTCACGATCCGGACCGTCGCTTCGTCTGCCCCCGCGCCACCCGCGCC
>JBBEAB010000064.1:92635-96299 GCA_040899645.1 Steroidobacteraceae bacterium
CCCCCGGTCATGGATTCCGCGGCGGACCCGCCGGACCGGCGGTTCCGGTAAGCTCGACCGCGGCATGAGGCTTCCTTCCCAGTTCCACAAGGCGCGCGGACAGCGTTTCCGGCGCCGTCCGGCGGATCTCGAGGACCGCCGGCAGTTCGAACGGCTGCCACTCTGGTTGCGGCTGCTGTCGTCGCTGCCGCTGCCGCTCTGGTATGCCATCGGGAGCTTTTTTGGCTGGCTCGCCGAGTTTGTGATCCGGCATCGCCGCGCCATCATCGACATGCAGCTCACGGCCTGTTTCCCGAATCAGGATGCCGCCTCGCTCAGGGCCACGCGGCGCGCCTTCTACCGGAGCTTTGCGCAGGTATCGGTCGAGATCATCAAGGCCGCGACGATGACACGCGCGGAGATCGATCGACGTGTGGTGTTCACCGGTGCCGAGGCCGGACGCGCCGCGCTCGACGGCGGGCAGTCGATCATGGTTGTGACCTCGCACAACTGTAACTGGGAATGGTTGCTCCTCAAGCTGTCGATCGGCATGGGCCATCCCCTGCATGCCGCCTACAAGCCCTTGAAGGGCCGCTGGGGCGACCGCCTGATGCTGACCATCCGCTCGCGCTTCGGCGCCGAGATGATCCCTGCCAGGCGGCTGCTGATGAAGGTGCTGCGCCACCGCGGGCCGGCGCGCGTCGTCGGGATCGTCGCCGACCAGGCGCCGACCTCGTCGGCCATGCGTTACTTCACGCAGTTCATGGGTCTCGACACGGCGTTCTTCATCGGTCCGGAGGCGATCGCGCGCGCCGCGCGCATGCCGGTCTTCTACCTGGCGATGCGGCGCAAGTCGCGTGGCCACTACGAAGTCGAGTTTGTTCCGCTGGCGGCGGCGGGCGAAGAACTCGCGGAAGGCGCCCTGCTCGAGTGCTATGCCGCCGCGGTCGAATCCTTGACCCGCGAATCCCCGCCGGACTGGTTGTGGAATTACCGGCGCTGGAAGGTGCAGCGCGACGCCGCGGGCAATCCGCTGATCGTCAAGTCCGGAGTGATTGTTCGCCCGAACTGAGGTCAGGATTATAGCAAATACAGACGCTTAGCTTGCATTCCTAAACATTTCTGACACAATGCGGCGCAACTATAGATGCCGCCGCGACGCGGGATTCGTTAACTGGTTCCTACGGTGAACCAGCGGGCGGCTGCGAGACTGCCTCGAAATCAGGGGGATCCCATCGGGGTGCCGACGGTGCAAGGCGACAAGGCTTCGGACTTCACGGCCTCGGACATCCTGTCCGCGAAGCTGTGGCAGCCGCGGGCAGACCGTCCGCCGCTCGGCATCGATCTCGCCTGTACCAAGGTCGCGGTCGACTTCCAGAACATCAGCGCCGGCAATGCCGACACGGTAATCCGCCAGGGTCTCGAGATCCTGCGCGAGGCCATCAACACCGACGCCGTATTCCTGGTGCTGCTCGACGGTCACGGCGAGCGCATCGAGTCCATCGCGACCGCGAAGGGGCCGTTCGCCCAATGCCGTCCCGAAGTGCTGAAGGGCGAACCGCTCGATGCGCTGCCCTGGATCCGGTCGCGCCTCGAACACGTGCGCATCCTCGAGATCCGCGACACCGTGAAAGTGAAGCCGGAGCAGGCCGCCGATGCGGAGCGTCTCGCGGGCCTCGACATCCGCTCGCTGCTGCTCATCGCATTCGCCGTGCAGGGTACGGTGCGCGGTTTCCTCGCTTTCGCGACGTCCTCGCCGCGCGACGGCTGGGACGTCAACCTGCACCTGCTGCTGAAACTGGTCGGCACCAGCCTCGCCTGCGGTCTCGAAAAAGTTTCGCTCGCGGACCGCCTCGCCGACATGCAGGAGCGCCAGGAAATGGCGCTGCCCTGCGCAAACGACGGCTTGTGGGACTACGACGCGCAGACCAACCACACCTGGTTCTCGCCGCGCTGGAAGGGAATGCTCGGTTTCGAGGAAAACGACGTCATCACCTCGCCGGACTGGCACCGCATGGTGCATCCCGAGGATCTGGCGCGGGTGTCCGCCGCGATGCGCGACCACATCGCCGGCAAGACGCCGATGTTCGAGAGCGTGCACCGTCTGAAGCACACCGACGGCGAATGGCGCTGGGTGATCGGCCGCGCCTGCGCCCGCGTCGACGACCAGGGGCGGCTGCGCCGCCTGATCGGCGTCGAACTCGACATCACCGAGCGCAAGCTCTACGAGGAAGCGCTGTTCCGCGAGAAGGAGAGCGCGCAGATCACGCTGCAGTCGATCGGTGATGGCGTGATTACCTGCGATGCGCACGGGCGCGTCGAGTACCTGAATCCCGTGGCTGAGGAACTGACCGGCTGGCGCCTGGAAGACAGCCTCGGGCGCACGATCGATGAGATCTTCCGCGCGTTCCACGAGGAGACCTGCGAGCCGCTCGAGAACCCGCTGGCGGTCGCCGTGCGCCGCATCCGCTCGATCAAGTCGGTGCGGCCGATGCTGCTGATCCGCAAGGACGGCAACGAGCTTTACATCGAAAGCACGGCCTCGCCGATCCGCGATGGCAGCGGCACGGTGACCGGCGGCGTGCTGGTGTTCCACGACGTGTCGGAATCGCGCGAGCTGAACCGGCGCCTGTCGTACCACGCGAGCCACGACGTACTGACCGGCCTGGTCAATCGCCGCGAGTTCGAAACCCGCCTCGAGCGCGCGCTCAAGAGCGCCAAGGCTCGCGAGACCTCCTACGCGCTCTGCTACATCGACATCGACCAGTTCAAGATCGTCAATGATACCTGTGGTCACTCGGCGGGCGATGCGCTGCTTGGCCAGGTCGGCGCGCTGTTGAAGTCAAAGGTGCGCTGGCGCGACACGCTCGCGCGGCTCGGCGGCGACGAATTCGGCGTATTGCTGGAGAGCTGTTCGCTCGAAGAGGCGCTCCGCACCGCGGAGACGCTGCGCGAATCGATCCGCAACTTCCGCTACACCTGGGAAGACCGCAGCTTCCGGCTCGGCGCCTCGATCGGCGTGGTGCCGATTACGGCCGAGAATGAAGACGTCGCATCGGTCCTTTCCGCGGCGGATTCCGCCTGCGGTGCGGCGAAGGAGAGCGGCCGCAACCGCGTGCACTGTTTCGAAGAGAACGACATCGACCTGATGCGTCGGCGGCGCGAGATGCAGTGGGCCGCGCGCATCAACAACGCCCTCGAGGAGTCGCGCTTCGAGCTGTTCCGGATGACCATCCTGCCGCTGCAGACCGAGGACGCCGGCGAGCACTTCGAACTGCTGCTGCGGATGCGGGACGAAAGCGGCAAGATCGTGGCGCCGGACCAGTTCATCGCCGCGGCCGAGCGCTACGGCATCACGCCATCGATCGACCGCTGGGTGATCGACAGTGCGTTCCGCTGGCTGGTGTCGGAGGCCGACGAGCGCCGCCGCCTGACGATGTGCTCGATCAACCTGTCGGGCCAGAGCCTCGGCGATGACAAGTTCCTGCCGTTCGTGATCGAGCAGTTCCACAGAAGCGGCATCGACGGCAGCAAGATCTGCTTCGAGATCACCGAGACTGCCGCCATCGCGAACTTCTCGCAGGCCAGCCGCTTCATCCAGGCGCTCAAGGAGCTCGGCTGCAAGTTCGCGCTCGACGACTTCGGCACCGGCCTGTCGTCATTCGGCTACCTGAAGCACTTCCCG
>JBBEAB010000064.1:96309-99105 GCA_040899645.1 Steroidobacteraceae bacterium
CGTGCTGCACGACCCGATCGACCGCGAGATGGTGCGCTCGATCAACGAGATCGGGCACCTGACCGGCAAGCAGACGATCGCCGAGTGGGCCGAGAACGCCGAGATCATCGAAGTGTTGCGCGGGCTTGGCGTCGACTACGCGCAGGGCTACGGCGTGAGCCAGCCGCAGCGCGTGCAGCGGGCGGCGATCGCGTAGGAGGCGTCCGCCGCAACGACTGACCAGGGGGCAGACCATGGCGTTCTGGCGCTGGACACTCAGGATCGCGGCGGGTCTCGCCGTGGTCGTGGCGCTCGCCGCCGCGGCAATCTACTTCCGCAGCGAATCGCAGCTGTACGGCGAGGACGACTGGCGCACGCGCGCATTTGTGCCGGTGCCGCGCAGCGACGCGGCCCTGGGCAAGCGGCCGGCAATTGTGTCGGCTGCCCAAGCTGCCACGGCGATAACATGCAGGGGGGCCTCTTTGGCGAGGAGCCGTGGGTGTTTTCCATCGATGCGCCAAACGTCAGCGAGCAGATCGCGCGTTACGACGATGCGGCATTCGTACGCCTGATCCGCGCGGGCGTGAAGGCCGACGGCAACATGGCCCTCGGCATGCCGGTGAAGACCTTCCAGCGCATGGACGATGTCCACCTCGGACACGTGCTCGCGTGGCTGCGCACGATTCCCGTGGCTCAAAACCCAGAACTCGGGGAGACCACGCTTCACCTGCCCATCCGGCTCGCGATCGCAACCGGCGAATTCCCGGTCGAAGAGGTGCTTCCCGACGAGGTGGAGGGCGCGGCAGTACTCGCCGATCGCCACCACCCCGATGCCGCGCGCCGCCTGATGCAGGTCGCCTGCGGCGAGTGCCATGGAACGCACCTTGGCGGCCTGGATGGGGAAACGCCGGCGCTCGCGATCATCAAGGCTTATAGTCTCGAGCAGTTGACGACCCTGCTGCGCACCGGCATCACGCTCGCCGGCACCGAAAGCACGAGCGGGCTGATGAGCGCAGTGGCGAAAAACCGCTTCTACGCCCTCACGGACGAGGAGATCGTCGCGATCAAGACGCACGCGGACAGGAACTGAACTCCGCGCTCCGACGGCCCGGCGCAAGCACGTGCCCGTAGATTCCCTGGAGATCGACGGTGCGCTGGATCAAGGAGATCGGCAACCTGGCCGGCAAGCAGACCATCGCCGAAGAGGCGGACGACGCCGAAACCATCGCGTTGGAATCGCCCACTTCCCGCGCGTGGATTGACCATAATCAGGTCGCCTGGCGCCGCAGCCGGGCGCGTGGATCCGTCGTCAGGCTGCTGCGAGGACGTGCATGCACTGTGGAAAGCGCCCACCGGCGCCGGCAATGTGCTAGAAATTGCGGGCACAAGCACGGGTGAATGACGGAAACCCGGAGCCGAATCAATCCACATTCCAGGGGAGAAGAAACATGAAGCTCACACGATCACTGGCCAAGGCGTTCATCGGTGTCGTCGCGCTCGCGACCTGCGCGCCGGCGATGGCCGTCAAGTACGGCGAACTCGACTTCAACGGGCATCCGAACGTCGGGCTGATGGTGGCTTTGGACAATGCGGGCAATCCGATGTGGCGATGCAGCGGCACGCTGATGTCGCCGCGACTCTTCCTCACGGCCGGCCATTGCACGGACGGCGCGGCACGTATCACGATCTGGTTCGATAGCGACGTCGAGTCGGGTATTCCCGGCAACGGCTATCCGTTCGAGGGCCAGGTCTCCGGCACTCCAATCACGCATCCTCTGTTTCCGACGGCCCCGTTCTTCGTCAACGACGTCGGGATCGTCATCCTCGACGATGACTTTGGGTCGCCTCCGTACGCAGTCCTGCCTCAGCTTGGCGAATTGGACCGGCTTGCACGACAGCGCGGTCTGCGGACAGTCGACTTCACCAGCGTTGGCTATGGCCTGCAGTTCATCAACCCGGTATTCGTCGAATCGGCTCGCGTGCGGATGGTCGCGACGCCGCACCTCATCCAGATCAACACGCCGGGCTTCACCGGTGATTTTTCGATCCTCCTGTCGAACAACCACTCCACGGGCGGCACTTGCTTCGGTGACTCGGGCGGTCCGAACTTCCTCGGGTCCTCGAATGTCGTGGCCGGCGTGACGTCGTTTGGCATCAATGGCAATTGCGCCGGGACTGGCGGGGTATTCCGCATGGATACCGCGAATGTCCAGAACTGGCTTGCCGGTTTCGGCCTTGTGCCGCCCGCGCCATAAACTCGATCCGCGACACAAGACCCGGGTCGCCGGTCGTCCCGAGTTTCGGGGCGATGGCGGGCGACCCGGGAGCGCACGAAGCGGTTGAGGAAAGGCTGCCTTGCGCCACCAGTGCCCATTGCCACGATCTTGTTTGCCTGGACGGCTCGCGTGGCAATCGTGCAGGGGGACATGTGCGAACAACTGGTCGGGCAGGCGGCGGCGGGATTGAAGCCGGCTTGGCCGTGCGCGCAATCGCCCGTTCCCGGGGGTGCTGCCGAGCCTGACGATCGGCAACCGCTACGCCGGGATCAATATCACCTACCTACCCGTGCAGGCCGTCGAGAAGCTCACCGGCGCGCGCATGGCTGACGGGTCAATCAGCGGCATCGTCTTCGTGCAATTCAAGGTGAGCGTGCGCCAACTGTTCCCGACTGATTGATTTCCAGCGGCCGCACCAGGCGGTCGTTCAGCCGAGCGCTTGCAGGAACTTGCAGGAAGTCGATGCGCGCAGTTCCACCGAAGCGGCATCGACGGCAGCTTCGTCAAGGGCGTGCTGCACGACCCGATCGACCGCGAGATG
>JBBEAB010000065.1:0-2817 GCA_040899645.1 Steroidobacteraceae bacterium
GGACAGTGCAGCGGCCGTTAATGACGGGCACCGCCTGAGCGGTCTGAAAGTGCTCGTCATCGACGACAGCAAGACGATCCGCCGTACGGCGGAAACGCTGCTGGCCAAGGAGGGCTGTGAGGTCTTCACGGCCGTGGATGGCTTCGACGCGCTGTCCAAGATCGCCGATCACCAGCCCGACATCGTGTTCGTGGACATCATGATGCCGCGGCTCGACGGCTACCAGACCTGTTCGCTGATCAAGCACAACAAGGTGTTCCGCTCGATTCCGGTCATCATGCTGTCCAGCAAGGACGGCCTGTTCGACCGGGCCCGCGGCCGTATCGTGGGTTCCGAGCATTACCTGACGAAACCGTTCACGCGCGACGAACTGCTGTCGGCGATCGAGCGGCACGTCAACCGGCAGTAACCGGGCGGATGGAGACAGGGTCATGGCTCTCATTCTGATTGTTGATGATTCGCCGACCGAGGTGTTCCAGATGCGGCGCCTGCTCGAGAACCACGGTTTCGAGACCGAGGCTGCGGCAGACGGCGCCGAGGGCATCCGCAAGGCGCGCGAGATCCGGCCCGACCTGATCCTGATGGATATCGTCATGCCGGGGGTCGACGGCTTCAAGGCGACGCGGGCGCTGGCCAACGATCCGAAGACCCGCGCGATCCCGGTGATCATGGTGTCGAGCAAGAATCAGGAGACCGACCGCATCTGGGGCATGCGCCAGGGTGCGGTGGACTACCTCGTCAAGCCGGTGTCGCCGGCTCAACTCGTGGAGAAAGCGCAGGCTGCGCTCCTCACGGGCTGAATGGATGCAGCCTGAGCCGACCCTGAGGGCCCTGCGCGACCGGCCGTTCGAGCTGTTGCTGGCGCTCGAGAAGCGGGCGCGCGATATCGCCGCGGGCGCGCGCGACGGCGCGGCGGCGCAGGAGTGGATCGGCGTCGCGTTCCGCATGGGTGGCGAGACGTTTCTGGTGGAGCGCGACGAGGCGCGCGAGGTCATGGGTGTGCCGGCGCCGATCACGCGGGTTCCCGGCGCGCGGCCCTGGATCATCGGACTCGCCAATGTCCGCGGCCAGTTGCTGCCGGTCATCGACCTGAAACAGTATTTTGGCAGCGGAGAATCGGTGTCGGGCCGCAACACCCGGGTGATCGTCGTCAATCATCGCGAGATTCCGGCCGGGCTGATGGTCGATGAGGTGCTCGGATTCCGCCGTTTTGCGGACCGGGAGTTCAAGCCCGAGGCGCCGCCGACGATGATCCGGTGCGAGCATTACCTGGCCGGGTCGTTCCGGCGCGGCAGCGAGGCCTGGCCGGTATTGAGCCTCAGGATGCTGGTCGAGAGCCCGGCATTCCTGCAAGGCTCGAACTGAGCGACGGCAAGGGGAAGGGAAGAGAGCATGGTCAATATGCCTGGCAGGCACGTCGCGGCACGCTGGATGCCCGCATTGCTGGTGGGCGGCCTCATCGCGACGCTCACGGCCGCGATCCTCATGCTGCTGTCCGGCCGCGCCGCGGAACAGGATCGCGGCTTCCGGGCGCACCTTGCACAGCTGACGGTGCTGGCAGGCGCGATGCCGTCGCAGGCCGCGGAAGCGAGCCGCGGCGATGAAGCGGCGTTCGCGAAGCTCGCTGCCTCACGCGCGCAGCTCGAGCGCGTGCTCGGCGAGATCGAGGACGGGCAGGGCGCCATCGCCGCGCTGTCCTCGCCCTCGTCGCTGCGCCTCGGCAATGAGCCCGGCTGGAACCGCGTGCTCGAGAGTTCACAGCAGGTGCTCGCGGCCCGCGCCGCAGCCGCCGAGTTGAAGACCTGGGCGGACGGATCGCGCGCGGCCCTCGGCCGCGTGCTGGCGGCAACCGGGAATGCGGTCTCCGCGCCGGGCGGTACGGTGGCGCTGCGGGTGCTGCCGCGTTTTGAAACCGTGGCCCAGCGCACCACGGATGATCTCGAACAGCTCGCGGGCCAGGCGGCCGATTCGGTCACGGTTGCGCGGCGCATTTCGGAGAACACGGCGCTGCTGTCGCAGTTCCTCGCGGGCCTCGGCGGGCTCGATCGCACGGCGGGCGTGCCGTCCGTCAGCGGCGAGGCGGCAATCCGTCTCAATGAGGCGCGTGAAGAATTCGCGGCCTACGAGAAGCAGCTGCAGGGCACGCTCGAGCGCGCGGGACAGCAGGCCGGCGCGCAGCGCGCGGCCGCGGACCTGGCCGCCGCCACTGCGGACGTGTCGCTGTCGCTGGAGTCGCCGCCGGCCGGCCCCGGCGGGCAGTTCGGCGGCACCCGGCCCGCGCTGATCGCGATCCTGATCGCCGCCTTCGCATTCGCAGGTGCGTTGGTGGCCTGGATCTCGGCCGCCGGACTGCGTCGTATCGCGAGCCTTGAATCGGAGCGCAATCGCCGCAACCAGGACGCGATCCTGCGCCTGCTCGACGAGATGTCGAGCCTCGCCGACGGTGACCTGACCGTGCAGGCGACCGTCACCGACGACATCACCGGGGCGATCGCGGACTCGATCAACTACGCGATCGAGGCGCTGCGCGAACTGGTCGCGACGATCAACGACACGGCGCTGCAGCTCGACGCGGCGACGCGCCAGACCCAGGCGGCGGCCGGTCACCTGGCGAAGGCGAGCGTGGCGCAGTCGCGCCAGGTGGCCGCGGCAACCGACGCGGTCGGCGCGATGGCCGCGTCGATCGAGGAAGTTTCCGGCAATGCCGAGCGTTCGGCCGACGTCGCGCGCCACGCAGTGGACGTCGCGCACAAGGGCGGCGATGCGGTGCGCCGCACGATCGACGGCATGAACACGATCCGCGAGAACATCCAGGAC
>JBBEAB010000066.1:0-2802 GCA_040899645.1 Steroidobacteraceae bacterium
GCGTGGCCCTGGGCGTCGCCTGGGCGACGCTGGTCGCCTCCGAGCTGATCGCGGCGCAGCAGGGACTGGGGTCGCTGATCCAGAATGCCGCATCGTTCTTCCAGCTCGACATCATCTACGTCGGCATCATCTGCATCGGCTTCATCGCGCTGGGAATGGATCTGGCGCTGCGCGCCATCGCGCGGCGGCTGGTGGCCTGGCAGGAGCGCATCGCTTGAGCGCGCCGGCAAACGTGCGGGACCGCATCTCCTTCGAAGCGGTGTCGGTCGAGTTCCAAACGGCCTCCGGGCCGCTGCGAGTGGTGGACGAGGTCTCCTTTCGCATCCGCGAGGGCGAGTTCGTCTCGGTGATCGGTCCCTCGGGTTGCGGCAAGACGACCATGATGAATATCGTCGCCGGATTCGTGAAGCCCACCGCGGGCGCCGTGCTGCTGGACGGCAAGCCGGTGGCGGCGCCGGGGCCCGACCGGGGCGTGATCTTCCAGGAATACGGCGTGTTCCCGTGGTTGACGGTGAAGCAGAACATCGCCTTCGGCCTGAACCTGCGGGCCAGCCGCGTGCCCCAGGGTGAGCGGGAGACAATCTGCCAACGCTATATGCGACTGATGGGCCTGGCGGATTTTGGCGACGCCTGGCCGAAGACGCTCTCCGGCGGCATGCGCCAGCGCCTGGCGATCGCGCGCGCCTATGCGGTGAAGCCGGAATTCCTGCTGATGGACGAGCCTTTCGGCGCGCTCGATGCGCAGACGCGCAGCGCCATGCAGGACCTCTTGCTCGAGGTGCTGCAGGCCGAGGGCAAGACCGTGATGCTCATCACGCACTCGGTCGAGGAGGCGGTGTACCTGTCCAACCGCATCATCGTCATGACCGCAAGGCCGGCGCGCATCCGCGAAATCATCGAGGTGCCGTTCGGCTACCCGCGCGACGCGTCGTTGCACGAGAAACCCGGATTCGGCGAGCTCCGGTCGCACCTACGCGAGCTCGTCATGAAGGAGTACGCCGCGCAGGCGCGGCAGACGACACGCATGTCCGATTGACACACAAGGAGGAGGCCATGAGCATGGATCGTAGAAAGTTTCTGCAGGGAACCGGCGCGGCGCTCGGACTGTCGGTGGCGGGCGCTCCAGCGATCGCGCAGAGTCGCACCAAGGTGAAGGTGGGCTACCTGCACACGCTCGCCGTCGACGGCCAGATCTGGACCGGCATGAACCGCGGCAGCTTCGCCAAGCAGGGCGCCGACCTCGACATGGTGCAGTTCACCACGGGGCTCGAGTTGTTCCAGGCGATGATCGGCGGCAGCATCGACATGCTCGCAACCGGCGCGGTGATTTCAAATTTCCCGGCGCGCGGGCAGGGCAAGGCGTTCCTGATCAACAACGTCGAGTTCGCCACAGCGCAGCTCTGGGTGCGCGAGGACATGGGCGTGAAGAGCTTCGCCGATTTGAAAGGCAAGAAGATCTCCACCACGACGGGCACCACTGCGCACGTGTTCCTCGACAACGCTCTGCGCGCCAACGGCGTCGATCCCGCAAAGGACGTGGAACTCGTCAACCAGAGGATGACCGAGGCGGTGACCTCGTTCATTTCCGGCGCGGTGCCGGCGGTGGCGCTCTGGGTGCCGTTCAACATCATCGTGCGCGACAAGGTGCCGGGGGCGAAGATGCTCGTCGACGCCTCGGCGTACTACCCGCAGGCGGCGATCGTCGGCGGCTGGGCGACGCGCGCGGACTACTACGAGAAGAACTTCGACGTGATTCCGCGCATCATCCGGGGCTGGGTCGATGCGAACGACTACATCGTGAAGAACCCGGAGGCCGCGCTCGAAATGCTGCAGAAAAGCTACTACCAGCAGGTGCCGCTTGCCGACCTGAAGGTGCAGTACAAGGCGCAGAAGATGTTCCTGTCGGGCGAGTGGCGCCGGATGTACGCCGATGGCACGGTCACGAACTGGCTGCAGCGGGTGACCGACTTCTACGTGCGCTTCGGCGGCATCCAGAACGCGACCCCGGCATCGAAGTACTTCGAGACCAAGCCGTACCTCGACACCGTCAAGGCTTGAACATCGGCAAGCCGGGTTGGACGCATACGATTTCATCATCGTCGGGGCCGGTTCGGCGGGCTGCGTGCTCGCCAACCGGCTCTCGGCCGACCCGGCCACGCGGGTGCTGCTGCTCGAGGCGGGTGGGTCGGACCGCAATTTCTGGATCCGGCTGCCGGTCGGTTACTTCAAGACCATCTATGACCGCCGGTTCTCGCGCCTGTTCGACACCGAGCCCTGCGAAGGCACCGCGGGGCGCAACGTCGTCTGGCCGCGCGGACGTGTGATCGGAGGTTCCTCGTCGATCAACGGCCTTATCTTCATTCGCGGCCAGCACGAGGATTTCGACGATTGGGCGCGACTCGGCGCGACGGGCTGGCGCTACCGGGAGGTGCTGCCGCAATTCAAGCGCTTCGAGCGTTACGAGGGCGGCGAGAGCGAGTACCACGGCGCGAGCGGCGAGCTCGGTGTTTCGGACCTGAGAAACGATCACCCCTACTGCGATGCCTGGGTGCAAGCCGGCAGGCAGTTCGGGCTGCCGCTCAACCCGGACTTCAACGGCGCCACGACATTCGGTGTCGGCGCGTATCAATTGAGCATCAAGGACGGCTGGCGCTCCAGCGCGTCGCTGGCGTTCCTGCGTCCGGCGTTGCGCCGGCAAAATCTCGTGCTGCGCTCGAACGCGCACGTGACGCGCGTGCTGATCGAGCGCGGCGCGGCGACTGGCGTCGAGTGGCGCGAGTCCGGTGTCGTCCGCCAAGCGCG
>JBBEAB010000067.1:0-19096 GCA_040899645.1 Steroidobacteraceae bacterium
CAACGGTAGCGGTGGCATCGGGTGCCGGAGGGGTGCTGGCGCGGGCCGCCTCCAGTCTCATGCGGATACGGCATCGATGAGCTATCTGGTCCTTGCACGCAAATGGCGTCCACGCAGCTTCGCGGAGCTGGTGGGGCAGGAACACGTGCGCCAGGCCCTGGTCAACGCGCTCGATTCCGACCGGATCCACCACGCCTTCCTGTTCACGGGCACGCGCGGCGTCGGCAAGACGACCATTGCGCGGATACTCGCGAAATCGCTGAATTGCGAGCGCGGCGTCGGCTCGACGCCCTGCGGGGAGTGTGGCGCCTGCCGCGAAGTCGATGAAGGGCGGTTCGTCGACCTGATCGAAGTCGACGCGGCCTCGCGCACCAAGGTCGACGACACACGGGAGCTGCTGGAGAACGTCCAGTACCTGCCGACGCGCGCACGCTACAAGGTGTACCTCATCGACGAGGTGCACATGCTGTCGACGCACTCGTTCAACGCCCTGCTGAAGACGCTCGAGGAACCGCCGCCACACGTCAAGTTCCTGCTCGCGACGACCGACCCGCAGAAGCTGCCCGTCACGGTGCTGTCGCGCTGCCTGCAATTCAACCTGAAACGCCTGCCGGTCGCGTTGATTGCGGCGCGACTGCAGCACATCCTGAAGGCGGAGGGCGTCGAGGCCGAGCCCGCGGCGGTCGCGCTGCTCGCGCGCGCGGCAGACGGCAGCCTGCGCGATGCGCTGTCGCTGCTCGACCAGATGCTGGCATTCGGTGCCGGGCGCGTGACCGAAAGCGATGCGCGCGCCATGCTCGGCACCGTGGATCGCCGCCAGGTCGTCCACCTGGTCGAGCGGCTCGCGGAGCACGATGCGCGCGGGCTGATGGACGCCGTAGCCGCGATCGACGAGTTCGCCCCGGACTACGGCCAGTTGCTCGACGAGATCGCGACGCTGCTGCAGAGGGTCGCATTGCGCCAGGCCGTGCCGGACCTGCCGGAGGACGAGATTTATGCCAGTGAGCTGCTGTCGGCGCTCGCGGCGAAACTGCCCGCGGAAGACCTGCAGCTGGGATTCCAGATCGCGATCCTCGGCCGGCGCGACCTCGAACTCGCACCGGACCCGCGCACCGGCATTGAAATGACGCTGCTGCGCATGCTGGCGTTCCGCCCGGTCGATGCGGCCGTTGGCGCCCGACCGGCCGCCCCGGCCCGCGTCGCGCCGCGCGCCATCGAGTTCGGGCTTGCTGCGCCGGTGACGACGCCGCCACGCACGGAGTCCGGCGACTGGCCGGAGATGCTGGCGCGGCTCGACCTGCAGGGCGCGGCGCGGCAGCTCGCCGGCAATTGCCAGTTGCTGGAGCGCGATGGCAACCGCTTCCGGTTCCTGCTCGACCCCCGCGCGCAATCGCTGCACACGCGCCAGCAGGAAGAGCGCCTGGTGCAGGCGCTTGGCCGGCTGGTTGGTGCGCCGGTCACGATCGAGATCGAACAGGGCGGCGCCGACGACACGCCGGCACGTCGCGAAGAGCAGGCGCGGGATGAGCGCATGGAACAGGCGCGGGCTGCGCTCGAAAGCGATCCCAAGGTGAAGGCCTTGCGCGACCGTTTTGGCGCCGTGCTGCAGCCGGATACCGTCAAGCCGGTCGGGTAGAATGCGCCCATGAAACCGAATCTCGGGCAACTCATGCGCCAGGCGCAGCAGTTGCAGGCGAACATGCAGAAGGTCCAGGAGCAGCTTGGCTCGCTGGAAGTGACCGGCGAGTCCGGCGGCGGCATGGTCAAGGTCACGATGAATGGCCGGCACGAGGTGCGGCGTGTGCAGCTCGATCCGTCGGTGGCGGGCGATGACCGCGAGATGCTCGAGGACCTGATCGCAGCGGCTTGCAATGACGCGACCCGGCGTGTCGCCGAGGCGGTGCAGCAGCACATGGCCGGGGCGATGGGCGGCATGCAGCTGCCGCCGGGCATGAAGCTGCCGTACTGACGGCGGCCGTGAAGTACTCACCTGGCCTGTCCCGTCTGATCGAGGCGCTGCGCGTCCTGCCCGGCGTCGGACCCAAGTCCGCGCAGCGCATGGCGTTCCACCTGCTGGAGCGCAATCGGGACGGCGGTCGCGCGCTCGCGCGCGCGCTGACCGAGGCCACCACGAATGTCGTGCACTGTCGCCGCTGCCGCATGCTCACGGACGGCGAGCTGTGCGAGATCTGCAGCGCGCCGCGACGGGATGCGGCGTCGCTGTGCGTCGTCGAATCGCCCGCCGACGTCGTTGCGGTCGAGCAGTCGGGCGGATACAGCGGGCGCTACTTCGTGCTGATGGGGCACCTGTCGCCGCTCGACGGCATCGGGCCGGAACAGCTGGGGCTCGATCGGCTCGAGGCCGTGCTCGACGAGGGCGAGGTCCGCGAGGTGATCCTCGCGACCAATCCGACCGTGGAAGGCGAAGCGACCGCGCATTTCATCGGCGAGTTGGTTACGCGCCGTGGCATCCGTGCCTCGCGCATCGCGCATGGCGTGCCGGTCGGCGGCGAGCTCGAATACGTGGACGGCGGCACGCTGGCGCACGCGCTCGCCGGGCGCCAGCTCATCGTCTGAAGCGGGGCGTCCGCTCCGCCATTTCCTCAGCCAGGTCCAGCAGGTGCCGGTAACTGGCCAGGCGCCGGGCCGAGACGCGTTCCCCGGCGGCGGTGACCGCGCATCCGGGTTCCCGCCGGTGCCGGCAATCCTGGAACCGGCAGTCGCCGGCAAGCGCGACGATTTCCCGGAATCCGCCGGCGATGTCGCGCGGCGCCGGCAGCGGCGGCGCGAAATCCCGCACGCCCGGCGAGTCGATCAGTTCGCCGCCACCCGGCAACGGATAGAGCGACGAGCTGCTGGTCGTGTGACGGCCCGACTCGCTGGCGCGGGTCACTTCATCGACGCGCGCCTCGACGCCGGGCACCAGCAGGTTGGTCAACGAACTCTTGCCGACGCCGGACTGGCCGACCAGCACGCTGATCTCGCCGGCCAGGCGGAGTGCGAGTTCGGCTGCGCCGTCCGCCACGCGCTTGCTGGCGCGCACGACCGGGTAGCCAATGCGGATATATTCATCGAGCGCGGCGAGCGCGCCGGCCGGATCCGGCAGGTCGCACTTGTTGGCGACGATGCAGGCCTTGAGGCCGGCCCATTCCGCAGCGGCGAGGTAGCGATCGCACAGGCCGAAATCCGGCGCCGGCGCCGGCGCGACGACGCAGGCGACCTGCGTCAGGTTGGCGGCGACCGGCTCGGATGCGCCGCGCTGGTTGAGGCGCAGAAGCGCAGTCCGGCGCGGCAGCACTTCGGTGACCCGTCCGGCGGCGCCTTCGCCCTGCGCCAGCCGGAAGCGCACGGCGTCGCCGCACACGACGGCCAGCCTGCGGCCCTGCAGGCGGCAGTGAATACGCAGGCCCTCGTCGTCGAGCACGACCGCGTCGCGGCCATGACTCGAGATCACGCGACCGGCGCGCGTCGGGCCCTCGTCCGTCGCGGTTTTCATCGGCGCCTGCCTGCCGTCAGTCGCGCGATGCGTGCGAGCGCCGGCGGATGCGATGCGTGGAACGCCGTGTAAAGCGGATCCGGGGTCAGCGTCGTCGCATTGTCCCGGTACAGCTTGACGAGCGCATGGGCCAGCGCCTCTGCATCCGCGTGACGCGCCGCGTACTCGTCTGCCTCGAACTCGTGCCGGCGTGACCACCAGGCGGCCAGCGGGCCGACCGGCAACAGGAAGACCGGCGCGGTGAGCGCGAACAGCAGCAGCAGCGTGTGCGGGCCGCCGTCCACGACCCCGAGCGCCGGCTGGAACCAGGGCTGTCGCGCAAGCCACGCGAGCGCGGCAAAGCCGGCGAACGCGGCGACGAGCGAGAAGACGATGCGCCAGGCGACATGGCGCAGCCGGAAGTGGCCGAGTTCATGCGCGAGCACGGCCTGCACTTCCACCGGCGCCAGCGCCTCGAGCAGCGTATCCAAGAAGACGATGCGCTTGGCGCGGCCGAGTCCCGTGAAGTACGCGTTGCCGTGCGTGCTGCGGCGCGAACCGTCCATCACGAAGACGCCGCGCGGCTCGAACCCGCAACGCCTGGCCAGCGACTCGACCGCCTCGCGCATGGCGCCCGGTTCGAGTTCGCGGAACCGGTTGAACCAGGGCGCGATCAGCCGCGGCCAGGCCCAGCTGAGCAGGATCGAGAACGTCGCCCAGGCTGCCCATGCCCACAGCCACCAGGCAACGCCGGCCCGCGGCATCAGCCACAGCAGCAGCGCCACGAGCGGCAACAGCAGGCCGGCCGACAGCACCAGCCCCTTCAGCAGGTCCTGCGCGAACAGCGCGGGCGTCGTTCGATTGAAGCCGAAGCGCGCCTCGATGCGAAACGTGCTCCAGGCGTCGAACGGCAGCCCGGTAAGCGCCAGCACGGACGCCGTGGCGCCGACGGTCGCGACGCCCTGCAGCAGCTCGCCGGTCACGGTGCGTGCAGTCCAGGCGTCGATGGCCGCAATGCCACCCGCCACCGTCAGCAGCAGCAGTACGGCGGCGCCGGCCACCAGCTGGACCGCGCCGTGGCGCGCATGCGCGATCGTGTAGTCGGCCGCACGTGCATGCTGTTGCGGGGTGATGGTTCCGGCGAAGGCGTCTGGCACGCGCTCGCGGTGCGCCTGGACGGAGCAGACCTGGCGGCGCAACAGCCAGAGTCGCAGCGCGAGACCGGCGGCGAGCAGGACGATGAACAGGACGGTGAAGGAGTGCATGGCGTGCGGGCGAGCGGCACTCTAGCCTCTGCTAAGATCGGGGGCAACATGGCGCGCGACGACCGGCTGATCTGGATCGACCTCGAGATGACGGGCCTCGTGCCCGAGACCGACCGCATCATCGAGATCGCGACGGTCGTCACCGACGCCGATCTCGAGGTGGTCGCCGAAGGACCCGTGATCGCGATCCGCCAGCCCGATCTGGTACTCGACGCGATGGACGAGTGGAACACGCGAACCCATGGCGCCTCGGGGCTCACTGCGCGGGTGCGCGCGAGCGCCCACGACGAATCGGCGGCGGAACGCGAGACGTTGGCGTTCCTGGCCGCACACGTGGCGAGTGGCGGCTCGCCGATGTGCGGCAACAGCGTCTGCCAGGACCGGCGTTTTCTGGCGCGCTGGATGCCGGCGCTTGAGCGCTATTTCCATTACCGCAACCTGGACGTCAGCACGCTCAAGGAACTCGCGCGCCGCTGGGCGCCGGAGGTGCTCGCAGGGGTCGCGAAGGAATCCCGGCACACCGCGCTCGCCGACGTCCATGAATCGATTGCCGAGCTTCGCCACTATCGCGCGAGCCTGCTCGCCGCGCCCTGGAACACGCCACGGCCGTGACCGGCGCGGCGGCAGTGCGGCACAGCGGCGGCTGCCACTGCGGCCGCGTGCGATACGAGGTTTCGGCCCCGTCCGATCTCGAGCTGCTCGACTGCAACTGCTCGATGTGCCGGCGCTCCGGCTATCTTCACCTGATCGTCAACCAGAAACAGTTCAAACTGGTCTCCGGCGCCGCCAATCTGGTCGAGTACCAGTTTGGCACCGGCACGGCCCGCCATCTCTTCTGCCGCGATTGCGGCGTCAAGTCCTTCTACATCCCGCGCTCGCACCCCGACGGCTACTCGATCAACGCCCGCTGCCTTGACCCGGCAACGAATGTTTCCACGCGGATCACGCCGTACGACGGCCGCAACTGGGAATCGGCACGAGCAGACCTCGACGCGCGCTAGTCGGGGCGGGCAGGGCATCCCTCGCTCGCTCAGAAGAACGGACATTCGCTCGCTCGGGACCCCGCCCGCCCGGCTGGCACGCGTCAGGGCTTTGTGCCGTTGGCCAGAAAAAGCCAGGTTTCAACGACGGTGTCCGGGTTGAGAGAAATGCTGTCGATTCCCTGGTCGACCAGCCACCTGGCCAGATCGGGATGGTCTGACGGGCCCTGCCCGCAGATGCCGATGTACTTGCCGCTCTCGCGGCAGGCCTTGATGGCCATTGACAGCAGCGCCTTGACCGCCGGGTCGCGCTCGTCGAACAGGCCGGCGACGACCGCGGAATCGCGATCGAGGCCGAGCGTCAACTGGGTCATGTCGTTCGACCCGATCGACATGCCGTCAAAATGCTCGAGGAACTCCTTCGCGAGCAGCGCATTGGTCGGCAGCTCGCACATCATGATGACCTTCAGGTCGTCCTGCCCGCGCCGCAGGCCGTTTTCCGCCAGCAGTTCGACGACGCGCCGCCCTTCGGCGACCGTGCGCACGAAGGGCACCATGACCTGGACGTTCGCAAGACCCATGTCGTTGCGCACGCGGCAAAGCGCCCTGCATTCGAGCTCGAAGCATTTCCGGAAGGCGGCGTCCGTGTAGCGTGAGGCCCCGCGGAACCCGAGCATCGGGTTCTCCTCGTGCGGTTCGTACTGGCGCCCGCCGATCAGGTTCGCGTACTCGTTGGACTTGAAGTCCGACAGTCGCACGACCACCGGCTGGGGTGCGAACGCCGCCGCGATGCTGGCGATGCCCTCGGCCAGCTTCGCGATGAAGAATTCGACGGGATCGTCATAGCCGGCCATCTGGCGCCGGATCTGGTCCTGCACCAGCGGCTCCTGCGTCGCGAACTCGAGCAGGGCACGCGGATGCACACCGATCATGCGATTGATGATGAACTCGAGGCGGGCAAGGCCGACCCCGTGATTCGGGATCGTGGCGAAGTCAAAGGCGCGATCCGGGTTGCCGACATTCATCATGATGCGAACCGGCGGCTCCGGCAGCGCATCGAGTTCGATCTGCTGTTGCTCGAAATCGAGGCGGCCCTCGTACACGACGCCGGTGTCGCCCTCGGCGCAGGACACGGTCACCAGATCGCCTTCGCGGATCGCGGTGGTCGCATCGCCACAGCCGACGATGGCCGGCACCCCGAGTTCGCGCGCGATGATTGCGGCGTGGCAGGTGCGCCCGCCGCGATTCGTAACGATCGCCGCAGCGCGCTTCATCACCGGTTCCCAGTCCGGGTCGGTCATGTCCGACACCAGCACATCGCCCGGCTGGACGCGCGACATCTCGCGCGCATGGGCGATGACGCGTGCCGGTCCCGCGCCGATGCGCTGGCCGATCGCGCGGCCACTCGTGAGCTTGCGCGAGCGCTGCTTCAGCGTGTAGCGCAGTATTGAACGGCCGGTTCGGCTCTGCACGGTCTCCGGCCGCGCCTGCAGCACGTAGATTGCGCCCGTAACGCCGTCCTTGCCCCATTCGATGTCCATCGGGCAGCCGTAGTGGGCCTCGATCGCGAGCGCCTGGCGCGCCAGTTCCAGAACGTCCGCGTCGCTGATGCAAAAGCGCGCGCGGTCGGCGGCGGCGACATCCTCGGTTTCCACGAAGCGGCCCGGCCCCGGCTCGCGCGCGTAGATCATGCGCGAGGCCTTGGAACCGAGGTTGCGGCGGATGATCGCCTGTCGGCCGGCGCGCAACGCCGGCTTGTAGACGTAGAACTCGTCCGGATTGACCGCGCCCTGCACGACCAGCTCGCCGAGGCCCCATGAGGCGGTGATGAACACCGCGTCGCGGAACCCGGACTCGGTGTCGAGCGTGAACATCACGCCGCTTGCGCCGCTGCCGCTCTGCACCATGTGCTGGACGCCCACCGAAATCGCGACCTTGCCGTGGTCGAAGCCCTGGTGCACGCGATACGCGATCGCGCGGTCGTTGTAGAGCGAGGCGTAGACCTGGTGCATCGCTGCGAGAACCGCCTGCGGGCCGCGCACGTTCAGGATCGTCTCCTGCTGGCCAGCGAAGGAGGCGCCCGGCAGGTCCTCGGCGGTGGCCGAGGAGCGCACCGCAACGGCGGCGCCGGCACCACCCGCGAGCGCGGCACCGCCCGCGAGCGCGGCACAGGCCGCCAGCACGTCGCGCTCGAGGCCCGGCGGGAACGGAGTTGCCAGCATCCAGCCGCGGATGCGGCTGCCCGCTTCCGCGAGGCGTTTGACGTCATCGACATCAAGGCCGGCGAGCAGGGCCGCGATGCGCTCGCCAAGCCCGTCCTGCGCAAGGAAATCGCGATAGGCCTGCGCGGTCGTCGCGAATCCGTCCGGCACCCGCACGCCGGCCTGACCGAGCCGGCCGATCATCTCGCCGAGCGAGGCGTTCTTGCCGCCCACCGACTGCACGTCCTGCATGCCGACGCGCCCGAATGGAATCGTGTACCCGCTCACGCGCAATCCTCACCGCACCAGCAACTGATACGATCATCCGCGCGGCGCAGGGCTTCGCAGGGCGTCACGGCCATCGGAATATCCGTCATGAAACAGAGACGAACCGTCTTCTTCGTATCGGACCAGACCGGCGTCACCGCGGAGACGATGGGACACAGCCTGCTGACGCAGTTCGACGGCATGGAGTTCAGGCCGGTCACTTTGCCATTCATCACCACGCTTGACAAGGCGCGCGAAGCCGTCGCGAAGATCGATCAGGCAGGCCGCGAGGACGGCACGCGACCGATCGTGTTTGCAACGCTCGTCAACAACGAGGTGCGTGACGCCCTGCAGCGCGCCGAGTGCCTGTTCCTCGATTTCTTCGACGCGTTCCTCGGGCCGCTCGAGCGCGAGCTCGGCGAGCAGTCCGCGCACGTGCTCGGCCGGGCGCATGGCATGGCGGACATCACGGCCTACACGATGCGCATCAACGCGACAAACTTCGCGCTCGCCAACGACGACGGCGCGCAGACCCGGGACTACGATCGCGCCGACGTGATCCTGCTCGGCGTCTCGCGCTCGGGCAAGACCCCGACTTGCGTCTATATGGCGCTGCAATACGGCGCATTTGCCGCGAATTACCCGTTGACGGAGGACGACCTCGATGGGGTGCGCCTGCCGGCTGTCGTGGAACCGCACCGCCGCAAGCTCTTCGGGCTGACGATCGAGCCGGGTCGTTTGCAGCAGATCCGCCAGGAAAGGCGTCCGGACAGCCGCTACGCATCGGCGCAGCAGTGCGTCTTCGAAGTGCGCGCCGCCGAGCAGCTGTTCGAGCGCCACGGCATCCCGTACCTCGAAACGACCGACACCTCGATCGAGGAGATCGCAAGCCGCGTGCTCGAGCGGCTCGCGATACCGCGTCGCGTGCGGCCGTGAAGGATTCGTGACAAACAGCACGATTCCTGCGGGATTTGGCCGAATATCCCTGTGATATAGTCAAATCCATGGTGTCGGACGACCACTGCACAATCTCCTGGCGCGCCCGGCCACGGTCCTTCGTGAGCCTGATGACGCTGTACGAGAGCAATTTCATCCGCCTTGGCTGGCTGGTCCCCGACCTGCGCCGGCTGCGCGGCTGCGTGACGTCCTGCGTGCCCGGCCAGCCCGCGCTCGAACTGTCGGTAATCGAGCAGTGCCGTTACACGACGACGCTCGGCATGACCTACCTGCTGGGTGACGAACGCCTGCCCGAACTCGAAGTCCGCGTGTATCACGATGCACGGCTTGCCGAGGCCTGTGGCACGACGTCCGATCCCGCGCACCCGCGCCTGCGGCGCCTGCGGCGCCTCGGCGCCGAGCTGCCACGCGACCACGGACGGCGCTGGTCCTGCAACATGCTGCTGAACAAGTGGCTCGAATACTGCGCCGGCAATGGCCACCGTTTCGCGGCGCCAGTGGCCTGAGCGACTCACGTCTTGGCCGTCATGATTCCGGATAAATGGTCGCAGCTGAAGCTGCCGACGATCGGCAAGCCCGATGCGGCGGAACAGGAACGGCTGCTGAAGCTGTTCTGGAACCGCGCCGAGCTGAAGAAGGAACTGCAGGGGCTCGATGACCAGCTGCACAACCTGCGCAACAAGCTGAAGCAGCAGGAAAACGCCAACAGCCGGCTGCAACAGCAGCTCGAGCAGCTCGAGATGCTGCTGGGCAACCCGGAGCGCGGCTTCGACGCGCTGGTCCATTTCGGCCTGAAGTCGTTGTGGCGCGCCTGCCGCGAGCAGCTCGAGCGCTTCGCCTCGGACCTGAAGCGCGACCGCCAGGACGCGCAGCGCAAACAGCAGCTGGCGCAGTTCCAGCAGGACCGCGCGGAACGCCTGAAGGTCGCCGACGAACGCCTGCGCCAGGCGCAGGAAGTCGCGGATGCGGAGCGTGAGCGGCTGCGCCAGCGCGACGAGCGCATGGCGAAACTCAACGGCTTCTGGCATTACTTCAAGCGCCGTGACCTCGCCGCGGAGATCGTCGCCCAGCGCCAGCGCTGCGTCGTCGCCGAGCGCCAGCTCGCCGACATGCGCGAATCCCACCGCACGATTGAGAAGGAACCGTGGCCGGAGTTCCCGGGCCTGACGATCGACGGCCGCCGCTCGGTCAACCTGGCGGTGATCGCCTACGCGCAGCTGCTCTACGCGCGCCTCGCGGTGTCGGGACTCGCAATGGACGCCAGGCTTGCCAACAACCGCAGCGTCGAGACCGCGAAGCACGGCAGCCTCGATGCCTGCCTCGGGCGCATCCGCGAGATCGCAGCGGCGCTCGCGCTGGTGCGCACGCAGGAAGGCGTCATTGCGGAGATCAAGGCGAGGGGCGATAAGATGGCGAAAGGCGCGACCTGGCGCAATGCTACCGAGACCGTCCCGCAACCGGCGTCATTGCCGCCGGCCGCATCCGGCGGCGTGCCCGACTCCAACGTGCTGGTGGACGACTACTGGGACGTCTACAAGGTCCTGTTGCGCTAAAAGGGGACGCATCCCTTTCTCTCCGCCGCCGCCACGGACCTGGTCCGCTCTTGAGAAAGGGATGCGTCCCCTTTTAACGGGTTTCCGTGGCCACCGCGCCGCCCCGCGAGAACAGCTTCACGCGCTGGCGCCATTCGTTCAGGTCGTCGAGCCAGACGTAGAACAGCGGCACGAAGAACAGTGACGTGACGCTGCCAAAAAACAGTCCGGACATCAACGCGCGCGCCATCGGGTAGTACGCGGGTCCATCCCCGCCGATCTGCGTATCGCCGGCCGCGATCGGCAACATGGCCAGCAGCGTGGTCAGGGAGGTCATCAGGATCGGCCGCAGACGGTGCCGGGCCGCTTCGAGGATCGCATCCTGGCGCCCCATGCCTTCCTTGCGCAGGTCGATGACGTGCGCAATCAGCACGATGCCGATGTTCACGATGACGCCGATCAGGATCATGATCCCGAGCATGGCCATGAAGGTCAGCGGCGTACCGCTGATGGTGAGGCCCCAGAACACGCCGACGATGGCGAACACGATCGAGGTAATGATCGAAATCGGGTACAGCAGCGACTCGAACAGCGCCGCCATCACGAGGAAAATCAGCGCGACCGCGAGTAGCAGGTTGGTCTGCATGGTGGCCGCCGTGTCGTCGTTGTCCTCGACGCTCCGGCCATACTTCCACGCGACGCCCGCCGGCAGCGGAAACTCCTTCATGGCCGCCTCGACGCCTTTCTTGACTTCGTCGAGCGAGGAATCGCGCGACACGATGCCCTCGATCACGACCGAGGTCAGGCGATCCACGCGCTCGATCGAGCGCGCCGTCTGGTCGATCCGGAAGCTTGCCACGGCGCCGAGCGTGCTGCGCGTGCCGTCCGGCAGGTAGAGCGGCGTTGCCGCCAGGTCCTCGAGGGTCTGGCGGTCGTCGGCCCGGAAGGCGAGCCGCATGTCGATCTCGCGGTCATCCGCGCGGAATTCCTTGAGTCGGTCCCCGCGCATCGCGGCGGCCAGCGTCTGCGCGACGACCTCGGGCGTGAGCCCGAGGCGCGCGGCGCGATCACGATCGACGATCACCTGCACCTCGTGCTCGCCGGCCTTGGCAGTCGTGCGGACCGAATCGAAACCAGGCACGTCCTTCAGCCGCTGCACCACGGTGCGTGACAGCCCGACGAGCTGCTCGGTCGATTCGCCGGTCAGGCGCATGGAGAAGCCGCCGGTCCCGCCCTGGTTGTCCTCGAAGCGGAATGACGGCTTGCCGATGATGATCTCCGGCAGGCCTTTCTCGATCTCCTTCATCAGTTCGCGTGGTTCCATCGGCATTTCGTCGCGCGGCTTCAGCTTGATCACGCTCGATGCATTGTCCGGCGTGTAGTAGCTGTAGACAAGGTCGATGCCGAAGCGCTCCCGGTTCTCTTCGAGGTAGTTCTCGACGCGCGTCACGGCCTCCTCGGTGCGCGCCAGCGGATAGGTGCCCTCGATGTGATATGGCAGATGCAGCTGGTCGGAGGCGTCCTGGGGAAACATGTCCACCTTCAGCATCCCGGTCGCGAACAGCGGGATCGGCGACAGGACCGTCAGCAGAACGAACAGCGCGCCTTTCCACTTGTGGTGAAACAGCCAGTTGAGCGCGCGCAGGTACCAGTCCTGCACCCGCGCATACCGCGAGCCGGCCTTGATCGCGGGCGGCGCCGGGAAACGCGCGGTGAGCGTCGGGATGATCGTCTGCGCGACGAACAGCGAGGCAACCATCGCGATCACGATCGGCACGGCCACGTGGACCATGAACACCGAGATCTGGCTCTCCTCTCCGAACACAATCGGCAGGAACACGATGATCGTGGATAGCGTGCCCGCGAGCACGGCGAGGCCGACTTCGCTGACTCCTGACAGCGTCGAGGCGATCGGGTCGCTGCCATTCATCTGCCGGTGTCGGAAGATGCTCTCGGTGACGACCACCGCATTGTCCACGAGCAGGCCGACCGCCAGCATCATGCCCATCATCGTCAGGATGTTGAGCGAGAAGCCGAGGAAATACATCGCGGCGAGCGTGATCAGCAGCGAGAACGGCACGGCCAGACTGACGATCAGCGTGGTCGGCAGGTCGCGCAGGAAGGTATACAGCACGATCAGCGCGAGCACGGCACCGATCAGGCCGGCATTGCGCAGTTCCGTCAGCGAACTGTGGATGTTCTCGGACTGGTTGGAGAGCACGATCACGTTGATGCCCTGCAGCTGGGGCAGTTTCTGTGCCTCGTCGACGACCTCCATGACGCGGTCGGCCACTTCCACGATGTTGGCTCCGGTCGTCTTGAATACGTCGAGGCCCACGCCCGGCCGCCCGTTGAGATGGCGGCCGACGGTGAGGGCGGGCGATACCATGCGCACGTCGGCGATGTCTCGCAGCCGGACATTGCCGGTGACGATGAAGCTGCGGACATCTTCGATCGTACGGAACTCGCCGATCGGGCGGACCAGGAAGCGCTGCTGGCCGCCGGTGACCTCGCCGGCGCTGACGGAGAAATTCGCGCCTTCGAGCGCATCGCGCAGCCGCGCGACATCGACGCCATGGGCGGCGAGCCGGACCGGATCCACCAGGATGCGCAACTCGAGCGGCTCGACGCCCTCGAGCGAGACGCGGGCCACGCCGTCCAGGCGCTCGATCGGCTTCTTCAGGTAGCGGTCGAGCATGTCGTACTGGCGCGACAGGTCTTCCTCGCTCGAAATGCGCACGACCACGACCCGGTCGTCGCCCGCGGCGAACATGCGGGTCAGGATGCGATTGGCGCTCGGCGGAAATTCGTGGCGGATCGACTCGAGCTTGGTCCGGACCTCGAATCCGACCGCTGCCGGATCGCGGCCCCACTCGAAGAAAACGATCATCTCGGAGCCGCTCTCCGAGGACGTCGAGCGCATTTCCTTGATGCCGGACAGGGTCGCGATCGCCTCTTCGGCGGGTCGCGTGATCAGTTGTTCGACTTCCTCTGGCGTCGAGCCATCATAGGGAATATTGACCAGGATCCCGGGGAAGCGGATGTCGGGAAACAGCTCGAGCGGCAGCAGTTTCATCGACAGCACGCCGACCAGCACGACTGCGACAAAGGTCATCAGGGTCGTGACCGGCCGCCGCAGCGCGAATCTCGTGTGAATCATCGATCAGCCTCCGCCGTGCTCCGTCGCCGGGTGCGAGCTTGCGCCTGCGGTAGTCGCGGGAAAATGCTTGCGGTCCATCAACGAGTAAACGACCGGGATCACGAGCAGCGTGAAGAAACTCGCGATCGCGACGCCGCCGATCACGGTGACCGCCATTGGCTGGCGGATCTCCGCGCCCTCGCCGAGCCCGAGCGCCATCGGCAGCAGGCCGAGGATCGTCGTCAGCTTGGTGATGATGATCGGGCGCAGGCGCAGGCGGCCGGCTTCGATGATGGCGTCGTGCTTGGAGACACCGCGTTCGCGCGCCTGGTTGACCGCGTCGATCAGCACGATCGACTGGTTGACGACGATACCCGCCAGCATGATCAGGCCGATATAGGCGACCACGTTGACGGTGGTGCCGGTCAGGAACATCGCCCAGACCGAACCGGTGAGCGCGAGCGGAATCGTCAACAGGATCACGAACGGGTGCAGCAGCGACTCGAACTGCGAAGCCATGACCAGGTAGACCAGGAACACGGCGAGCAGCATCGCGAACTGCAGCGAGCGGAACGAATCGCGCATGTCATCGCTCTGTCCGCTGACCGCGGCCGTCGTGCCGACTGGCAGGTTGATGCCCGCCACAATGGCTTCCAGATCGCTGACGGCGGTGCCCAGGTCGCCGGACGACAGGTTGGCGGTCACGATCGCAACCCGCTGCTGGCGCGTGCGGCGGATCTCGGCCGGACCCGTGGCGACGATCACATCCGCGACCGCGGACAGCGGCACGGGCCGCGTGCTGCCCGGATTGACGATCAGCGAACGGATCTCCTCGACCGAGGAGGCGCGCGTGTCGAGGCTCTTGACCAGCACGTCAATCTTCTTCTCGCGCAGCTTGTAGCGCGTCGCAACGCTGCCGCGCACGCTCGAGACCACCCGATCGGCGAGCTCGCGCACGGTGATGCCGAGTTGCGCGGCCCGTTCCTGGTCGAACACGATCTGGATCTCGGGATTGCCGGCCTCGACCGTCGACTTGATATCGCTGAAGCTCGGGCTCGCCTGCATGCCGAGGCGCACCTGTTCAGCGACTTCGCGCAGCCGGTCGAGGTCGAAACCCGTGATGGTGACCTCGAGCGGCGATGCGAAACTGAACAGCGCCGGACGGCTGAACTGGTACTGGACGCCGGCCAGCGAGTCGAAGCGGCCGCGCAACTCGTCGATGACGCGCGCTTCCTCGTCCGCACCCGTGTCCGGGGTCAGCGCAACGGACAGGCGGCCCGTGTTTTCGCCGGCGTCGGTCGGGCTTGCATCGAGCCGGTTGCCGGTGCCGGTGACCGCATAGGAGAGCGCGATCTGCGGCAGTTCCATCGCCGATGCCTGGGCCGCGGCCATCGCGCGGTCGGTCTGTTCGAGCGGCGTGCCGGGCGCAAGGCGGAGATCTGCGAGGAACTCGCCCTGCGAGAGCTGGGGAATCAGCTCGGAGCCGAGCCGTGGCACCAGCGCGGCCGTCGCAAGCAGAACGACGAGCGACACCAGCACGACCCTGCCACGGTGCTCGAGCGCCCAGCGCAGCGTCGGCAGGTAGACGCGGGCAAGAGCCGCAAAACCGGACTGCGTCCAGCGCGCGGGCCAGCTTAGCAGCCAGCTCATGCCGTCGGAGATCTTGCCGCTCAACCAGCGCTTGCCGGCCAGGACGCGCGCGATGCCGCGGCCGGCCCGCCCGGGCCGGCGGTCCGGATCGGCGACGACGTACTCGGCCTTGCCAGCGGCCAGCATCGGCACCAGCGTCAACGCGACGATCAGCGAGAACAGCAGCGCAAAGCTGACCGTCAGCGCCTGGTCACGGAACAGCTGCCCGGCAATGCCGGTGATGAACACCATCGGGAAGAAAACGGCGACCGAGGTGAGCGTCGCGGCGGTGATTGCCGTGCCGACCTCGCTCGTGCCGAGCCGTGCTGCATCGACGCGCGAGCGGCCCTCTTCGCGATGACGCACGATGTTCTCGAGCACGACGACCGCGTTGTCCACCAGCATGCCGACCGCGAGCGCAATGCCGCCGAGCGACATGATGTTGAGCGACAGGTCGAATGCATACATCAGCACGAATGTGCCGATCACCGAGACCGGGATGGCGAGTCCCGTGATCAATGTTGCGCGCGCATCGCGCAGGAACAGGTAAAGCACCAGGATCGCGAGTATGCCGCCGAGTATCGCGGCGTCGCGCACCTCGCCGATCGCGGAGGAGATGAACCGCGACTGGTCATAGACCAGCTTGATCTCGCCGCCCGCAGGCAGCGACTTGCCGAGTTCCTCGACACGGGCGCGCAGCCCCTCGGCGAGCTGCACGGTATTGGCGTCGCCTTCCTTGTAGATGGCGAGTTCGATCGACTCGCGCCCGTCGAGCCGCGTGATCGCCTCGCGGTCCTTGAATCCGCTGGTGACAATGGCGACGTCACGCAGGTAGACCGGCCGGTCGCCGACATTTGCGACGATCGAGTCGGCCATTTCCTGGACCGTGGTGAACTCGTTCAGGGTGCGCACCAGGAAGCGCTGCGTGCCCTGCTCGAGCCGGCCGCCGGAGAGATTGACGTTCTCCTCGCGCAGGCGGCGCGCGATGGTCTCGATCGACAGGTTGAGCTGCGCCAGCTTGTCCTGGTCGACGAACACCTGGATCTCGTCTTCATAGCCGCCGCTGACCTTCACTGCCGCCGAGCCGTCGACCGATTCGAGGTCGGGTTTCAGCCGGTCGTCGGCAAAGCGGCGCAATGATCTCAGCCGCTCGACCGATCCCGACTCCGCAGGCGAAGCCTTGGCGAACTCGTCGGTGTCGACGAAGGCGAGCCGCATCACCGGCTCGGTGGAAGGGTCGAAGCGCAGCAGGATCGGACGGCTGGCCTCGATCGGCAGCTGCAACAGGTCGATCTTCTCGCGCACGTCGATGCCCGCGAGGTCCATGTCCGTGCCCCAGGCGAACTCGAGGATCACGTCCGACTGGCCGGCGCGCGACACGGAGCGCACTTCACGCACGTTGCGGATGATGCCGACGGATTCCTCGATCGGGCGCGCGATCAGCGTTTCGAGTTCGAGCGGCGCCGCACCCGGCAGGTCGGTGCGCACGGTCAGGGTCGGGTACGAGAGATCCGGCAGCAGGTTGAGCTTCAGGCGCGACAGCGATACGAAGCCGAACAGGATGACGGCGACGGTCACCATCAGGATGGTCACGCGGCGCCGCGTGGCAAAGTCTACGATCTGCATCTGGGCAGCCGCTGCTCAGCCGGCCGCGACGGCGGGCGTCGTGCGCGCCGCCGGACGTGCCGGGGTATTGACGATGCGGACCGCCGCGCCCGGCTTGACCGCGGCATGGCCCACGACAACGACCTGCTCGCCGTCCTTGAGGCCCTCGACGACCTCGATCATCGCACCGTTCGACAGGCCGAGCTGCACCGCGCGCTCCGCGGCCTTGCCGTCGACCACGACGAATACCTTCGGCGGTCCGTCGCCGTCGAGCAGCGCGGTACGCGGGATCTGCAGCGCGTCGGTCTTGCGCTCGTACACGATTGCGACGCGCGCAAACATGCCGGGACGCAGCAGGGTGCCGGTCTCGGTCACGCGGATGCGGACCTGGAAGGTCGCGGTCTGCGCATCGATATAGGGGCTGATCAGCGCGATCTTGCCGGTGAAGGTGCGGCCCGGGACCGCGTCGAAGCCGAGCTCGGCCAGCTGGCCGACCGACAGCTTCGACAGTTCACGCTCCGGCACGTTGACGCGCACCATGAGGGAGTCGAGGTCCTCGACCACGAACAGCGAGCTGTCCGCGCTCTCGATGACGCCGCCAACGGGGGTCACCGTGTTGCCGACCTTGACCACGTCGAGGCGCTGCGTGACGGTGCCGGCAATGGGCGAACGGATCTCGGTGTAGGACAGCTGCAGCCGCGCCAGGTCCCAGTTCGCCTTGGCGGCCTCGAGTTCGTATTTGAGGTTGTCGATCGCGGTCGCGCTGATCAGGCCCTTCTGCTGCAACTCGATGTTGCGCGCGTAGTCGCGCTCGAGCTTGCGCATGGTCGCCTCTTGGAGCGCGACTTCGAGACGCAGCTGGTCGCCGTCGAGACGTGCGAGCGTCTCGCCCTGGCGCACGCGCTGGCCTTCGTCAGCGAGCACGGCGCGGATTTCGCCCTTGACCTTCGGCATCACGAACGCCTTGCGCTCGGATTCAACCGGCGCCGTGCCGGAATAGACCGCTGCCATCTCGGCACGCTGCGTGGTCGCCACTTCGACCGGAACCGCGGGCACTTCCTCCTTGGACTTGTCGCCGTCCTTGCCCTTGCCGTTGGCGTCGCCGCAGGCTGCAAGCCCGAGCCCGGCAAGAACGAGGAGGGCAGCGAGCCAGACGTGGGTGCTGGCTGTGGACACGGTCACAATTCGGGATGCAATGCGCTTCACGGTCGGGCTCCAGGCGGTCAGTTGGCGCTATGTTACGGTCCCTTAGTGTTGTAGTCAAGTATAACACTAAAGAAATGAGTTGGATCGTAAATAGCTGAATTTACGAAGAAAAATGCAATATTGGGGTCCGATCAGCTCAGCCGTGCAGGATCCTGGGCGCCAGGCAGCTTGGCCGCATCGGCGGCGATTTCGACGGCTTCATCGAGCACGGGATCCGGGGCGTCGGCGCTATCGAGCGCGCCGATATCGGCAAGCGGCGCCAGGCCGCGCGCGCTGCGGCGCGCATTCTCACGCTGCAGGCGCTCGGCATCCTGCGCGTCGCGCAGGGCGCGGCGCTGCACCAGGTTCAGCGTGATCTCGCGCTGGCTGCGGAGCTGTGCGAGCGCCTCGACGTCGCCCTGCAGCGCGACGAAGTCGGGATTGTTGGCGATGCGCTGTTCGTGTTCGCGCGACAGCAGCGTCACGCCCGGCAACGCGGAGTCCTCCGGCGTGAAGCGGGCTGCATTGATCCGGTCCCAGGGCAGGGCGCTGTCGCGCGTGCTCTCGCCGATCTCGGCGGTATCCAGCAACGACGGCAACGTGATGTCGGGCTCGACGCCGCGATGCTGGGTGCTGTCACCGGTCACGCGGTAATACTTGCCGATCGTCACGGTCAACTGGCCAAAACCTGCCTTCGGGCCGAGCGCGTAGCGGTCGAGCGGGTAGAGGTTCTGCACCGAGCCCTTGCCGTAGGTCTGCTGGCCGACCACCAGCCCGCGGTGATAGTCCTGGATCGCGCCGGCAAAGATCTCGGATGCCGAGGCGCTCTGGCGATTGACCAGCACCACCAGCGGACCCTGC
>JBBEAB010000068.1:0-32077 GCA_040899645.1 Steroidobacteraceae bacterium
CTTCGGCAACTCGGCGGCTTTCGCGAGCAGCGGATCCTGCTCCGGATTCCGCGGTCCGAACTGCAGTGTGCTCATGTCGCGCCCTCCGGCTGCATGCGCGAACGCATCAGGTGGCGCGCGCGATGCAACTGCGCCTTGCAGGTGCCGACGGCGATGCCGAGCATGCCGGCGGCTTCCTCGTGGCTGTATCCATAAACTCCGTGGAGCACGACGATGTCGCGCGCGCCCGGCGGCAATGCCGCAATCGCCCGCTCGATGTCGATCGGCGTTGCCTCATCCATTCCGGGTTCCGCCGCGAAATCCATCTGCTCTCCTGTCTCGTCCGTCAGGCTCACTTCGTTGCGGCCCTGTGGCCTGCGCCGCTGCGCAAGCACCGCATTGACCGCGATCCGGTGCAGCCAGGTCGCAAAACTGCTGCGGCCTTCGTACCCCGGCAGGCTCCGCCAGGCATTGACGAAGGTGTCCTGCGTCAGGTCCTCCGCCTGCTCCGGCTGGCCCGTCATCCGCAGGCAGAGTCCGTAGACGCGGCCGACGTGCTCGCGGTACAGGTGCTCGAACGCACCGACGTCACCTCCGCAGGCCCGCGCCACGCGATCGATGTTCGACGTAACCGCGGTCGCCAGCTCCGTCACTCCGCCCCCTGGCCACTGTCCGTACGCATTCTGTTCATGGTCTTGGACGCCGCTCCGCCGCCATTGGTTTGAACCGGCGCCGGACCTGCCCCCTGCCCCGGCAGCGTACAATCCGGGCCTGGAAACGGCGGGGGTCAGCATGCAGTTTGCGACGATTACCGGCTGGGGCAAGTGCATGCCGCCCGCCATCCTGAGCAACGCCGACCTGGCGACTTTCCTCGATACCGACGACGAGTGGATCCGCTCCCGGACCGGCATCCACGAGCGGCGCATCTCGCATGTCTCGCTCGGCGAGCTGGGCTACGTGGCCGGGAGCCGCGCGCTCGCCGGCGCCGGCCTCGCCGCTGCTGACCTCGAACTGATCGTGTTCGGCACCTGCAGCATGGACGAGCAGGTCCCGAACATGGCCTCGTGGGTGCAGAACCGCCTCGGCGCCCGCGGCGCCGGCGCGATGGACGTCAATACCGCCTGCACCAGCTTCCTGTACGGCCTGACCACCGCAAGCTCGATGATCAAGGCCGGCGTCGTGAAGAACGCGCTCGTGATCGGCGGCGAGCTGATCTCGCCGTTGATGGACTGGACCAACCGCAATGTCTCGGTGTTGTTCGGCGACGGCTGCGCGGCGGTCGTGCTGCAGGCGACCGAGCGCGAGGAAGGCGTGATGGCGGACCGGCTCGGCTGCTATGGCGAGGTGCGCGGCATCCTGCAGGTCCACGGCATGGGCACGAATTACGCGAACCGCGGCTGGGTGCTCGGCGATACCGACTGGGTGTTCGAGGGACAGGAGATTTTCAAGCGCGCCACGGTCGGCATGAGCCGCGCCTGCGAAGCGGTCCTCACCGCGCGCGGCCTCGGGCCCGACGACGTGCACCTGGTCGTACCGCACCAGGCGAACCTGCGCATCATCGAGGCGGTCGCGAAGCGCGCCGGCATCCCGATGGAGCGCTGCTACGTCAACATCCAGCGCTACGGCAACATGTCCTCCGCGACGGTGCCGGTGGCGCTGGTCGAGGCGCTCGAAGACGGCCGGATCGCTCCCGACTGCAACGTACTGCTAACCGGTTTCGGCGCGGGACTGTCGTGGTCCGCGCATGTGCTGCGCTGGGGCGAGCGCACGACCCCGCTCGGTGCCAGCGACGTCGAACTGCCGCCTTGCCCGCAGAGCGCGCTCGCGATGGTCCGGGGATACATCGCCGCGAAGCATGGATCGCGCTTCAAGTAGACGGGCTGACGAGAGTCCGGTACAGGCCAACGAATGCGTCGGCCGCTCCCGCGACATTCTCCCGCCAGTGATCCGCGGCCTGTTCGTCGGCGCCGTCGCTCACGTACTTGGCGCAGGCGAACTCCGCACCCTCGATGCGGCAAGTCTTGGCGAGCGCATACGCTTCCATGTCGACGACATCGCATTCGACGACCTGCGCCCGCGTGGCGAACGAATCGCCGCTGCCGCATAGGAGATCCGGCAGCGTGGTGAAGTGCAGGCCGAACTCGAGCATTGCCGGCAGCGGATCGAAGGGCGTCACGCCGGGCGGAAATCCGAGCGCCCCGACGTCCATGTCGCGATCGACGAAACGGCGACACGCGACCAGCGTGCGAGCCGGCACCTTGACACCCCCGGCCGTGCCGAAGTTGACGACCAGCGGCAGCGCCCGGTTTGCGTGACGGTAATGCGCGAGCCGCCGCGCCAGGCTGAGCGCGGCGTTGAGCTTGCCGATGCCGGTATAAAGGACCGGGATGCCGCCCTGCTCGAATCGCCCGGCGCTCTCGGCCGCGAGCGCCATGACGACCAGCACGGACGGAAACTCATCCGCCATAGCGGATCACGGTGCGCACGGGCTGCCCCAGCCAGCGGAAATGCTTCGCGATGCCGATATCGATTAGCACGCCCACCTGTTCGACGCCGAAACCGGCATCGACGCAGAGTTGCGCCGAGGCCGCGAGCGTGCCGCCCGTCGCAAGTACGTCATCGACGAGCAGGAGTCGCCCCACGCCGCGCTGCATCTCGAGCACCCCGGTGCCGTACTCGAGATCGTAGGCCCGGTCCACGACCGGCGGCGGCAACTTGCCTTTCTTGCGGATCGGGACGAAGCCCTTGCCCCGGCGCTCCGCGAGCGCCGCTGCCAGGATGAAGCCGCGCGATTCGACGCCGGCCACGGCATCGGTCGCTGCCCATTCGGCCTCGCTCCACAGACCGTCGAGGGCTGCAATGGCCGCGCCGAAATGCGAGCGCAGCAGCGGCGTTATGTCACGGAACAGGATGCCCGGTTTCGGGAAATCGGGCACGTCGGCAACATGGCGGGCCAGTGGGTGCATTGCAACCTCGTCAACGCCGGTAGCTCCCGGCCGTTTCCTTCATCGAACGCCACAAATCGTGAGCGATTGCTGCGGGAGACTCAATATGTTCAGGAAGATCGCACTTGCCGCCGTGCTGACGGCGATCACCGTGCCGGCGATCGCGGGCACGCCGGTCCTCGACGCGCGCGAGCAGAACCAGCGCCAGCGTATCGCCCAGGGCGTGCGCTCGGGCGAACTGACGCGACCTGAAACGCGACGTCTCGTGCGCGGCGAAATGCGCCTGCACCGGCATGAACGGATCGCGAAGTCCGATGGCGTCGTCACCCGCGCGGAACGCGTGGGCCTGCAGCGGCACGCCAACGGCATGAGCAAACGGATCTACCGCCAGAAGCACGACGCGCAGTCGCGGCCGACGCGCCGCTAAGGAGCGGCTGTCCAGACGGGCGCCGGCTCAGGCGGCGCCCGTCGTCGCGGCGACGGTGCGTTCACGGATGAACTCGCCGATCTCGCGGATCGCGCGATCGCCGGCCGCCAATCCCCGCATCGCGGGGAACACATGCGGCATGTCGTGCCACACGCTCGCCCTTGCGCCCGCAACTTTCGCCGCAAACCGGAGCGTGTCGTCGAGCAGCAGTTCCGAGCTGCCGACCAGCAGCATGGCGGGCGGCAGTCCGGTCAGCCGCCCGAACAGCGGCGACAGCCGCGGATCACGCAGGTCCATTCCGGTTCCGTAGTAAGTCTGCAGTGCGCGCACGCTGGAGGCGCGAAACATCGGGTCGAGCCCGTCATTGCGGTCGACCGATGCGCCGCTGAAAGTCAGGTCGAGGACCGGCGACATCAGTGCGAGTCCGGCGGGCAGCGGCACGCCCTCATCGCGTGCGCGCATCGCGGTGACCAGCGCGAGGTTGCCGCCGGCGGAGTCCCCCGCGATGACGATGCGCCCTGGATCGATACCGGACGACAGCAGGAAATTCCACGCCGCGAAACAATCGTCGAGCGCCGCCGGGAACGGGTGTTCCGGCGCCAGCCGGTAGTCCAGCATGAATCCGCGGGCCCGCGCGGCGCGACCGAGCGCGGCGAGCAGCGGATCGTGTATCGCGCGCGACTCGGCGATGAAACCGCCGCCGTGGAAATAGAGAATCACGCCGTCGGCCGGCAGGCCCGTGGGCTGGATCCAGCGGGCGCTCGCCTCGCCCACCGCGAATGGCGCGGAGGCCTCGAAGGCCTCGCGGCGCGCGACGAAGGGCGCCGCCCTGGCGACCAGTTTCCGGATCCGTTCCGGCGTCGGTTCGCGCGCCAGCACCGCACGCGCCACGTGCAGCACGCGCTCGATCGCCCATCGCTGTGCGGCTTCACGCATGCGCGCATCCTACCCGGAGCCTCGTGCCCGATGCGATAATCCGCGCATGGGCCGTATTTTCGAAGTCCGCAAGCATGCGATGTTCGCGCGCTGGAACCGCATGGCGAAGCAGTTCGCGCGCATCGGCAAGGACATCACCATTGCCGTGAAGGCCGGCGGAACCGACCCGGACAACAACCCGACACTGCGCCGCGTGATCCAGAACGCGCGCGCGATCAACATGCCAAAGGACCGCATCGACGCGGCGATCAAGCGCGCCTCGGGTCAGGGCGTCGCCGACTACCAGCAGGTGCTCTATGAGGGTTATGCGCCGCATGGGGTCGCGGTGCTGGTCGAGACGGCCACCGACAACCCGACCCGCACGGTCGCGAGCGTCCGCCACATCTTCGGCAAGCATGGCGGCAATTTCGCAAGTACCGGCAGCGTCAGCTTCCTGTTCCGCCGCATGGGCGTGTTCCGGCTCGATCCGGCCGGCATCGACCAGGATGAGCTCGAACTCGACCTGATCGACCATGCGCTCGAGGAGATGGGCGAGAGCACCGGCGAGAAGGGCGAACCGCAGCTGGTCGTGCGCTGCGATTTCGAGAACTTCGGCGTGCTGCAGAAGCGGCTCGAAGAGCGGAAGATCGTGCCGCTCTCCGCCGAGCAGGAATACATCTGCACGACGCCGGTCGAATTGCCGGAGCCACAGGCGACCGAAGCACTCGAGCTGATCGACAAGCTCGAACAGGACGACGACGTACAGAAGGTGTATCACTCGCTGGCCTGATTTCGTGTATAGTCCGCGCGCCTTCCCCCTCCGCGGACTTCCAGAATCACCATGAAATTCAACGACCTCGGGCTAGAGCCCGGGCTGCTTACTGCTGTTACCGCAGCCGGTTACGACATCCCCACCCCGATCCAGGCCGGGGCCATCCCCCCGGTGCTCGCCGGGCGCGACCTGCTGGCCGGCGCCCAGACCGGCACCGGCAAGACCGCGGCCTTCGTGCTGCCGCTGCTGCAACTGCTCGGCAACTCCGTCGGCCGCGCGCCGCGCGCGCTGGTCCTGGCGCCGACCCGCGAACTCGCGGCCCAGATTTTCGAGAGCATCCGCACTTACGGCGTGAACAAGAACCTGCGCGCGCGGGTGATCTTCGGCGGCGTCGGCGAACACCCGCAGATCGAAGGGCTGCGCCACGGCTGCGACATCCTGGTCGCGACCCCGGGCCGGCTGCTGGACCTCGCGGAACGGCGGCTCGCGGACCTGTCGCAGGTGAAGCATTTCGTGCTGGACGAAGCCGATCGCATGCTGGACATGGGCTTCATCCACGACATCAAGCGCGTCATCAAGATGCTGCCGACCGTGCGCCAGAACCTGATGTTCTCGGCAACCTACACGCCGGACATCCGGGCGCTCGCCGCACGCATCCTGGTCAAGCCAGTCCAGGTGGAAGTGACGCCGCCGAACAGCACGGTCGATCGCGTCGTGCAGCTTGCGTTCCGCGTGGCGAAGGACGACAAGCGGCACCTGCTGGTGCACCTGTTCCAGAACGGCGCCAACGGCGAGGGCCGCTGGCACCAGGCGCTCGTGTTCACGCGCACCAAGCACGGGGCCAACCGGCTTTCCCAGCAACTCGAGCATGCCGGCATCCGCTCGGCCGCGATCCACGGCAACAAGAGCCAGGCCGCGCGCACCCGCGCGCTCGCCGACTTCAAGGCGGGTAAACTGACGGCGCTGGTCGCAACCGAGGTCGCCTCGCGCGGTCTCGACATTCGCGAGCTGCCGCAGGTCGTCAATTACGACATGCCGCATGTGCCCGAGGATTACGTGCACCGCATCGGCCGCACGGCGCGCGCCGGCAACGACGGCCATGCCGTTTCGCTGGTCTCCGACGACGAACGGTCACTGCTCAAGGACATCGAGCGCACGATGCGCCAGGCCGTGCCGATCTCCCCGACACCGGCTTTCGCACGGCAGAGCGCAGTGCCGGCAGCGCCCCAGCGCGCCGCGGCCGCGCCCCAACGCCGGGCGGCCCCCGCCGCGCGCTCCTGGTCGCGCCGCCGCAGGTAATAATGTCTGCCCGCAGCCCGCGGGCGGTTCAGCCGAGCAGCGAGTCGAGCACCAGGCGGACCATGGCATCCACGCCGGTCTCGCGTTCGGCGGTGCTCATGTTCGCGCCAGTGAGCAGGTGGTCGCTCACCGTCATCACCGACAGCGCATCCGCGCCGAATTCCGCCGCGAGGCCGTAGAGGCCCGCAGTTTCCATGTCGAGCGCCAGGAAACCGAAGCGCTGCAGCAGCCCCGGCAGCGCGGGATCCGGGTGATAGAAAAAATCGCTGGTGAACACGCGCCCGACGCGGATTGCGGGCCCGCGCGCCGGCACGGCCCGCGCGAACCGCGACAGCAACGGCCAGCTCGCAGTGGCGGCGAAGTCATGGCCGGAAAAACGCAGGCGATTCGCCGATGAGTCCGTAGCGGCACCCAGGGCGACGACGATGTCGCCGAGCCCGACCTCGGCTGCGATCGCGCCGCAGGTTCCGACCCGGACCAGCCGGCGCACGCCATGATCGCGGACGAGCTCGTTCGCATAGAGCATCGCCGACGGAACGCCGATGCCGGCCCCCATCACCGAAACCCGTTGCCCGCGCCATTCGCCGGTGTAGCCGAGCATGTTGCGGACATTGGTTACTTCGACGGCGCCGGTGAGCAGCGTCGTCGCGATGTGCCGGGCGCGCAGCGGATCTCCCGGCAGCAGCACCAGTTCCGCAAAGGCGCCGGGCGCAGCCGCGATGTGCGGCGAACTCATTGGACGCGCTCGACCAGCAAGGGGATCGGCGGCGCGATATCGCCGATCGAGTCGGCGCCCTGCACGGCTTCAACCGCTCCCTCTGCGGCTTCCCGCGGCGCGGCATGCCCGCGCGCGAGCAAACCCCCGCACCGGACCCGCGCGCCGCGCGGCGCGAGACGGTCGAGGCCGACCGCCGGATCGATCGCGTGGTCGGGCCTGGTGCGGCCGCCACCAAGCACGACGACCGTGAGTCCAATGGCGCGCGTGTCGATCGCGGCGATAAAGCCGTCGCGCGCGGCCCTGGCTTCGACCACGACCGGCGCCGTCGCGAGATACGCATCCGGCCGCTCGATGAGATCGGCCGGACCGCCGAGGCTTGCGACCATGCGCGCGAATCGTTCGACGGCCGCGCCGCCTGCAAGCGCCTTTTGTAATGCCTCGCGCGCAGCGCCCGCATTTGCCGCGAGCCCGGCGAGCAGCATGAGCTCCGCCCCGAGCGCCAGCGTCACCTCGAGCAGGCGCGGATCGGGGGACTCGCCCCGGAGCATCGCGATGGCTTCACGGATTTCGAGTGCGTTGCCCGCGGATCGCGCCAGCGGCTCGGACATGTCGGTCAGGAGCGCGACGACCGGCAGGCCGGCCGCGGCGGCCGTCTCGATGATGTGTCGTGCGAGTTCGCGCCCGCGCACCGGGTCGGTGAGGACCGCACCGCTGCCGTACTTGACGTCGAGTACCAGCGCATCGGCGCCGGCCGCCAGCTTTTTGGAGAGGATCGATGCGACGATCAGCGGGATACAGTCCACGGTCGCCGTGACATCGCGGATCGCGTAGAGGCGCCGGTCGGCCGGCGCGATTTCGTCCCCGGCCCCGATCATGGCGACACCCGCCTCGCGCATCGCGCGCCGGATTCGATCCGGCGAGGTCCGGGACTGGTAACCCGGGATCGAGTCGAGCTTGTCGAGCGTCCCGCCGGTGTGGGCCAGTCCCCGCCCGACGATCAGCGGCACGAAGGCGCCGCAGGCGGCGAGCATCGGGCCGAGCACCAGCGACACCAGGTCGCCGACCCCGCCCGTCGAGTGCTTGTCCAGCACCGGTCCATTGAAGCCTTCCCCCTTCCAGTCGAATACCTGGCCGGAGTCGCGCATGGCAAGCGTGAGCTCCGAGCACTCATCAGCCTGCATGCCCTTGAAATAGATGGCCATTGCGAGTGCGCCGGCCTGGGCGTCGGACAGGGTTCCGTCCGCGAGACCCCTGGCAAGCGCCACGAGGTCCTGCCGGCTGAGGCGGCCGCCATTGCGCTTGGTGCGGATCGCTTCCTGGGGCATCCACCTAACTGATTGATCTGTAACTTGTTTTCTCCCAGATCCGGCAGGCCGGGAAGCCACTGTACCTTTGAATCCGGCCACCAGCCAACGGCAAGGGGCTCCTTGGGCGGCCTCTTCACTCAAGTTGATCCGGTGAGCTCAACCCCTGGAAAAGCTGTTGCTTCTACACAACACAAGTACGGACTTTGCGAATCCCGGTCTCCCACTAACTGACTGAAATCTGGGCGAAATGGGGCTTTTCGGGTGCAAGCCGGGGGCGGGCAAGGTCCTGCGAGACTCACAATGACTTGCCGTGTACGCGCAACAACGCTATAAGGACCCACTGCAGCGGCACTTGAGTTGACTTGTCAACTTAGGTTCGGCGTGTCCGACACCGCCGCATTTTGAGTCTGGACTGACTACGTATGTCATATAGGGGGATAACCGAGATGAAGACAGCAAGAGGATCGACCCTCAGCAGGGCAATCCGACTTTCCTTGATTGCCGCCGCGGCATCGACCGCGCACGCGATTCCGGCAGTCGCACAGGATACGGGACTCGAAGCGATCACGGTCACCGGCAGCCGCATCGCCAAGCGCGACGCAGTTGCCGAGAGCCCGATCCTGAGCGTTACCAGCGAAGACTTCGTCGATAGCGGCTTCGTGACGGTGGATCACGTGCTGAACACGCTGCCGCAGATTGTGCCGGGCATCAGTTCGCAGTCGAATAACCCGAGCTCAAACGGCCGGGCGTTCATCGACCTGCGCGGCCTCGGAGCCAACCGCAACCTGGTGCTGATCGACGGTCGTCGCGGCATGGGTTCGACGAGCGGCGGCGTCGTGGACATCAACACGATTCCCGCATCGCTGATCGAGCGCGTCGAAGTCATCTCTGGTGGTGCCGCCGCCGTATACGGCGCGGACGCGATCGCGGGCGTCGTCAACTTCATCATGCGCAAGGATTTCGAGGGCTTCGAGATCAACACCGGCTATTACCTGACGGAAGAGGAAGACGGCCAGCAGGTGGGCGCAGACATCACCTACGGCGGCGCGTTCGCCGATGGCAAAGGCCGGGCCGTATTCAGTGCGAGCTACTACGATCGCGAAGCCATCTACAAGGGCGCGCGCGATTTCGCGGCCCAGGCAACGTCCGGGACCGGGTTCTCGCCCGGCGGCAGCTGGTCTCCAGGCACCAACGCGCCCAGCCAGGCTGCAGTGGATGCCCTGTTCGGTACGAACGCGTGCGTCACGACCGGCGGATCCGCGGGCTTCGGGTTCAACCCGGACGGCACGCCGTTCTGTTCGGGCGTGCAGGGCGACCCGCTGCACAATGCAGCGGGCTTCACGGGTCCTGAAAGCTGGATCGCGCAGAATTTCTTCCCGGATCGCTTCAGCTACAACTTCGAGCCGGACAACATCCTGGTCCTGCCGATGGAGCGCTGGAACGTCTTTTCGAACGTCAGCTTGGACCTGGGCGATCACTTCCAGCCCTACGTCCAGGCGACTTTCACCAACTACAATGCGCTGCAGGAACTGGCGGCAACGCCGGGTTCGCTCGGCAACGTCCCGAGGACCAACCCGTTCATTCCGGCCGAGCTGGTTCCGCTGCTCGATTCGCGCGCGACGCCGGATGGCCCGCTCGCGATGGGCTACCGGTTCAACGCATTGGGCGGCCGCACCGGCTACAACAACCATGACGTGTGGCAGCTGGTTGCCGGTACGAAGGGCGACATCGCGGGCACCTGGGGCTACGACGTTTACTACAGCTATGGCCGCTCGGTACAGACCGAGACCCAGGGCGGCAACGTCCGCGTACCGCGCGTTACGTCGCTGTTGACGTCGACCCCGGACGGGAGCGCCGGCTACACGGCCTGCCAGGCGGCTGGCGGTTTCAATCCGTTCGGCACGACACCGCTTAGCGCTGCCTGCCAGGCCTACCTCGGACTGGAAGCCAAAAACCTCACGACCGTCGAGCAGAGCAACGTCGAGGCGGTGGTCACGGGCGACCTGTTCGACGTGCCGGCGGGTCCGGTCCAGGCGGCGTTCGGCGTAGCCTGGCGCGAGATCGAGCTCGACTTCCAGCCGGACAGCGGCTTGCAGCCGGGCCAGGTCATCGGCTTCAACGAACAGCTGCCGATTACCGGCCGGCTGGACTACACCGACCTGTTCACCGAGGTGTCGGTCCCGCTCCTCCGCGACCTGCCGATGGTCCAGGAACTGTCAGTTACGGGCGGCTTCCGCACCACTGACAACAACCTGTTTGGCAGCAGCGATACGTGGAAGCTCACGACCGACTGGTCCGTCAACGACTCGTTCCGGGTCCGCGGCGGCTTCCAGCACGGCGTGCGCAGCCCGAACATCGCGGAACTGTTCTCCCCGCAGGTGAACAACTTCCCGAACATCGGCTCCACCAACGATCCGTGCAATACAACGGGCGCGATCACGACGGATCCGCTGATGGGTCGCGCCGGCGCGAATGGCGCTGCCGTCCAGGCCCTGTGCGCGGCGCAGTCGGCGGTGGCCGGCGGCCCGACGTTCGTCCAGTCGTTCGGACAGGCGCAGGCGATCGCCGGCGGCAACCCGAACCTGACGCCTGAAGAGGCGGATTCGTGGTCGGTCGGCTTCGTCTACCAGACGCAGTCGGATCACCCGGCCCTGCAGCGCCTGACGGTGTCGGTGGACTACGTCGCAATCAAGCTCGAGGAGGTCATCGCGTCGGTCGGCGCCCTGACGATCGTGCAGCGTTGCTTCAACCGTGAGAACGCGAACCCGACGTACGACATCAACAACTCGTGGTGCCAGCTCTACAATCGCGACGTGAACGACGGACGCGTTATCAACCTGCAGACCCTGCAGCAGAACCAGGCGTTCATCGAGACGAGCGGGGTCGACTTCACGATCGACTGGGGCGTAGCCCTCGGCGAGCGCGCAGGCGACCTGGGCTTCACGCTGATCGGCGGCTGGATCGAGAAGTACGAGACCCAGACGTCGGTTGCGGACCCGGTCAACGACTTCGTCGGCACGATCAGCCAGGGCACGGCAGGCTCGACGCCGGAGTGGAAGATCAACCTCACGACGAGCTGGTCATTGGCCGACCTGCAGTTGCAGCACACGCTGCGCTACATCGACTCGATGTTCCATGCAAACGTGGTGACGGGCAGCGATCCGGCGAGCAACACCGGCGTATCCGGGACCTACTACCACGACCTGACGGGTCGCTATAACCTGACGGACAAGCTAACGGTGCGCGCGGGCGTCAACAACCTGGGCAACCAGAGGCCGCGTCTGTATGTTCCGAACGTCCAGGCCGGTACCGATCCGTCGCTGTACGACATCTTGGGTCGCAGGTACTTCGTCAGCGTCAACATGCGGTTCTGATCGAATACGGACTTCGGTCCGGAGTTGATCTCGGGGGCGGAGAGCAATCTCCGCCCCCGTTTTCTTTTCAGGAGCATCATGTCGATGGCCACTGAAGCGGAGCTGAAGCAACGCGCGGAAGCAGGCGACGTCGGAGCGCAGACGGCGCTCGCGATCCGGCTCGACCAGGGCGGACACCATGCGGAAGCGCTGCAGTGGCTCCTGGCTGCGTCGGAGAAGGGCCACGCGCCGGCCCAATACATGCTGGGCGCGCGTCTCGTCGTCGGCCGTGCAGCGCCATTCCAGCCCACCGAAGGCGCCCGGTGGGTCAGCGCTGCCGCACGGCAGGGCATGCCCGAGGCGCTGTCGCTGATGGCATTGCTGGCGACCATCTCCGGCGACTGGGGGGCCGCTTTACAGTTCATGGCCGACGCAGGAGGGCGCGGCCATGCGCTCGCGCGTGAGCAGATGGCGCTGCTCAAGGACAGGACGCGCTTCGACGCCAACTCGTGGCAGGCGCCGGTAGAGCCGCGCTGGCAGTTCGAGTCGCCGCGGGTCGGCGTCATCGAGGGCTTCGTGCCGACGGCGCTGTGCGAATGGATCGTCCGGCGCGCGAAACCGAAGCTCGAAGCCGCCAGGGTCAAGGACCCGGTCGAGGGCGGCCGGCAGGTTGAATATCGCAGCAATGCGGGCGCCGGTTTCAGCCTGATCGAGTCGGACCTCGTGTTGCAGCTCGTCAACAGCCGCGTCGCAGAGGTGACGGGCTTGCCCCTCGCGAACCAGGAACCCACTAACGTGCTGCGGTATTTCCCGGGCGAGGAGTACAAACCGCATTTCGATTTCATCACGCGCTCGGCGCAGAACGAGGCGGAGCTGCAGGCCGCCGGCCAGCGCGCCTCGACCGTACTGATCTACCTGAACGGCGACTACGAGGGCGGCGAGACCGAGTTTCCGGAGCTCGGCTGGCGCTTCAAGGGCAAGCCGGGTGATTTGCTCATGTTCTGGAACGTGTCTCCGGGCGGCGAGCCGGACCCGCGCACCCTGCATGCGGGCCTGACGCCCACTCGCGGCGAGAAGTGGCTGTACTCGAAGTGGATCCGGGAACGGCAGTTCCCGCTGCTGTAAACTTCCGCACACCCGGACTTCGCGAGCCTCATGCAATGAGTTTCTCCTCCATCCTGATTTTTGTCCTGGCCAGCACGCCGCCGCCTGCGGAGGCAATAGATCGTTGTCGCGCCGCCCACCAGGCCGACCCCGCCCTGCACATCGACTGCCTCGAGGCGGCGCTCCAGGGCCAGCAGGCCGCGAAGCCTGCGACAAAGCCGGCTCCGCAGCCGGCCGTCGAGATCGGGATGGACCAGATCCAGGCCCGCGAACGGGCAAGCGCAAACGCGCCACAACACGTCGCGGTGCACATCGTCGGCGTCTCCTACGACGCGCGCGAGCGCGGGACATTCAAGACCGCGGATGGCCAGGTCTGGCGCGAAACGGAGCTCCTCGAGCGCCGGCCGCGGCTGTCATCGTCGAAGCAGTACACGGCGCGGATTGAACGTGGGGCCGTCGGCGGCTATCGCCTGTACGTGGACGGCATCCGCTGGATGTACAAGGTCGAGCGCCTGGAATGAATCCGGGCCCCGCCGCTCCCGGCTCCTGACGGCCGGGGGCGTAGCAAAGCCTGCAATGGACAGCCGCATCCACCATGCCATCGGCCTGCTGCAGGCTGGCCGGCCGCAGGAGGTCGTAATCGCCTGTCGGGCGATCCTCGCGGAAAGTCCGTCGGATGCCCTGGCGCTGAACCTGCAGGGCATTGCGCTGCGCCAGACCGGCGCAATCGAAGAAGCAGAGATCTCGATGCGCCGCGCGGTCGAACTCTCCGGCGGCAATCCGGAATTCCGCACCAACCTCGCGCAGTTGCTGCGCGCCCGCGGCCGCCTCACAGACAGCATCGCCGAGTTTCAGCGCGCGCTGGCCGTCGCGCCCGGCTTCCGGCCCGCCCGGCTCGGGCTCGCGCGCACGGCGCTCCAGGCGGGACAGCCCAAGCTCGCGGAGCGCGTCGCCCGGGAACTGATCGCGGCCGACGATTCCAGTCATGAGGCCTGGTCGGCGCTCGGCTCCGCGTTGTACGCACAGGAGCGGCACGAGGAAGCCGCCGCGGCATTGCAGCGCGCGGTTGCGATCGAGCCGCGCTATGCAGCCGCGCGCGAGAACCTGGCAACCGTGCTGAGCGTGCTCGATCGCTCCGAGGAAGTGCTCGAACAGCACGCGCAGTCCGAGCGCATCGGCCTGCGCGGGCGCCTGCTCGACCTGGCCCGCGCACGCGCCCTGTTCCAGCTCGACCGCCACGAAGAATCCGAATCGGTCCTGCAAAGGCTGGTCGCAGCGGCGCCCGATGACCGCGATGCGCAGTTCCTGCTGGCGCAGCTGCGGCATATGCGGGGCGACGCCGATTTCGCGCGCGGGCTGCGCGCCGCGGCCGGCCGTCCCGGCGCGCCGGCGGCGACGCGGGCGCAGTACGCGGACGCCTTGCGGCGCACCGGGCAGCACGCCGAGGCCGAGTCGATCGTGCGTGAGCTCATCGCGAGCGAGGGCCGGTTGCCGGAACTCGAAAGCGCGCTCGCGACCGTGCTGCAGGAGGCGGCCCGCTATGACGAGGCCCTGGTCGCGGCGCGTTCGGCGCACGCCTCCAGACCCGATGATCCGGACATCGCGCGGATCCTGGTCGCGAACCTTCTGACGGCCGGCGATCCGGCGGCGGCGAAGCCGATCGTCGAGCGATTCCACGCGCGCGCGCCGGATGACCAGAGCTGGATCACTTACCGCGCGGATATTGCGCGCCTGCGTGGCGAGGACCTGTTTGCCGACTGGTGCGACCTGGATCGACTGGTACGCGTCCATGAACTCGAACCGCCGCCGGGCTATCGCTCGATCGACGAATTCCACGAAGAGCTCCGCACAACCCTCGAATCGCGGCACCGCCATTCGATGCACCCGCTGGACCAGAGCCTGCGCGGTGGCACCCAGACGGCCCGCGGCCTGCTGTCGGATCCCGATCCGCTGATCGCGCTGTACCTGGCCCAGCTTGCAAAGCCGCTGGCCGATTACCAGGCTGCAATCGGACACGATGCCAGTCACCCGATGCTGGCGCGGAATACCGGGCCGGCGCATCCGACCGGTTGCTGGTCCGTGCGCCTGAAGCGCGGCGGATTCCACGTCAACCACATTCATCCGCAGGGCTGGATCAGCTCGGCCTATTACGTGTCCGTGCCGGCGGAAGTTGCCGATTCGACGCTCCGGAGCGGCTGGCTGAAGTTTGCCGAACCGCGCTTCCCGATTCCGGGCGGAGTGCCGCTCCGATTCGTGCAGCCGAAGCCCGGGCGCCTCGTACTGTTTCCATCATATCTCTGGCACGGCACCAACCCGATCGCAGGCGACGAACCGCGGCTCACGATTGCATTCGACTGCCTGCCGGCTGCGTGAGATCGAGCGCGGCGCGCGCCTCTCCAAGGAGCGCGCTCGAACCGATGCGGAAACGCGCGGCCGTAGCCCAGCCGGCGCCGCAGATCCGGTCGGCAAGTTCCAGATACGCTGCGGCCTGCGTCAGCGTCCGCACGCCGCCTGCCGCCTTGAAACCGCCGCGGCCGCGTTCACAAAGGCACTCGAGCATCACCTGCGCAGCGTCCAGCGTCGCACCGACACGGCCCTTGCCGGTCGAGGTCTTGACGAAATCGGCGCCCGCCTCGAGCGCCGTCCCGCACACCTCGCGGATCAGCAGCGGATCGCCGAGCTCGCCGGTCTCGAGGATCACTTTCAGTGGCCGGGTGCCGCAGCTGGCCTTGCACTGCTGCAGCATCAGCGGGCCGGCTTCGCGATCCCCGCTGACATAGGCGCGCCACGGAAACACCAGGTCGATTTCATCGGCGCCGGCCGCGATGGCGCGCCGCGTTTCACGCAGCGCCCGGCCCGGGTTGTTGGCGCCATCCGGAAAATTGACGACCGTCGCCACCGCGACCTGCGCGGCACCCGCCGCATCGAGCACGCGGCGCGCCGTCACGATGTGCTCGGGATAAATGCAGACCGCGGCCGGGCGCGTCGCGCCCGCCGCCGCGTCGCGGCACAGGCGCTCGATCATCGCCGGGGTGTCGACCTCGCCCAGGCTGGTGTGATCGAGCACGGCAAGCAGGCGCTCGATCGTTGCGCTATCCAGGACCGTCATCGCGCGCCGCTCGTGTCCGGCAGCGTGAAGGCGTAAGGCAGCAGCTCGTCAAGCGTCGCCGTTCGCACCTCATCGCCTCGCCATGGAAAATGAATGCTTACGCCGCCATCGACGGCGCGCTCGTGGATCCGCTGGCGGCAACCGCCACAGGGCGATGCAGCCAGCACCCGGCCGCTCTGATCCGTCGCCCAGACCGCGATCTCGGCGATCCGGAACGCACTGCCTTCCGCCTGCACGCCGGCAGCGATCGCGCTCGCCTCCGCGCAGTTGCCGAGCGGATAGGCGGCATTCTCGACATTCGTGCCGCAATATACCGCACCGCTCACCGCGCGGATCGCGGCGCCGACGTGGATTCCGGAATAAGGCGCGTGCGCCTTTGCGCAGCATTCGCGCGCGCTGCCGATCAAGGTATCGCGTGTCGCGTTCATCTGCCGGCGATCCTACTCCGGGCCCGGCTGCTCTGCGTGACCGGCCCGCTCCAGCAGGCGATAAACGAAGCTGCCTGCCAGCATCGCCGGGACGAACAGCCAGGCGTCGCGCAGGCCTGCCGCCAGTCCCACCAGCGCGGGACCCGGGCAGAATCCGGCGAGGCCCCAGCCGATGCCGAAGATCGCGGCACCGAGCAGCAGCCGGCGATCGATCGCATCGGCCGCCGGGAGCTGGAATCCCGGTGCGAGCGCGGGCGTCGGCATCCGCAGCACGAAACGGAATGCGATCGCAGTGACGGCCACCGCCCCGCCCAGCACGAACAGGAGCGTCGGATCGAAGGCGCCGCTCAGGTCGAGAAATCCGAGGATCACCGCGCGGTCGGTCATGCGCGAAATGGCAAGCCCGCCGCCGAACAGCGCGCCGGATGCAAGCGCAACGAAGATCCCCGCCTTCATGTGGCCACGCCCAGGACGTGCCGCATCACGTACACCGTGCCGATGCCGGTCGCCATGAATGTCAGCACGGCCGCCAGCGAGCGCCACGACAGGCGCCCGAGTCCGCACACGCCGTGGCCGCTGGTGCAGCCATTGCCCATGCGCGTGCCGAATCCGACCAGGAATCCCGCGACCAGCAGCAGGGGCGTGGCGCCGGTCTGCATGCGCGGCGGTGCGGGCACAAACTGCAGGACCACGGCGCCGGCGGCCATCATCCCGACGAGAAACGCAATGCGCCACGCGCGATCGCCGCCTGAGGCGCCGCCGATTCCGTTGATGATCCCGCTGATGCCGGCGATCCGCCCGATTGACCACAGCAGCAATACCGCCGCGAGCCCGATCAGGACACCGCCGAGGAGCGCTGGCAACCAGAGGTTCACGATGTCACCGGAAAAGCTGGAGCGGGTGATGGGAATCGAACCCACGTTAGCAGCTTGGGAAGCTGCAGTTCTACCATTGAACTACACCCGCCTTTGGTGCCCCGACGGCCATGATACATTGAGAATCCGCCCGGGAGGTCGGCCCTGAAAGACTGATGGACTACGCAACACCACTCATCGCAACGATTGTCGGCGGCCTCGGGCTTGCATTTGTCTTCGGTGCGATCGCCAACCGCCTGCGCATGTCGCCCATCGTCGGTTACCTGCTCGCCGGCGTCGCGGTCGGTCCATTCACCCCGGGATTCGTAGCCGATCAGAGGCTGGCGAACGAGCTGGCCGAGATCGGCGTGATCCTGCTGATGTTCGGCGTCGGCATGCATTTCTCGGTGCGTGACCTGCTTTCGGTCCGTGCGATCGCGCTGCCGGGTGCCGTCGTGCAGATCGCGGTCGCGACGCTGCTCGGCGCGCTGCTCGGCCACCTGCTCGGCTGGAGCTGGGCGGCCGGCATCATATTCGGCCTCGCGTTGTCGGTCGCGAGCACCGTCGTGCTGCTGCGCGCGCTCGAGGAGCGCGGGCTGGTGAGTTCCGAGCGCGGCCGGATCGCGATCGGGTGGCTGATCGTCGAGGACATCGCGATGGTGCTCGCGCTGGTGCTGCTGCCGGCGCTCGGCGACTGGTTCGGCGCAGGCACGGTCGCGGCACTGCCGCTGCAGGATATCGCGATTGCAGTCGCGCTCACGCTCGCCAAGGTCGCGGGCTTCGTCGTGCTGATCATGGTCGTCGGGCGGCGCGTCATACCGTGGGTGCTGCATGCGGTCGCGCAGCAACGGGAGCTGTTCCGGCTCGCCGTGCTCGCGATCGCGCTCGGCGTCGCCTTCGGCGCCGCGAAACTGTTCGGCGTCTCCTTCGCGCTTGGCGCGTTCTTCGCCGGCATGGTGCTGTCCGAATCGGAACTGAGCTATCGCGCCGCGGAGGACACGCTGCCGCTGCGCGAGGCATTCGCGGTGCTGTTCTTCGTCGCGGTCGGCATGCTGTTCGACCCGAGCGTCCTGCTGCGCGAACCGGTCGCCTTGCTCGGCGCGCTGTTCATCGTGCTGATCGGCAAATCGGTCGCTGCTTTCGCCATCGTGCTGTTGTTCAGGTATCCGGTCGGGGTCGCGATGACGATCGCGGCGAGCCTCGCGCAGATCGGCGAGTTCTCCTTCATCATGATCGGGCTCGGCATGACGATGGGCATCCTGCCCGAGCAGGGCCGCGACCTCGTGCTCGCGACGGCGATGATCTCGATCATTCTCAATCCATTTGCATTCGGATTGTCGCGGCGCGTGGCGCCGCACGTGGAGGCCGGGCTTGGCAGCCTGCGGCGCCGCGGCGCCGCTCCCGCTGCGGCCGCCGCACCGGAACTGCGCGGGCACACCGTGCTGGTCGGCTTCGGCCGTGTCGGCCGCATCGTCGCCGAGGCGCTCGACAAGTCAGGCGCGCAGTTCCTGGTCGTCGAGAGCGATGCCGATCGCCTGACCGAACTGCGCGGCCAGGGCTACTCGATGCTCGAGGGCAATGCCGCGAGCCGCGAGCTCATCCGCGCGGCCAGGCTCGACACGGCGGCGCGGTTGGTGCTCGCGATTCCCAACTATTTCGAGGCCGGGCGCATCGTCCAGCAGGCGCGCGAAATGAATCCCGGCATCGCAATCGTCGCGCGCGCCCACTCCGACGCGGAACTGCACCACCTCGAGGGACTCGGGGCGGATACGGTAATCATGGGCGAGCGCCAGATTGCGCTCGAGATGATCGCCGCGATCGGGCGCGCCGGCCTTACTTCGAGACCAGTATCTTCTTGACCCAGCCGCTGCCCTTGCCGGATTCGACCTTCAGGTAGCCGTTCTCCTCGGCACCCATGTAGATCATCTCGTCGCCCTTGGCGAGGGTGCCGAGCGTCTTGCCGGCATCGGCCGCGCTGCCCATCAGCTTCACGCCGGCGATCTTCGGGTAGAGCACGTCGCCCTCGTTGAAGACGGCGCCCGCCTTGGTCGAGCCGCCGGCCGCCGCTTCCTGCGCCAGCGAGCCGACATCACGCTGCAGGTTCGGGTCGTTCCTGATCACGCGCACGATGTTGTTGTAGTTGTCGGCGAAGCTCGAGGCGATGACCTTGCCTTCATTGGTATTGCTGTAGCCGCCGATACCGCCGCCCGCGCCGCCGCCGAAAACGGCCGCGCCCAGGCCGAGGTCCGCTTTCTTCGAGCTGCCTTCCGCCGCCGCGACCTGTACTCCGGAGCGCGAATCGGCCACCAGCATGCTGGTCTGCGCTTCCTTGAACTTGAGGCCGCCCACCAGCGCGCCGATCGCGGAACCACGCCCGCCCAGCAGCCCGCCAAGCGCCCCGCCGACCCCGCCCGCATTGCTTTCCGAGAAGACGACGCTGGGCGTCAGGATGAAATCCGCCGCGACCATCTGGCCGCCGCCGATGTTGGAACCGCCGCGCATCTCGCCGCCGCCGGCAAGCGCCCGCTCCTGCATCATGTTCTGCATGCCCTGGCCGCGCTCGACGACGATGAAGCAGTTCGACTGCTGGATCATCATGCGGATCAGGCTGACCGGCGACTGCAGGTTGTAGCGCGACAGCGCCTGCATCACGTAGTCCTGCGGTTCCACGACCGCAACCGCCCCCATCGGCTTGTCGCATTTCTCGAGGTCCGACGCGGCTCCCTGTGCGCCCTGCGTGCCGGCGGCGCCTTGCACTTCCGAACCGCCCTTGCCTTTCTTCTGGCCGAGGATGCCCTGCGCGAGCGCGCCCGTCGCGAACGCGGAACCGACCAACAGCGCCGCGGCGATGCCGAGCGCACCTGAAAACGATTTCATGATCCCCTCCGATTCTCGAACGAAGCCTGTTGCCTTTCCGGGTCGCAGCGGCGCTCTCTTGCGGGAGCCTGGGGGCCGGCAGCGATCTCTCCGAATCGTCGCCAATATACTCCGCCATTCCGGCGCGTGTACATTCACGGGCATGAATCCCGATCGGCATTCGACGGATGTTGCGATTATCGGCGCCGGCCTTGCAGGCATTGCGGCGGCGATCGAGGCGCTGGCGCGCGGCCGGCGGGTGCTGCTGCTCGACCGCGACCTCGAGGAAAACATCGGCGGGCTGGCGCGGGATGCCTTCGGCGGCCTGTGGTTTGCCGATACGCCCCTGCAACGCCGTTATCGCGTCCGCGACAGCGTGGAACTCGGGTTCGCGGACTGGATCTCCTTCGGCGAGCTTGCGGACGAGCACCCGTGGCCTCGCGCCTGGGCGCGCCACTATGTCGAACGCTGCGTGCCGGACGTTTTCGAGTGGCTGACGGCCGCCGGCATCCGCTTCCTGCCGATGCCGATGTGGGTGGAACGCGGCCTGTTCCGACCCGGCAACTCCGTGCCGCGCTTCCACGTGGTCTGGGGCACGGGCCAGGCACTCGCCTTGACCCTGACGGACCGGCTGCTGAAGCATCCGCGGCGCGAGCTGCTGGAACTGCGCTTTGGCCACCGAGTCGACGCGCTTCGGACGCAGGCCGGCGTCGTCACCGGCCTGACCGGCGCCACCGAACCGGAGGGCCGGCCATTTGAAGTCGCGGCGGAATCGGTCGTGATCGCGGCGGGCGGCATCAACGGCGATGTGGAGCGTGTGCGCCGGAACTGGCACGCGGACTGGGGCCGGCCGCCACCGGTCATCCTGAACGGTTCGCATCGCTTCGCCGACGGCACGCTGCACGATGCCGCCGCGGCCGTCGGCGCAAGTGTCACCCACCTCGACTGGCAGTGGAACTACGCGGCCGGCATCCGGCACTGGCGTCCGCGCAAGCCCGGCCACGGCCTCTCGCTGATTCCGCCGAAGTCGGCGCTCTGGCTCAATGCGCGCGGCGAACGCATCGGGTCCATGCCGCTGGTGACCGGATTCGACACCCACGACCTCGTCGCCCGGATCTGCCAGGAGCCCGGCGGCTACAGCTGGCAGCTGCTGAATCGCCGCATCGCGCTGCGCGAGCTCGCGGTTTCGGGGGCCGAGTTCAACCCGGCGATCCGCGACCGCCGGCGCCTGCGCTTCGCGCTCGATCTCCTGTTCGGCAACCGCTGGCTGTATGAAGAGCTGACGCGCAACAGCGAGGACATCGTGCAGGCGGCGACGCTGCCGGAGCTCGTCGAGCGGATGAACGCGCTGAATGGCGACGATGTGGTCGATTTCACGACCGTCGAGGCCGCGGTCGCGCGCTACGATGCCGCCATTGCGCGCGGCCCGCGCTTCCACAACGACGAGCAGCTGCGTCGCATCGCCGCGGCGCGGCGCTGGCCGGGCGACCGGATCAGGACCTGCGCATTCCAGCGCATCCTCGACCCGGCGGCCGGGCCACTGATGGCGATCCGCGAGCACGTGATCAGCCGCAAGAGTATGGGTGGCATCCAGACCGACCTGCAATGCCGCGCGCTGGATGGCAATGGCCGGCCGATCGGCGGCCTGTTCGCGATCGGCGAAGCGGCGGGTTTCGGCGGCGGCGGCATGAATGGCAAGCGCGGCCTCGAAGGCACGTTTCTCGGCGGCTGCCTGCTGACCGGTCGCATCGCGGGACAGACGGTCTAGGAAAGCGACATGCAATACCAGGATGCGATCAACATCGAGGACCTGCGCGCAATCGCGCGGCAGAGGCTGCCCCGCTTCGTATTCACCTACGTGGATGGCGGTGCGGAGGACGAACTGACGCTCGGCGCCAATCGCGAGGTATTCGCCAGGCTGCGCTTCCGTCCGCGCACGCTGGTCGACGTGTCGGCCCGCGACAGCTCCACACACCTCCTCGGCGCACCCTCGGCGTTGCCGATCGTCATCGGCCCGACCGGACTGAACGGGCTGTCGTGGCGCGACGGCGACCTGGAGCTCGCGCGCGCCGCATCGGCGGCCGGCGTGCCGTTCGCGATGTCCACCGTATCGATGAGCCTGGTCGAGGACATCGCGCGCGAGGCGCCGGGACGCCTGTGGCTGCAGGCCTACGTATTCTCGGAGCGGCGCATCACCGAGGCGATCATCGCCCGCGCGCGCGACGCCGGATTCGAGTGCGTGATCCTGACCAGCGACTTTCCGGTCGCCGGCAAGCGCGAGCGTGACCTGCGCACCGGGCTGCTGCCCCACCAGCGCTTCACGCTCGCGACCCGGCTCGACATGCTGATGAATCCGCGCTGGCTCGCGACCGTCGCGACGCGGCGGCCGCGATTCGTCAATGTCGAGCGCGAGCTCGGGCCGGGGCGCGACGTCAATTCCTTCGTCGGCCACGGCATGTTCGACCCGTCATTCTGCTGGGACGACATCCGCCGGTTCCGCGACCTGTGGCCGAAGAAACTCCTGCTGAAGGGCGTGCTGCGCGCCGACGATGCCGAACGGGCCGTTGCTGCGGGCGTCGATGGCCTGGTGCTCTCCAATCACGGCGGACGCCAGCTCGATGGCGCGATCAGCGGCATGGATGCGTTGCCGGAAGTCGTGCGCGCGGTCGGTGGGCGCGCGTCCATCCTGGTGGACGGCGGCGTGCGCCGCGGCAGCGATATCGCGAAAGCCGTGGCCCTCGGCGCCGAGGGCGTGCTGCTCGGCCGCGCGCCGGTCTATGGCCTCGCGGCAGGCGGCGCAGCCGGCGTCTCGCGCGCAATCGCGATACTCGCCGATGAGTTCGACCGTACGCTCGCGCTGACCGGCTGCCGCAACGTCGGCGAGCTCGGCGCGGACCTGATCGTTGCCGGACGCGTATGAAGGTCGATGCAGGCGACGCGACGCGGCCGCCGATCAGGAGCTACGTGCTGCGCGCGGGACGCATCACGCGCGCGCAGCGGCGCGCGCTCGACGAGCTGCTGCCGCGCTGGGGCTTGCCATTCGCATCCGCGGCACTCGACCTGGACGGCGTCTTCGGCCGACCTGCACCGCGCGTGCTCGAGATCGGCTTCGGCGACGGCGCGACGCTCGTCGAGCTCGCCGCGCAGTCGCCACAGGTGGACTTCATCGGCATCGAGGTGCATCCGCCCGGCGTCGGGCACTGCCTGCTCGGCATCGAGTCGCGCGGCCTCACGAACGTGCGGGTCGTCGTGCACGATGCGGTCGAGGTGCTGCAGGCGATGATCGCGCCCGGTTCGCTCGACGAAGTGCTTCTCTACTTTCCGGATCCCTGGCCGAAGAAGCGCCATCACAAGCGCCGCATCGTGCAGCCCGCGTTTGCCGCCCTCGTGGCGAGCCGCCTGAAACAAGGCGGGATCTTCCGCCTCGCGACCGACTGGGAGCCCTATGCGGACTGGATGCTCGAGGTGCTGAATGCGGCGCCGGGACTCGCGAACGCGGCGCTGAACGGGCGCTTCATCGGAAAGCCGGATCGCGGCGTCACGCGATTTGAAAATCGCGGCCGGCGTCTCGGCCATCGGGTCTTTGACCTCGAGTACCGCAGAACCCCGTGACGCCCGCTTCACGTTCCTGATCGCCCGATCGCGCGCTGCGATCACTCCACCGGCTCGGTCAGCATATAGATCCAGACCGCGCGGTAGAGCGGACGGCCATCGGGTCCGCGCGGCAGGGTGAAGTCGAACACGAGTCCGAGGTGCGCAAGTCCGGAATTGACAGGTGTGCCGGGCTGGTTGGTCGTGAGCACATGGGCGTGGTCGTACGGCGGCGCGAGCCGGTCGGTGTCGGCGACCGTCGTCAGGCCGGATGCGCGAAGGTTCGCGAGTTGCTGTTCATAGCTGCAGGCCTGGGAGTCCTGCTCGTGCACGAACGCGAACAGGCGCCCCGCAGGCGTCGCGCCGCCGCCATACCAGGCCGCCGGCCGCCCGTGACGCTGGTTGTAGTCCTTCGGCGAGCCCAACACGACGACGCGCGCGACCCGGTGGTCCTTTGCCAGCAACTGCGCATGCCCGCCGCCCTGCGAGTGTCCGGCGAGCACGACCCTGGACCAGTCCACGTGGTCATCCGCCAGGTATTGTCGCCAGCCCTCGGCGGCGCGATTTGCCGCCAGCCACCGGATCAGCCGCAGCAAGCGATGCTCGATGCTGTTCACGCGATCCACCGACACGCGCGAATCGAGATCGTCGCCACCGATGATCTCGCGGCGGAATTTCTCGAACGTGGTCTCGTCCTCGTCGTCCTGGCACACGGCCGCAGCCACGTCATTGGGATACATCAGGTAAACGACGTGATAGCCGAGTCCGGCAGCGGTGCGACCAAACTCTTCCTGGTCGCCCGTCGTCGCTCCCGTGCCGGGCAGGAAGACCAGCAGCTGTCCGCGCGGCGCAATCGCGTCATCCAGGAAGATCCGATGCGACTGGTTGTACTGCTGGATGGCGGAATCGGTTTCCTGCGGACGAACGCCATAGGCGCGGGCAGCCGCGTCAGCAGGCACGGCGACCGCAAGGCTCGCCGCAACCGCTGCCATCGTGCGCAATCCCATGCGCCGGAAGGCGGGTCGAATGACGGGCCTGCAATACATTCCAGTACGGTAGTTCCACGCGGCTTCGCGGTGTGCGACGCGCGCTGCGGCTCGTCGCGCCAGCGCAATGTTTCGTCGCATTGATCCGGACCGGCTTCAGCCGAATGCGGCCGTCGCGCCGTCGATGATGAACTGCACGGCGAGCGCGGCGAGCACGACGCCAGACAGCCGGTTGACGACGTTGGCGCCGGTCACTCCCATGACCTTCATGACAGTCGGCGTCAGGCGCATCAGTGCGTAGGTGATCGCAAGCACCGCGATGACGACGCCGAACAATCCGAATGACAGCGGCAGGTCCGCACGTGATGCCCCAAACGTCAGCAACACGATCGCAATCGCGCCCGGTCCGGCGATGAACGGGAATGCCAGCGGAAACACCGAGATGTCGGCGCGCGTGCGGTGCTCGGTCTTCTCCTCCGAGGTCACGCGCGTGCCGGACTCGCGCGCGAACACCATCTCGAGCGCGATCAGGAACAGCATGATGCCGCCGGCAATGCGGAAGGCCGCCATGCTGATGCCCATGGTCTGCAGGAACCAGGCGCCGCCGACCGCGAACAGCGCGAACACGGCACCCGCGATCAGCACCGCGCGCAGCGCCATCCGGCGACGGAATGCATCGTCCGCGCCCTCGGTCAGCGCGGCGAACAGCGGCACCAGCGAGATCGGCTCGACGATCACGAAGAACAGCACGAAGAACTTCAGCAGTTCGTCGATCATCCGTTGCTCCGGCCCGCGGTTCCGAGCGCGCGGTCGATCAGGCCTTTGCGCTTCATGTACCAGAAGAGCCCGATGCCCGGTAGCGCCAGCACGGTGGTGAACAGGTAGAAGTTCACATAGCCCATCACCTGGATCAGACCGCCTGCGGTCGTGCCGGTCAGCGCGCGTCCAACCACGGAGGCCGCCGCGGAGATCAACGCGTACTGCACGGCCGTGAATTGCAGGTTGCAAAGTGCCGAGAAATAGGCGACCACCACGACACCGCCGTAGCCGCTGGCGAAGTTCTCGAAACCGATTGCTGCAGCGAGACCCGCGTTGCTGTGACCCGCCGCGGCCAGCAGCGCGAAGCTCAGGTTCGACACACCCATGAGCACGAGCGCAAGCAGGACCGATCGCTGCAATCCCATTCTCGTGTACAGGATGCCACCTGCGAATATACCCGCGAGGAACGCCCAGAACCCGACCCCGACGTCATACAGCGCGATCTCGTCATTCAGGTATCCAAGGTCGTTGAACAGCAGGCGCAAGGTGAGGTTCGCGAGCGTGTCGCCGATCTTGTGCACCAGGATGAAGATCAACACGAGCCAGGCGCCCGAGCGGCGCAGGAATTCCGCGAATGGACCGGTGATGGAATTCCAGACCGCCGCAATACCGCGCGTTCCGGCCACGACGACGTGCCGCACGGGCTCGCCGACGATCAGGCCCGTCAGCATCGCCGGTAGCGCAAACACCGCGCAGGCGATGTAGGCCGCGGCCCAGCCCATGCGTTCCGCGACGACGAGCGCAAGCGCCCCGGCAGCGGCCGATCCGATGCGCCAGCCGTACTGCGACATGCCGGAGCCGACCCCGAGCTGGCTGGGCTTCAGCGTCTCGATGCGGTAGGCATCGATGACGATGTCGTAGGTCGCGCCGGCGACGCCGACCAGCACGGCCGCGAAGACGGTCGCCTGGATGCTGGCAGCCGGATCGACCAGCGCGAGGTTGACCACGGCTGCGATCACTGCAAGGCCTGACAGCAGCAGCCAGGACACGCGCTGGCCGAGCCGGCCCAGCAGCGGGATACGCACGCCGTCCACGATCCAGGCCCAGAACACCTTCAGGTTGTAGACCAGGAAGGCCAGCGTGAACGCGGTGATGGTCCGCTTGTCGATGCCGTCCTGCGCGAGCCGCGTGGTCAGCGTGGCGCCGATCATCGCGTACGGAAACCCCGATGAGACGCCGACAAAGAACGCGGCCAGCGACTCACGTTCGAAGTAGGGCCTGATTGAAGCCCAGACCTTCAAAGGTCGTAATCCATCGTCAGCGGCGCGTGGTCGGAAAACCAGCTGTCGCGGTAGATCGAGGCGCGCCGCGCGCGACCCGCAAGCTTCGGGCTCGCGATCTGGTAGTCGATGCGCCAGCCGACGTTTTTTGCCCGCGCCTGTCCGCGGTTCGACCACCAGGTGTACTGATCGGGGCGCGGATCCACCTCGCGGAATGCGTCCACCCAGCCGAGCTCGCCGAACACGCGGTCGAGCCAGGCGCGTTCTTCCGGCAGGAACCCGGAATTCCTTCGGTTCGACTTCCAGTTCTTCAAGTCGATTTCGCGATGCGCGATGTTGATATCGCCGCAGAGCACGTAGTCACGGTCGCGACGCCCGAGCTTCTTCAGGTACGGAAGGAATGCGTCCAGGAACCGGTACTTCGATTCCTGCCGCTCAGGTCCGGACGATCCCGATGGCAGGTACATCGAAACCACCGACAGCCGCCCGAACTGGAATTCGAGGTAACGGCCCTCGCCGTCGAACTCCGGCACGTCGAAGCCGGCGACCACGCGGTCAGGCTTGCGCCTCGAATAGACGGCGACGCCGCTGTATCCGGGCCGCTTCGCGTCGAAGTAGCGGCAGTGGTACCCGTCGGGCCGGAAGCAGGCGTCGCCGAGCTGGTGCTCCTGCGCCTTTGTCTCCTGCAGGCAGACGACATCGGCCGCCTGCCGCGGCAGCCAGTCGAAGAAGCCCTTCGCGGCCGCCGACCGGATACCGTTGCAGTTGAGCGTGATGATGCGCATGCTGGACCCGCGGCCGTGCCCCCATGATACGCACTGGCGCGGGAAGTCTGCATGCGGCCCCACCAGAAAGAGTTCATCGAACTGATCCTCGCCCGCGGCGTGCTGCGATTCGGCGAGTTCACGCTGAAGTCCGGACGCCCGAGCCCGTACTTCTTCAATGCCGGGCTGATCAACGACGGCGTTTCGCTGGCGCGTCTCGGCGCCGCTTACGCGCAGGCCATCGTCGAGGCGGCAACCGCCTTTGACATGCTGTTCGGACCGGCCTACAAGGGCATTCCGCTTGCGACCGCGACCGCGATTGCGCTCGCGGAGCACCAGCGCCGCAACGTGCCGGTCGCATTCAACCGCAAGGAAGCGAAGGCCCACGGCGAAGGCGGCGCGCTGATCGGGGCGCCGCTCGAGGGGCGGGTGCTGATCGTCGACGACGTCATCACCGCCGGGACCGCCATCCGCGAGTCCGTCAACCTGATCCGCGCGGCCGGCGCGCGCCCGGCCGGGGTCGTGCTGGCCCTGGATCGCCAGGAGCGCGGCCAGGGCACCCGGTCCGCGGTGCAGGAGGTTCAGGCCGTATTCAGCATCCCGGTTGTTAAGATCATCAATCTCGACGACCTGATCGAGTACCTGGAAGCATCCGGGCCGAGCGAAGAGCTGGCTTCGCTGCGGAACCACCGGGCGAGTGAATGTGTCGACAGCGAAGCGTGACCCAGTTACGGTCGAACCGGGCCCGGGGGACCGGACAATATGTCGACAGAGGTGCCCTAGATGAATGCTTGGCCGCTCAGAATGCTATTGCCCGCGGTGCTGCTGGCGTTGGTCGCCGGCGCTGCGGACGCGCAGTCCGGCAAGGACAAGACGAAACTCTATCGCTGGGTCGACAAGGACGGCCAGGTGCATTACGGCGACAGCGTGCCGCCCGAGTACGCCGAGCAGGATCGCGACATCCTGAACCGTCAGGGCGTGCCCGTCGGCCGCGAGGAAGGCACGATCACGCCGGAGGAAGCCGCCGCCATCGCGGCGGCGGAGAAAGCGGCGCGCGATGAGAAGAAACGCAAGCTGCGCGATCGCGTGCTGTTGCAGACCTACCAGAATGTCCAGGAACTCGAGGTGCTGCGCGACACGCGGCTCGAACTGGTCGATGCCCAGCTGACCATCCAGGAACAGTCACTGGCGAACCTGCGCGCGCAACGCACGCAGGTCCTGCGGCAGGCCTCGCGCTTTGCACCGCTCAGCAAGGAAGCCGATGCCCCACAGATGCCGGATGGACTGACGGACGACCTCGAGCGCTCGGCCAGCGACATCGAGACCCAGGAAAAGAACCTGTACAAGCGCCGCGAGGAACGCGAAAACATCCGCCTCAATTTCGAAGCGGACATCCAGCGTTACAAGGAACTGCGCGCGGTCGTGCCGCGCTAGCCTGACGGAGCCGCCTCAGCCGCGACCGGAACTGCCGAATCCCCCTGCCCCGCGCGCGCTCTCCCCGAACTGCTGGACGACCTCCAGCTCCACCTGCACGACCGGCACCACGATCATCTGCGCGATCCGCTCGCCGGGCTCGATCGTGAACGGATGACTGCCGCGATTCCACACTGAGACCATCACCTGGCCCTGGTAATCCGAGTCGATCAGGCCGACCAGGTTGCCGAGCACGATGCCGTGCTTGTGGCCGAGGCCGGAGCGCGGCAGCAGCACGGCCGCGAGGCCCGGGTCCGCGAGGTGGATCGCGAGGCCGGTGGGCACCAGGTGGGTCTGGCCGGGTTCCAGAACGAGCGGCGTATCGATGCAGGCGCGGAGGTCCAGGCCCGCTGAACCCACGGTCGCGCGGCCCGGGAGCGCGATGTCCTGCCCGACGCGCGGGTCGAGGATGCGGACCTGCAGTTTCTTCATGTGCCGATTATCCCTTTACTGGCGCGATTTGCGACCGTCAGGGCCGGGCGCCCGGCGGCAGACTCCGCGGTGGAGGAAAACATGCAGATACGCGACTGGCCACTGGCCGAACGACCCCGGGAGAGATTGCTGCAGCTCGGTCCCGGCGCCCTGTCGGAGGCGGAGCTACTGGCGATCTGGCTGCGCCATGGCGTGCAAGGTCGAAACGCCCTCGACATCGCCCGCTCGCTGCTCACGCGATTCGGCTCGCTGCGCAGCGTCCTGACGGCCGAACGCAATGTCCTGTGCGGCCAGCAGGGTGTCGGACCGGCGCGCTGGGCCGAACTGCAGGCGGCGCTCGAGATCGTGCGCCGGCACCACCTCGAACGGCTGCAGGCCGGCCCCCTGCTCGGCAGCCCCCGCGCCGCCCGTGACTACCTGATCGCGCGCCTGCGGGACCTCGAGCACGAAGTGTTCTGCTGCCTGTTCCTGGACAGCCGTCACCGCCTGACCCGCTGCGAAGAACTGTTCCGGGGAACGATCGACGGCGCCAGCGTCCATCCGCGCGAAGTGGTCAAGAAGGCGCTCGCCCACAACGCGACGGCCGTGATCCTGGCCCATAACCACCCCTCCGGAATCGCTGAGCCCAGTCAGGCCGACGAAATCATTACCGCCCGGCTCCGCGATGCCTTGTCCCTGGTCGAAATTCGTCTGCTGGACCACCTGATCATCGGCGATGGAAACTGCATTTCCCTTGCTGAAAAGGGCCTGATTTAAGGCTCAACATACTGATTTGACTGCCAGAACGGCGGCTGGTCTAATACGCGGCTCATTTGGAGCCAGCACCATGTCACGCGTCTGTCAGGTTACCGGTAAGCGCCCGCGCTCCGGCAACAAGGTCTCCCACTCGAACATCAAGAAGCGCCGCCGCTTCCTGCCGAACCTGCATACCCAGCGGTTCTGGCTCGAGAGCGAGGGGCGCTGGGTGTCGCTGCGCCTGTCCACGCGCGGCCTGCGCACCATCGAGAAGCGCGGCCTGGAGACCGTCATAGCGGAACTGCGTGCCGCCGGCACCAAGGTCTGAAGGAACTGCCATGCGCGACAAGATCAAGCTCGTATCGACCGCCGGCACCGGCCACTTCTACACGACGACCAAGAACAAGCGCCTGCATCCCGAGAAGATGGAGCTCAGCAAGTTCGACCCGGTCGCGCGCAAGCACGTGACCTACAAGGAATCGAAGATCAAGTAGGCCCGGGCGCCCCGCTCGGCTAAACTCCCCCGCAATCTGCGCGCCCGGATGACCCGGTACGCGTGCACACAGGGGAGTTTCCAGAATGCGTAACGCACAGCTTGGCGCACAGTCCGCACCGGCGCGTCGTTGTCTCGCAGCCGCGATCGCGATGGCCTTGCCGCTTCCCGCGGCGCTCGCCCAGACGCCGGCGTCGGGCACGACGCTCGATCCGGTGATGGTGACGGCCCAGCGCCGCACGGAGAACGTGCAGGACGTGCCGGTCGCCGTCTCGACGCTCGGTGACGAAAAACTGGACGTCCTCGGCTCGGGCGGCGACGACATCCGTTTCCTGTCCGGGCGCCTGCCGAGCCTGCTGATCGAATCCTCGTTCGGCCGTGCCTTCCCCCGCTTCTACATCCGCGGCCTCGGCAATACGGATTTCGACCTCAATGCGTCGCAGCCCGTCTCGCTCGTCTATGACGACGTCGTGCAGGAAAATCCGATCCTGAAGGGATTCCCGGTCTTCGATCTGGAGATGGTCGAGATGTTCCGCGGCCCGCAGGGCACGCTGTTCGGCCGCAATACGCCGGCCGGCGTCATCAAGTTCAATTCAGTGCGCCCGTCGCGTGACGGCGGCGGCTACGTCCAGGCGAGTTTCGGCGACGATACATCGGTGAATGTCGAGGGCGCCGTCGGCGGCGCGCTCGGCGAGCACTGGGCCGCGCGTTTCTCGGGCCTGTACCAGCACCGCGAGGGCTGGATCGACAACGTGCTGCCGGACGGCAGCGATGTCATCGAGAGCGATGCCTTCGAGGGATTCGACGAACTCGCCGGCCGCCTGCAGTTCCTGTACGAACCGGGCGAAGACCTGAGCCTGCTGTTCAACCTCCACGCGCGCAGCCTCGATGGCACGGCACGCATGTTCCGCGCGAACATCTTCGAGGTCGGCTCCAACGGCCTGGTCAGCGGCTTCGATCCCGAGGTCGTGTCCATCGACGGGAGCAATGACCAGGAACTCGACAGCCACGGGGCGAATATCCGTGTCCGCAAGGACTTCGGCCGCGTGACGCTGCACTCGATCACCGGCTACGAATCGGTCGACGTGCTCTCGCGCGGCGATATCGACGGCGGTTACGGTACGGCTTTCACGGCGCCGCCTTCCGGGCCGGGTTTCATCCCGTTCGCCGCCGAATCCGCGGACGGCCTCCGGGGCCACCGCCAGTTCACGCAGGAATTCCGCTGGGAATCGCGCGAATGGGGCGCGCTCGACTGGCAGGCGGGAATCTACTACTTCAACGAAGACCTCACGATCGACAGCTTCAACTTCGACACGCTCGCGAACGGCGCGCAGAACGGTTATGCCGTGCAGCGGCAGGAGAACAAGGCCTGGGCCGTGTTCGGTTCGATGGAGTACGACTTCTCCGACGCCCTGACGCTCCGCGCCGGCGTGCGCTACACCGACGACGAAAAGGACTTCGTGGCCCAACGGACCCAGTCCCCGATCGGCGCAGGGCC
>JBBEAB010000068.1:32087-94437 GCA_040899645.1 Steroidobacteraceae bacterium
CGATCGGACCGCTCACCGCGGATGCAAGCGACGACAACGTGAGCTGGGACGCGAGCGCGACCTGGGCCGTGAGCGACGACACCAACGTCTATGCGCGCGTGGCCCAGGGCTTCCGCGCGCCGTCCATCCAGGGTCGCCTGCTGTTCGGCGACGTCGTATCGGTTGCCGGCGCGGAGGAGATCCTCTCGCTCGAGGCGGGCATCAAGACCAGCCTGTGGAACGATCGCGCGCGGCTCGGGCTCACCGTTTACGCATACCAGATGGATGACCAGCAGCTGACGGCGGTCGGCGGCGCAACCAACTTCAACACGCTGATCAATGCCGACCAGGTCGACGGCCAGGGTGTCGAAATCGACTTCGAGGCCTTCCTCACGGACAACCTGCTGATCACGTTCGGCGCCAGCTACAACGACGCCGAGATCGACGACCCGAACCTCGGCGTGCAGGTCTGCAACAGCGGTTGCACCTTCCTCGATCCGGTCACCTCGCCGGCGTTTCCGCCGTTCGTGCCGGCCACCGTCAGCATCGACGGCAACCGGCTGCCGCAGTCGCCGGAGTGGATCGCGAACTTCACGGCGCGCTGGGGCATGCCGGTCGGCAATGGCGAGTTCTTCGTCTACACGGACTGGGCCTACCGCAGCGAAGTGAATTTCTTCCTGTATGAGTCGGTCGAGTTCGAAGGACCTTCGCTGCTCGAAGGCGGCCTGCGGGTCGGCTACAACTGGAACGACGGCCGGCAGCAGCTGGCCCTGTTCGGCCGCAACATCACCGACGAGATCGAGGCGGTCGGCGGCATCGACTTCAACAACCTGACCGGGTTCATCAACGAGCCGCGGCGCTGGGGCCTGGAGTTCAGGACCCGCTTCTGAGGTGGGATGCCGGAACTACCTGAGGTAGAAACGACGCGCCGGGGCATCGAGCCCTGGCTCGTCGGCCGGCGGATCGAACGGCTGGTCGTGAGGCAGTGGCGGCTGCGCTGGCGAGTGCCGCAGACGCTGCCCGCGCGGGTACAGGGCACGACCATCCGCTCGGTCGGCCGGCGCGCAAAGTACCTGCTGGTCGCAACCGACGCTGGCACCCTGATCTGGCACCTCGGCATGTCCGGCAGCCTGCGCGTGCTGGCCGCCGAATCGCCGCCGCTCGCCCACGATCACGTCGACCTGGTGCTGGATTCGGGTCGCTGCCTGCGCTTCAACGATCCGCGCCGCTTCGGCAGCCTGCTGTACACGACGGGTCCGCCCGCGCGCCACGCGCTGCTCGCAAAACTCGCGGCCGAGCCGCTGTCGGATGCCTTCGATGGCGCGGGCCTGTGGCGCCACGCGCGCGGCCGGAGCTGTTCGATCAAGTCATTCATCATGGATTCACGCCAGGTCGTCGGCGTCGGCAACATCTATGCGAGCGAAGCCCTGTTTCGCGCCGGCATCCGCCCGGGTCTCGCCGCGGGCCGCGTGAGCCGGCTACGCATGGACGCGCTGGTCGCGGCGATCAAGGACGTGCTTTCGGAGGCGATCGAGGTCGGCGGCACGACGCTGCGCGATTACGTGGACGCCGACGGGATGCCCGGATACTTCGGCCGCAAGCTGTTTGTCTACGACCGCCGCGGCAAGCCCTGCCGACGCTGCCGGACGCCGATCAGGCAATTCGTGCAGGGACAGCGCAGTACCTACTGGTGCCCGGTCTGCCAGCGCTAGCGGACACGAACCATCAACCCTGTCGTGGCTGGTTGCGGCGGGCCTCGAGCGCCTCGGCCACGAGCGGGTGGACGAAGCGCGACACGTCGCCGCCGAGCAGCGCGATTTCGCGCACGAGTGTCGACGAAATGAAGGTGAATTGTTCCTTCGGCGTCAGGAACACGTAATCCACCTCCGGCGCCAGGTGGCGGCTCATGTTCGCGAGCTGGAACTCGAACTCGAAGTCCGACACGGCGCGCAGGCCCCTGATCACGACGCCGCAGCCCTGCTCGCGAGCCAGGTCGACCGTCAGGCCCGTATAGCCGATGACCGTGACGTTCGGCAGGTCCGCGAGGACGCGCCGCGCCAGGTCGACCCGCTGATCGGGCGAGAACAGGGGCGCCTTGCCGGGATTCGCCGCGATGCCGATGACGACGCGATCGAAGATGCCCGCGGCGCGGCGCACCAGGTCCTGGTGGCCATTGGTGATCGGATCGAAAGTGCCGGGATAGAACGCGCTGCGCTTCGGATTCACGTCGCCCCCACTCTCAGGTCCCCGGTTCGGCGTGCCAGATGATACCCGACCGCGCCCGCGCGCCCGGACCGGTGCATCGTCCAGTTCGCCGGGAGGCCGGGCGGCCCGTCGGTAGCAGGTGCCTCGAGGTAGATGTATGCGTTCGCTGCCAGCCACCCGCCGGACTCCAGCGCGCTCATCGCTGCAGGCAGGAGTTCCGAACCGAACGGCGGATCCAGGAAGACGACGTCGAAAGGCGTGGCCGGGCCCCTGAGCCAGGCGAGTGCGTCGGCATGCAGGACGCTCGCCCGCTCCGGCGCAAGCGCCATCGCCATTTCGCGCAAGCAGTCGGCCGCCTCGCGCTCGCGCTCCAAGAAGCACACGCAGGCCGCGCCCCGCGACAGCGCCTCGAGCCCGAGCGCGCCGCTGCCCGCAAAGAGGTCGAGGCAGCGGCTGCCGGCGACGACTGCCGCGAGCCAGTTGAACAGCGTTTCGCGCACCCGGTCCGGGGTCGGCCGCAGGCCCGCAAGGCCCGGAAAACGGATGCGCCTGCCGCGCCACTCACCGCCGATGATGCGCAGGGCATTCGGTCTATTTTGCAGCGCATTGTTGGAGCCGGAACCACGAACACGACGCATCGAGTGCCGCCAATCCCTTAGACTTGCGAGACGATTCGGGCCGGGCGTAGGCTCACCCGAAACTAGCGAGCGCGATGATACGCGCCCAGGTTGGGGACAACATATAGTCGGAGCCTCCCAATGAGCATTCGTTTCGTCACCGCACTGCTGGCTGGTCTCGTGCTCGGGGGTTGCTCCGGCTCCGCGGACAACATCGGCCCGACCAACACCCAGTCCGGCAACGGCAATCCCGCGACCCAGCCGGGTGTCGGGGCGTTCCGGGCGAGTTTCGTTCCGCTGTCCGGCGTGCTGCCGTATCCGACCGACCTTTATTTCAATGGAAGCACCGACGGCACGCTGAACATCCCGGCGACGCCGTTCCTGCCGAATGCCGCGCGCGTCAACGCGCTCGACGGCTATTCGACGGTCGCCACGGCGACCGCGCGCTTCTCGGTGCCGATCAATCCGGCGACCATCTCGGGCGCGACCGTGCGCATGATCGAGGTCACCGTCGACAACGCAACGAAAGCGACAGTCGGCGTACGCGGCCTGCGCGTGTTTGGCACGGACTACACGGCGCGCGTCGCCACAACCGTGGATTCCGGCGGCTCGACACTCGAGATCGTGCCCTTGCGCCCGCTGACGCCGTCGACCGGCGCGACCAACGTCGGCTACCTGGTCATCCTGACCAACGGCCTCCAGAGCATGGCCGGCGACGCCGCAACGCCTGACAACGATTACACGGCGATCAAGAACGCCCTGCCGACCTGCGCGGCGATCACGAATGCGTCGCTGAACGGCATCTGCCAGCTGACCGGCGCGCATCTGCAGATCGCGGGAGCCGTTGGCGTCCCGGCGGCGAACGTGGTGCTGACATTCTCGTTCTCGACGCAGGCGACTCGCGATACGCTCAATATCGCAGCGAACCAGGCACAGCCGACCGCGATCGCAACCCAGTTCACGGGCCTGACGCTGGCCGCGTTGAACCCGGCGCTGCCGCCGATCGCGAACGTCTATGTCGGCACGCTGGCGATCCCCTATTACCACGATGCGGCGGCGCCGCTGACCGGATCCTGGCGTGGCGCGCCGTTTACGGCCGTGCCCGGCGCCGCGACCACCACGCACCTGTCGCGCTTCAATCCGGTGCCGGTCGTGCTGTCGAACCGGAATATCCCGCTGTTCGTGACCGTGCCGAACCTGGCGTCCGGCCAGTCGAAACCGATCGCAGGCTGGCCGGTCGTGATCTTCCAGCACGGTCTACGCGGTAATCGCACGCAGTCCGCGGCGATCGCCGCGACCTATGCGGCGCAGGGTTTTGTCGTCGCGGCGATCGACATTCCGCTGCACGGCATCACCGATACGACGAGCCCGCTGTACCAGGCCGCCAACGAGCGCACCTTCAATCTCGACCTCGTCAACAACGCGACGGGCGCACCGGGTCCGGACGGCGTCATCGACGGCTCCGGCACGCACATCATCAACCTGACGAGCCTGCTGACCAGCCGCGACAACCTGCGCCAGGCGGCGGTCGACATCGTGCAGCTTGCCGAATCGCTGCCCGCGCTCGATCTCGATGGCGACACGGTGGCGGACATCGACGGCAGCCGCATCCACTATTCGGGCATCTCGCTCGGCGGCATCGTCGGCACGGTGGCGAATGCGCTGCCGATCGCGACGCAGTCGGCCTACCTCAGCGTGCCGGGCGGCGGCATCGCCAACCTGCTGCGTGAATCGGCGGCCCTGTCGCCGACGGTCAACGCGGGTCTCGCTGCTGCCGGACTGCAGCAGGGGACGACCCTGTATGAACAGTTCTTCCGCGACGCACAGACCATCATCGACTCCGGCGATCCGCTGAACTATGTCGCCACCGCATTTGCCGCCCGGCCATTGCTCGTGACCCAGGTTGTCAACGACACCGTCGTGCCGAACGTGGCCACCCAGCGGCTGATCAACGCCGCGGCGTTCATCAAGGCGAATGCTCCCGGACCGACCGCCGTCGCTGCCGGCAGCGGCCGCTGGCTGCATTTCCTCTCCGGTTCGCACGGCTCCCTGCTCGACCCGTCCTCGAGCCTCGCCGTGACGACAGAGATGCAGACGCATGCGGCCTCGTTCGCCCTCAATGGCGGCGCCGGATTCCTGATCACGCCTGGCGGATCGGCGCTGCTGGAGCCTTGAGGCGGCCGCAGCACGGCAGGCCGGCATGAACGCCACGGGCGACGGCCCCGCCGGGTCGGGCGGGTTCCTCGCGCGCCTGCGCGCAAAGGTCAACCGCGGCGCATCCTGGGTCGCGGACCTGTTGCCAGGCCGCAAGATCGACGACGCGCTGCTCGAAGAGCTCGAGACGCGGCTGATCGCCGCGGATCTCGGGGTCGAGGCCACGCAATCCGTGCTCGCGGACCTGCACCGGCAGGTCGAGCGCAGGGAACTTGGATCAGCGGATGCGCTCGTCGCCGCGCTCGGCACTTCGCTGCGCGCGTTGCTGCAGCCAGTCGAGCGTCCACTCGTCATCGACCGCGCGCGCCGGCCGTTCGTGATCCTCGTGGTCGGCGTCAACGGCTCCGGCAAGACCACGACAATCGGCAAGCTGGCGCGGCGGCTCCAGCAGGAAGGCCACTCCGTGATGCTCGCCGCCGGCGACACGTTTCGCGCCGCGGCGGTCGAACAACTCGCGGTCTGGGCCGAACGCAATGGCGTCCCGCTGATCGCGCAGGCCGCGGGCGCGGACCCCGCTGCGGTCGTCTTCGACGCATTGCAGGCCGCGCGGGCGCGCGGCATCGACGTATTGATAGCGGACACCGCGGGCCGCCTGCATACGCAGTCGCACCTGATGGATGAACTGGCCAAGGTCGCCCGCGTGCTCGGCAAGGCCGACCCGGATGCGCCGCACGAGGTGCTGCTGGTGCTCGATGCCAGCCTCGGCCAGAACGCGCTGCGCCAGGCCGAGCAGTTCCACAAGGCGATCGGCGTCACCGGCATCGTCGTGACCAAGCTCGATGGCACCGCACGCGGCGGCATCGTCGTTGCGATCGCGCAGCGCTTCGGCCTGCCGATCCGGTACGTCGGCGTTGGCGAACAGGCCGAGGATTTCGGTATCTTCAACGCCCGGGCCTATGTCGATGGCCTGCTGCGACCCGCAGCAAGGAACGAGCAGTGATCCGCTTCGACCGCGTGTTCAAGCGTTATCCGAATGGCCGCGAGGCGCTGTCGGAACTGTCATTCGAACTCGAAAGCGGCGAGATGGCATTCCTGACCGGCAATTCCGGCGCCGGCAAGAGCACGGTGCTCCGGCTCATCGCGCTGCTCGAGCGGCCGACGCGCGGCACCGTCGTCGTCAACGGCCGCAATACCGGCAGCCTGCGCCGCGGCGCGATCCCCGCGTTTCGCCGCCAGGTCGGAGTCGTGTTCCAGGATCACCGGCTGCTCGACGACCGGCCGGTTTATGACAATGTCGCGCTGCCGCTCGCGATCGCGGGCGTGCCGCGGCGCGAAATGGACAAGCGCGTGCGCGCGGCGCTCGACCAGGTCGGCCTGCTCGGCCGGGAGCGCTCCTTTCCGCTCGAGCTGTCGGCCGGCGAGCAGCAGCGGGTCGGCATCGCGCGTGCGGTCATCACCAAGCCGCCGGTGCTGATCGCGGACGAGCCGACCGGCAATCTCGACCCGGACCTGGCGCTCGAGGTCATGAACCTGTTCCACCGCTTCAATGCGGTCGGCGTTACCGTGATGGTCGCAACCCACGACGTGCACCTGCTCGAGCGCTTCCGCGTGCGGCGCATCCAGATCGAGCGGGGACGGCTGGCGAGCGGTGCCCATGTCGCTGCCTGAGGAACTGCGCGCCGCACGCCCCGCCGGGCCCCGCACGATCGGCGGCGCGGCGGCGACCTGGCTCGAGCGGCACGCGCAGTCGCTGGTCGGCTCCCTCGGGCGGCTGGCGCGCCAGCCCTTCGCCACGGCGCTGACCATCGCCGTGATCGGCATTGCGCTCGCGTTGCCGGCTGCGCTCTATCTCGTCGTCGCGAACATGCGCACGGTGACGGCGGACCTGGGCGACACGGTCCAGTTGTCCGTCTACCTGCGCCTCCCGACCAGCGAGGCACAGGCGAAGAAGACCGTGCAGGCGATCCAGGCCCGGGTCGAAGTCGACCAGGCGGTGCTCGTGAGTCCCGCCGAGGGGCTCGCGGAGTTTCGTGCGATGTCGGGTATCGGCGAGGCGCTCGAAGCACTCACGGAGAATCCCCTGCCATGGGTCGTCAAGGTCCGCCCGGCGGCACCGCATGATTCGGCAGCGGCGGTCGAGACGCTCGCAGTGGAGCTACGCAAGGCGGACGGGGTCGAACTCGTTGAAGCGGATACCGCCTGGGTCCGCCGCCTGCACGCGATCCTGGACACGCTGCGGCAGCTCGTCTTCCTGGCCGCGGCGGTGCTGGCGGCGGGCGTGCTGGCAATCGTCGGCAACACGATCCGGCTCGAGATCAACGGCCGGCGCGCCGAGATCGAGGTCACCAAGCTGGTCGGCGGCAGCAACGCGTTCGTGCGCCGGCCTTTCCTCTATTCCGGCCTCTGGCAGGGCCTGGGTGGCAGCTTGCTCGCGGTCGCCTTGGTCGCCATTGGAATGGCCGCGCTCGAACCCCCCGTCGCGCGGCTGGCGGCCGCCTATGGCGCCGCATTCAAGCTCACGGGGCTGCAGCCCCGCGAGCTCGTCGCAATCGTCGCCGGTGGCGCGTTGTTAGGCTGGCTGGGCGCCTGGCTGGTTTGCGGTTATCACCTGCGCCGCATCGAGCCACGCGCCTAAATATCTGTTTTTTCTATATTTTACGAGAGCCTGCCGAGGGAACCTCCAGGCCAATTAGCACTCTAGTGGCGTGACTGCTAATATCGGTTCACGGAGGTAAACGAGAGCCATGACGAGCACCGCGCTGGCAATTTCGAACCCTTACCACGCGCTGTCCGGACCGGTCGGCAGCCTCGAGGCATACATTGCGCAGGTCTCCGGCATTCCGATGCTGGGCCGCGAAGAAGAACTCGCGCTCGCGCGACGCTTCCGCGAGCACCAGGACCTGGATGCGGCGCGTGAGCTCGTGTTCTCCCACCTGCGCTTCGTCGTACATATCGCGCGCGGCTACATGGGTTATGGCCTGCCGGTCGGCGACCTGATCCAGGAAGGCAATGTTGGCCTGATGAAAGCAGTCAAGCGCTTCGATCCCGCGATGGGCGTGCGCCTGGTCAGTTTCGCCGTGCACTGGATCCGCGCCGAAATCCACGAATACGTGATCCGCAACTGGCGTCTTGTGCGCGTCGCGACCACCAAGGCGCAGCGCAAGCTGTTCTTCAACCTGCGCCGGATGAAGAAGAACCTTGCGTGGCTGTCCGACGATGAAACCCGGGCGGTTGCGCAGGAACTCGGCGTTGAACCGCGCGAAGTGCGCGAGATGGAGCAGCGCCTCTCGGCGCGCGACCTGTCTTTCGATCCGGCCCCGGACACGGACGAGGAGGAGTCCATCGCCTCGCCATCGCTCTACCTGCCGTCGCCGGAATCCGATCCGGCGGCCATCGTGGAGCAGGACCAGTGGGACGGCGAGGTCGCGGGCTCGCTCTCGATGGCGCTCGCGACGCTCGACGAACGCAGTCGCGCGGTCGTGCGCGCGCGCTGGCTGGCGGAAGATAAGCGCACGCTGCAGGATCTCGCCGATGACTACGGCGTTTCCGCCGAGCGCATCCGCCAGATCGAATCGACCGCCCTCAAAAAGCTCCGCACCGCCATGAGCAGCTAGCAGGGGACTGTCCCCTTTTTCCGAAGGAAAAAGGTGGACTGTCCCCTCTTACCCCTTTTTCCGAAGGAAAAAGGCGGACTGTCCCCTCTTGTCCTGCTTCCCCCTTAGGTAGCTGCGTCCTGCACCGCCGCAGCCACCGCCTCGTGCACTTTCCGGTCGAGCGCATCCGGTACCAGGTCGTCGCCCGATGCCTGCCCGGCGATGCTCCGCGCCGCGGCGATCAGCATCGCATCGGTGAAGCACTTCGCGTTCGCGGCCAGCGCACCCTTGAACAGGCCCGGGAATGCAAGGACGTTGTTGATGCCCTTGCCGTCCGCTGCAAAGGCCGCGCCGCACTCCAGTGCGATCACAGGCTCGATCTCCGGATCCGGGTTCGACAGCGCCAGGATGATCTGGCCCTTCTGCACCATGCCGGGCTTGATCAGACCCTTGACGCCGGTCGTCGCGATGACGAGATCGCACTTCTGCATGAGCTCGGGAAGTGTCGAGGGCTCCCCGCCCATCGACGCAAAGCGCTTGAGCGCGCCCGGGTCGAGATCAGAGCCGAGCACCCGGTTCAATCCCGCGTGCATCAGCAACCGCACGATCCCGATGCCCGCCGCACCGAGTCCGATCTGGCCGACCACGATCCCGCCGGGGTCCCTGCCTGCGCGGCGCATTGCATTCAACGTCGCGGCGAGTACCACGACGGCCGTGCAATGCTGGTCGTCGTGCATCACCGGCTTGTCGAGCCGGGCGCGCAGGCCGTCTTCGATCTCGAAGCAGGCTGGCGCCGCAATGTCCTCGATCTGGATCGCGCCGAAGCCACTCGCGATCGCCACGATGTGTTCGATGCATTTCGCCGGATCGGTCTCGTCCAGAAGGATTGGCACGGCGTTTATGCCGACGAGTGAGGAAAACAGCGCTGCCTTGCCTTCCATGACCGGCAGGCCGGCGAGCGCTCCAATGTTGCCAAGGCCGAGCACGGCCGTCCCGTTGGTCACGATCGCGACGGTGTTACCGAGGCTCGTGTAATCCCGCGCCTGTGCGGGGTCCTTCTGGATCGCGAGGCAGACGCGCGCGACGCCCGGCGTATAGATGTCGCGCAGGATCTGCTGCGTAGTGATGGCGATCGCGGAGACCGTGCGCAGCTTGCCGCCGCGGTGCCGGTCGAAAACGCGGTCCGACTTGCCGACGAAGTGCGCGATCGGCAGCGCATCGATGCGGGCGTACAGGCTCCGGTCGGTCTCTTCGTCCATCTCCAGCGTGATTTCCCACAGCGTTCGGCCCTGCTCGCGGCGGACGGACTGCAGGTGATCAATCGTCAGGCCCGCGTCCGCGATGACCTGCAGCACCCTGGCCAGGCTGCCGGGCTGGTGCACGGTCTCGATCATCAGGATCTCCGGAATCTTCACCGCAGCGCTCCCAGGACTCGCAATCAATGCGTTCGCGGCATGGTAATGACCGGCGCCGGTCCACGCCACGACCAGGCGATCTCCGCGCCGTGGGACCGGGCCGGATCAGTGGTACTCTTATTGGCTGGCAGCCCCGTTCCGGCTGCAGCATCGACCCATTCGACCGGGAGGCGCCATGAGCATCCGATTGAACCGTTTCATACTGGCCGGCCTTGCCGCCGCCGTCATCGGCCTCGCCGCCTGCGGCAATCAGCGCGAACCGGCGGAGCACGCCATGGCCGCGATCGAGAAGTCGCTGTCGGATTCGGGCGCGCAGTTGCAGGAGTACCTGCCTGAACGCTATGAAGCCATCAACGCGCGAGTCGTGGCTCTGCGGGACGCCATGACGAAGGAGCAGTTCGGCACGGTCGTCGCGGACGCACCCGGCGTGACCGGCGAACTGCGCCGCGGGATCGCCGACGCGATGATCGAGCGCGCGAAGTTGCGCGCGGCCATGGAAACGGAGTGGGCCTCCCTGATCGAGTCCATGCCCGCGATGATCACCGCCGTCGACCGCAAGCTCGCCGTCCAGGGCAGTCGACCGCCAGCCGGCATGGACCGGGACGCGTGGAAGGCGCTGACCGAGAGTTACGATGCCGCCAGGGAATCCTGGGGCAAGGCCGCGGCGGAGATGACGCGGGCGAACTTCGAGGAAACGGTGCTCGCAGGCCGCGACGCCAGGACGAAGATCGCCGGCATCATGGAATCACTGGGCCTCAAGGCCTCATGAGGAGCAAACCGTGAACAGACTGATTCGATTCGCCGCGCTCGCCGCGTTGCTGGCCGTCGCGACCGCATGTTCGCAGAAAAATCCGGCCGAGGAAGCGATTGCGGCCGCCGAGAGCGCGCTGATGGTCGTCTACGAAGATGCGCAGGAGTACTTGCCGGAGCGCTATGCCGAAGTGAAGGCGGAAATCGATGCCGCGCGCGCGGCATTCAAGGAGGAGCGCTACGCCGATGCGATCGCCGCCGTCAAGGACGTGCCGGCACATGCCGAAGAACTCGCGAAGGAAGTCGTCACCGCAAAGCAGCAGCGGCTGTCCGAACTGAATGCGGACTGGGCGCGCCTGTCGGGCAGCCTGCCGGGGCTGGTTTCCAGCATCGGCGTGCGGCTCGGTGAGCTCGGCAAGATGCGACGCCTGCCCGCCGGCATGGACAAGCAGTTGCTGGACGAAACGAATGCCGCCTATGGCAGCGCGCAGGCCGCGTGGAACGAGGCCGGCGCGGCGTTCACGGCCGGCGATCTCGAGAGCGCTGTCGGCAAGGCGCGCGATGTCGAGACCATGGCCCAGGATCTCGTCGCCCGCCTCGGCATGCAGGCCGGCTGATACCCGGAGTCCCATTGATGGCAACCGCCGCCGACCGCGCATCCCTGCGCGAAGCCTCGCGCGCGAGGCTCGACGCGCTCGATCTCTTTGATATCCGCACATCGCTCAGCGATGAAGAGCGCATGGTGCAGGACTCCGTCGCGCGCCTGGTCGACGAGCGGGTGCTGCCGGTCATCCAGAAGCATTTCGAGGAGCACACGTTTCCGCGCGACCTGGTGCCGGAGATCGCTTCGCTTGGATTGCTCGGCAGCTCGCTGAGCGGATACGGCTGCGCCGGCATGAACGCCGTCAGCTATGGGCTGATCTGCCAGGAGCTTGAGCGCGGCGATTCGGGCATCCGCAGCTTCGTCTCGGTGCAATCGAGCCTTTGCATGTACCCCATCCATGCCTATGGCAGCGATGCGCAGAAGGAAAAATACCTGCCGCGCATGGCGACGGGCGAGCTGATCGGCTGCTTCGGCCTGACCGAGCCGCATGGCGGTTCGGATCCGTCAAACATGAAGACCCACGCGAAGCGACGCGGCCGCGACTGGGTGCTGAACGGCGCGAAGATGTGGATCACGAATGCCCCGATCGCGGACCTTGCGGTCGTATGGGCGAGGACCGAGGAAGGCATCCGCGGCTTCCTGGTCGAGAAAGGCACCCGCGGATTCTCGGCACCGGAGATCGAGCGCAAGTTCTCGCTGCGCGCCTCGTCGACCGGCGCGCTCTTTCTCGAAGACGTCGTCGTGCCCGAGGAGAACATGCTTCCGGGCAGCACGACCGGGTTGAAGGCACCGCTCTCCTGCCTGACGCAGGCGCGCTTCGGCATCACCTGGGGCGTGATTGGCGCGGCGCAAGCCTGCCTTGCGCAGCTGCTCGATTACACGCAGACGCGCGTGCTGTTCGGGCGGCCGCTCGCGGCCAACCAGGCGATCCAGATCCGGCTCGCCGCGATGGCACGCGGCATCACGGCGGCCCAGCTTCTCTCGTTGCAGCTCGGCCGGCTGAAGGACGCCGGGCGGATGCATCCGTCACAGGTCTCGCTCGCCAAGTGGAACAATTGCCGCATGGCGATCGATGTCGCCCGCGACGCGCGTGACATGCTGGGTGGCTCGGGCATCAGCGCGGAGTACGTGCCGATCCGCCATGCGCTCAATCTCGAAAGCGTGATCACCTACGAAGGCACCGAGACCATCCACCAGCTCACGATCGGCCGCGAGCTCACGGGCATCAACGCGTTCTAGCCAGCCGGGCCTGGAGGCACGATGCAGAAGTCCGCGGCATGGCTTGCGCGCCACGCGCTGGAACGGCTTGGCATCCGCCACACTTTTGGCATTCCCGGTGTCCACAACACCGAACTCTACGACCAGATGGCGGCGTCCGACTCGATCACGCCGGTGCTCGTCGCGCACGAAGGCGGCGGCGCATTCATGGCGGATGCGATCAGCCGCACCGGCGCGGGCGTCGGCGCGTTGCTGATCGTGCCGGCTGCGGGCGTGACTCATGCGGCGAGCGGCATCGGCGAGGCATTCCTCGACGGCATCCCGATGCTGGTGATCTGTGGCGGCATCCGGCGCGACCTCGGCCGCGCCTACCAGCTGCACGACATGGACCAGCACGCGCTGCTCGCGCCGATCACCAAGGCTCGCTGGCGCGTGGACCGCCACGCCGACGTCGTGCCGGTGATCTTCGAGGCCTATCGCATCGCGACGCAGGACGAGCCGGGTCCGGTGTTCGTCGAAATTCCGGTCAACCTGCAATTGATGCCGGGAGATGCGGGAGAGATTCCCAATTACGTCCCGTCAGCCGCGGCCGGCCATCGCGCAATTGACGCCGACATCGAGCGGGCCGCTGAACTGCTTCGCACGGCCGCACGCCCCGGCATCTTTTGCGGCTGGGGTGCGGTGGATGCGACGGCCGGACTGAAGTCGATCGCCGAAGCGCTCGGCGCGCCCGTGGCGACGACGCTCCAGGGATTGTCGTCGTTTCCGGCAAATCATCCGCTGCACGCCGGCTTCGCGCTCGGCCCGGCGGCGGTGCCGGCCTCGGAAAATGCGTTTCGTGATTGCGATTGCCTGCTCGCGGTCGGTACCCGATTCGCCGAGATCCCGACCGGCAGTTACGGATACGAGCCACCGGCCAGGCTGATTCACGTGGACATCAATCCGCGCGTCTTCAATGCAAACTATCCGGCCGCCGTTGCGCTCGAGGGCGATGCGCGGGCCGTGCTGTCGGCACTCGCCGCTGCGCTCGGCCCGGTGCCAGCGGGTCCCGCCCGCGCGGCGCGCGTGGCTCAGCAGATCGCGACCGACAAGGCGGACTACCGCAACGAGTGGCTGGCGCATGATTCGAAGGGCCGGGTCAATCCGCAGAGGTTTTTTGACGCGCTGCGGGGCCGGCTGCCGGATGACGGCATCGTGGTCGCCGACGACGGCAATCACACTTTCCTGGCCGCCGAACTGATGCCGATCCATGCGCCGCGCGCATTCTTCTCGCCCTCGGACTTCAATTCGATGGGCTACTGCATCCCGGCCGTGATCGGCGCGAAGCTCGCGCGGCCGGATCGCACGGTTGTCGGCATCGTCGGCGACGGTGCCGTGCGCATGACCGGGCTCGAGATGGCGACCGCTGTCGCGCAGCAGGCGGGAGTGGCCTGGTTCGTCTTCAACGACGGCGAACTTGCGCAGATCGCGCAGGCGCAGGAAACGCCCTACAACCGCAAGACCTGCACCGTGCTGCCGGAACTCGACCTCGAGGGACTCGCGCGCGCGAACCGGGTCGGGTTTCGCCTGATGCGCGATGACGGCGACATCGAGCGCGTGATCGGCGATGCGCTCGCGTGCGCCGATCGTGGCGAGCCTGTATTGGTGGATGTCCGCATCGACTACACGAAGCGCACGCGGTTTACGGCTGGCGTCATTCGTACCAACCTGAAACGCTTCGGCCTCGCCGACCAGGCGCGACTCGTCGGGCGCGCGTTATGGCGGCGCCTGACCGGCTGACCACCCGGCGACCGGCACGCAATCCACGCCGCGCGCCTTCAGGCGGTTGCACAGATCGCGCGCGGGTGCTTCCGCGAACGGCCCGACGCGCAGCCGCCAGTATTCGGTGGCAGGGTTGCGCGGCGCCAGGATCCGCCATTGAACGCTTGCAAGCTCCGCGGGATGGTTGCGAGCAAGACTTTCACGGCCTGCCCGGGCGGCCTGTTCCGTGGAATAGGCGCCAAGTTGTACCGCAAACGCGTCGCTCGCAGCCGCCGCGTCGCCCGGTACGAACTGCGCCAGCAGCCTGCGCGCGGCGGGCGCATGGCGGCCTTCCGGCCAGTCGCCGAGGTAGCGCTGCCAGGCCTCCGGCGTCCGGAGCCGGTTCGCTTTCGCCCAGGCGTCCTCCTGCTGCAGCTCCAGCAACCGTGCGCGGGCCTTGCCGGCATGAGCGCTCGCGGGAAAGTCCTGCAGGTACGCCTGGTAGGCGGCAATCGTGTCTTCGCCCGCGGCATCCCGCCAGCCCGTTTCCTGCCGGCTGCAGGCGGTCAACGCGCAGGTCGCGACAATTGCGGTGACGATCCACTGTGAACGCAACGGGCCACCTATAATCCCGGCAACGTAGCGGAGTGTCCTTGAAGCAAGCGCCCGCCAGGCCGGATGTTCCCGGGATCGTCGCACACCGCGGCGACGCCGAACACTTTCCGGAGAACACGCTGCCGGGCCTCGAGTCGGCCTGGCGGCACGGGCTGCGCTACGTCGAATTCGACGTGCAGCTCGCGGCCGACGGCGTGCCCTACCTGATTCACGATGCCAGCCTCGATCGAACGACGCACACGACGGGTGACCTGCGACTGATGCCGTCGGGCCAGCTCGATGGCATCGACGCCGGCGAACCGTTGCGCTTTGGCCGGCGTCATGCCGGCACGCGCCTGCCGCGACTCACGGCGGTCGCCAGCCTGATGGCGCAGTATCCGGAGGCATCGGCCTTCGTCGAGCTCAAGCGCGCGAGCATCGCCCATCACGGTCGCGCGGCCTGCATCGAGAACACGCTGGCGGCGCTCGCGCCAGTCATCGAGCGCTGCATCCTGATCTCCTTCGAAGCCGAAGCCTGCCGGCTGGCGCGCGCAGCGGGCGGACTCCCGGTGGGATGGGTGCTGGATGACGAGGCGGACTCGGCACGGGCGGCGCTCGACGAGTTGCAGCCCGAATATGTGTTCTGTGACCACCGCCGCCTGCGTGCCGGCGCACCGGTACCCGGCGGGCCCTGGACCTGGGCCGTCTACGAGGTCACGGACGCGGCCATGGCGCTCGACCTGTTCGACCGCGGGGTCGCGCTTGTCGAGTCGATGACGCCGCTCAGCCTCAAGCGCGAACTCGCCGTCAGCGCCCGGCTGCACGCGTGAGCGACGCGGTCCATATCGCGATCGACCAGGGCGGGCACGCGACCCGCGCTGCCGCCTACGACGCAAGCGGCATGCTCGCAGGTTCCGCGCTCGTCACCATCGCGACCCAGCACAACGCCCTCGGACATGTCGAACACGATCCCGACGAGGTCGTCGCGAGCGTCACGACGGCGCTCGCGGAACTCGCCCGCCTCGTGCCAGTCGCGCGCTGGGCCGGGGCCGGATTTGCCGTGCAGCGCTCAAGCCTCGTGTGCTGGGACGCCGGCGACGGGCGGCCGCTGTCGCCCGTCATTTCCTGGCAGGACCGTCGCAATGCGCAATGGCTCAAGGGCCTGGCACGCCGGGCCGACGACGTGCACCGCCTCACGGGCTTGCCGCTGTCGCCGCATTACGGCGCGAGCAAGCTGCGCTGGTGCCTCGATCACCTGCCGGAGGTCAGGAGCGCGGCCGCGCAGAGCCGCCTGCACGCCGGGCCGCTGGCGAGCTACCTGCTGCACCGCCTGCTGGCGGAACGACCATTCCTGGCCGACGCGTCGACCGCCGCGCGCACATTGTTGTGGTCGCCGTTTGAACGCGCGTGGTCCGATGAGCTGCTCGAGTTGTTCGGCATCCCGCGCACGCTGCTGCCGCGCTCGGTGGGCACGGCGGAGACTTTCGGCACCATCATCCATGACGGCAAGGCGATCCCGGTCACGATCTGCAACGGCGACCAGTCGGTCGTGCCATTCGCCGCCGGTGCGCTCGACCGCCAGGCGGCTTACGTCAACCTCGGCACCGGTGCTTTCGTCCTGCGTCCGACGAAAGATGCGCTGCTTGCGCCGCCGCTCCTGACCAGCGTGATCCGTGCCGACGCGCGCCACTTCGATTTCGTGCTTGAGGGTTCGGTCAATGGCGCTGGCGCCGCGCTGCAATGGCTGGAGCGTCACCAGGGCGCGGCGGCGGACCGGATGCTGTCGGTGCTCGACGGCACCGCGCTCACGGACGACGGCGCGCCCTTTTTCCTGAATGGCGTATCCGGGCTCGGCTCGCCGTTCTGGAAGCCGGATTTCGAGTCGCGTTTCGTCGGCGAAGGCAGCGACCTGCAGCAGTGCCGCGCGGTGCTCGAGAGCGTTGCATTCCTGATCAAGGCCAATCTCGACGAGATGGACCTGCACCAGCCGGCGCCGGAGCGGCTCGTCGCCAGCGGCGGGCTCGCAGAGAACCGCCTGCTCTGCCGGATGCTCGCCTGCCTGTCGGAAGCGCCGGTGGACCGCTCGAGCGATCGCGAGGCCAGTTCGCGCGGCCTCGCGTTCCTGGTGGCCGGCGAACCCGCCGGTTTCACGAGCAGCGCCGTCGACCGGCTCGAGCCGGAGCCGGACCAGCAACTCCTCGCGCGTTACCTGAAGTGGCTCGAGCTGATGCGTGAGGCCGCCCTCAACTGACGGTTCAGTCGCGGAGCAGTTCCGCAACGATCGCGCGATCGATCCAGCTCGGGCCGGACAGCGCATCCATGTAGCCGCAATGCCCGCCGCGCGGGGTCACCGTCAGCCGGAGCGCCGGCGGCTGCGCCAGCCGGTCGAGGTCGTGTGCAAGGATCATCGGGTCGTCCTGCGAGGTGATCACACGCGTGGGTGCCTCGAGGCCATTGAGCGCATCGCCGGTGACTGCGTAGCCCTGCAGATAGGTCGCGAGGTCCGGAAATTCCGTGTACTTCAGCACCATGCGTTCAGTCATCGCGGTCAGCGACGGCTCCGCAAGCAGTTCTCCGAAATCATACTGGCCGGGCCAGGCCACCTGCTTGGCGCGCAATGACCGGCGCCACTTGATCAGGAAGTACTGGCGATAGATCGCCGGACCCCGCTCGAGTGCCGCAAGCGTCGTCGCGGGATCGAGCACCGGGCATACCGCGACGATGCGCGCGATTCGGATGCCCGCGGCCGGCGCGCGCGCGCCGACCCGCAGGCAGAAATTCCCGCCGAGCGAAAAGCCCGCGAGCGACAGGCTCGATGCCGGGTACAGCGCCTGCAGCCGCGCGACTGCGCCGACAACCTCGGCGATGCGGCAGGAATGAAACAGCTCCGGATTGAGGGCGTGGCTGCCGCCATGATCCCGCAGGTTCAGGCGCACGACCGTGAAGCCGCGTTCGTGCAGCAACTGCGCAACCGATAGCAGATAGAGCGAGTCGGAGCTGCCCTCCCAGCCATGGAGCAGCATCGCGATCCGGTGGCCGTTCGCGGACATGCCGGCCGGCGGATCCGCTTGCCAGGCCAGCAGGCGGACGCCATCGCCACAGTCGAGAATCAGCTGCCGGCTCGCGGCCAGGACCGCTGCCGCGCGCCGTTCGACGATCCCGCGCCGCAGCGGCAGGCTCGGCAGTACCGACTGCAGGTGGCGGTTGGCCAGCCATGCCGGCGGCCGGAACTCGACGTTCAGCTCATTCAATGGTGATCTGCGTCGCCCCCGGCAGCCTCGTGACGAAATCCGCCCCCATCAGCCGCGCTGGCGTCGTGAAACCGGGAGTAACGGCGCCATCGAGCAGCCGTCGCGCGATGGCAATCGCCGCATCCGTCGTCACCGTGTAGCCGTTCGGCACGCGCACGCGCGCGGTCCGTTGCCGACCCGTGGCATCGCGCGCTTCGCCCCAGACATAGACCGGCGTCTTCTCGCGTTCCGCCGCCGTCGGGCCGGGCGCGCCCTTGCGGATCCGCCATTTCATGAGGGACTGCACCGATCGGCGACGCAGCAGCCAGCCGAAGCGGCCGAGACGCCGGAGGTTGGCGAGCGCCGCCGACGAGACCGGCACATAGACCTCGATGTCCGGAATGCCGGTCGTACGGAAGGCCGTGCTGACGTCGCCCCATGGAATGGCGGTCGCGAGCTTGGTGCCAGCGCCGAAATCGATGCTGCGCGAGCGCGAGCCGAGCGGGATACGCCGGATTTCGCCGCCCTCGCGCACGCGGCTGCCGTAACCGAGGCCCTCGACGCTGGTGGCGGCCGTACCACGGCTGAGCCCGCTGCGGCTATCGAATCCGAGCGCGAGCCGGGTTGCGTCGGGCATTGCCTGCCTGAGCGTCAACGCGATGCAGTCCGTCGGCACGACATCGAAGCCCACACCCGGGCAGACCAGGATGCCGGCGCTCCGGGCCGCGGCATCCTGGCTGAACGCGAGTTCGAACACATCGATCTCGCCGGTGATGTCTGTGTAATGCGCGCCGGCTGCAATGCAGGCGGCCATCATCGGCCGCGCGGTTGCCGAGAAAGGACCGGCGCAATGAACGACCACCCGGCAGCCGGCAAGGCCTGCGGCCACCGCGGTCCGATCTTCGAGGCCGAATACGCGGGACTCGCAACCGAGTTCCCGCGCGAGCGCGACGATGGAGGCCTCCGTCCGGCCCGCGAGGATCGGCGCCAGGCCCTGCAGGCCGGCGGCACGCGCGATCAATTCGCCCGTGTAACCGTTGGCACCGTAGATCAGCAGGCGATGGCTCATCGCTCGATGACGCTGATCTCGATCCGGTTGTTCGCCTGTGCCGCGGCGTTCCATTGCCCGGCCGTTGCCTGCTCGACCGTGGGATAGGAGACCGCCATGCGCTCGCGCGGGCCCGGTACCAGTTCGAGTTCGATCGCTCCGCCCGTGCGCTGCCGGACGGATGCCGCCAGATTGGCGAAGGCGAGCGGCTGCCGCGAAGATCCTGCCTGCGTATCGTCGAAGGGATTCCCGACCTGCTCGCACTGCGCAGCCGGCGACGCCGGCGGCGCCAGCGAATAGCCCTGATCGCCTGCGCTCGACAGGCAGAAGCTGCCGGCAAAGGTCTCGATCCGGACGAGGCCACGGATGGCCGCGCGCTCGAGCTGCCCGACCAGCACGCGCACGGACTCGAGTCGCGCCGGGGCGAGTGCCGGCTCGCCGAACGGAACGGCGAGCACCAATGGCCGGAAGCCCTCATCGCCCGCTGCACCGGGCGCACGCTCGGTGGCGATCCGCCATTTCTCGATGGCCTGCGTCAACGCCTCGTTCGACGCCGTGACGGCCTCGAATGCGCGCTCCGCCTGTTGCATCGCGCTGTTTGACTGCCAGTAGAGCACGCCGACGACCAGCAGCGCGATCAGCGACGTCGCGGTTGCGAGGATCCAGCCCCAGGGCTTCGATACGGGTGGCAGAGCCTCCGGCTGTTCGTCACTCGACTCCGGTTCGGCGGGCCGCAGCTCGGCGACGATCCGATGGGTATGCGCATCCAGCGTGCCGACGATGAATCGCCGCAACTCGATGCTCTGTTCCTTCAAAAGGGTCTCGACAAGGCTGCGGGTGCGGGTGTCGGCCACCTGCCCGACGGGGACCGCGGATTCCCGCGCTGTGCCCGCCTCGCCATTCATCGGTTCCAGTGCCGATGGCTCGCCATCGCGGCGGTCCGGCAGGAGCTGCAGCTGGTAGAGCGCCTTGGTCACGTCGATTGGCCGAATCGACTTCGGCAGCACGCCGATCGCGCCCGAGGCGCGTGCCTGTCCGCCGTAGATCTCGCCCTCCTGCGACGTGTACATCATGACCGGAATCGACGCGAGCTCCGGATTCGCCTTGATCTCGCGTACCGCCTGCAGCCCGTCCATGCCGGGCATCAGGTGATCCATGAAGATCACGTCCGGGTGGTGATCCTTGAGGTATTCGAGTGCCGACTCGGCCGATTCGGCCGAATCCACGTCGATGCCGTACTTCTCGAGCATGCGCGACAGGACGACCCGCGCCGACTTGGAGTCGTCGACCACCAGAGCGCGCTTGCCCGCCATCATGCCCCTCCCGGATGCCGCTTCGCGAGTTGACGGCGCACATCGAATCGCGAATTCACTAGAGTCTAGCATTCCGGATCGCGGGGCCTGCATGCCGAATGAAGAGCGCTGGCGGTTTGAGCTTGCAGACGGCACGGTCATGCGTGGCGCCGGATTCGGCGCACTGCGCGCGGGCGCAGGCGAAGTCGTTTTCAGAACCGGCATGTCGGGATATGTCGAATCGCTGACCGATCCGATCGCGCCCACGCTGAGCGGCGGCCGGTCCCGCGACGGGAGGACACCCTTGCGCAGCCTGCTGTTGTTGCTGGTGCCGATGCTGGCCTGCGTTGCCGCGGCCCCGCGGGCCCGGTCCGCGGATCCGGCGCCGGAGTCTGGTCTTGCCGAATACGCGGTGCTGACTCCGGCGATCGAAGGCCGCTTTCATGTCGTCTCCGGCACCGACCTGACCGCGCTGGTCAGTCCATTCGGCATCGGCAATCTGGGTGACCGGAAACGGACACGGATTCTGCGCGAAATGGTCGACCGCGATGGCTACGATGCGGCGGAGGTATTCTCGAAGCGGTTCGTGCAGTCGTTGAGCGAAGCCGGGTTCAGTTCGGTTATCGAGCACGTCGCGCGCCGGCCGGCCGGCAGCATCCAGTCCCTGTCCTGGGGCGACCTGCCGAAAGCGCCACGTGGCAGGACGATGCTCGATGTCTCGATCCGCTGGATCTGTCTCTGCTCGGACATCGCATTCAGCAGGTTTTTTCCGGCGGTTTCGCTGCAATGGCGCCTGCTCGACCCGCGCCGCGAGGTCGTGGAACCGGGACATGGGCTGGTCTACCATCATTACCCGGCCTACTACCGCCGGGCCCGGCCGAAGCCCGGCGAGCCGCCGTCTGATCCCGCGACCCTGCCGCCCGAAGCAGTCGTTTCGGAGGCCTGCGGCTACCGCACGATCGGAGCGGCACAGGAAGATCCGCAGGCGTTGTGGCGCTGCTTCGACGAGGCCTTGGTGGCGGCTGCCGACCGGCTCGTGTTCGACCTGAAGAATGCCAGGGAGCGGCGCGGCGCGCCTAGTTCTTGAGGCGGTAGCCGGTGCGGAAGATCCAGGCAATCGCCGCCAGGCAGATCAGCATGAAAACCAGCGTCATGCCGAGGCTGACGTCCACGCCGACATCCGACTTGCCGTAGAAGCTCCAGCGGAACCCGCTGATCAGGTACACGACGGGATTGAACAGCGTGACCGTGCGCCAGGCCGGCGGCAGCATGTCGATCGAATAGAAGGCGCCGCCCAGGAAGGTCAGCGGCGTAACCACCAGCATCGGGATCAGCTGCATCTGCTCCCAGTTCTTCGCCCAGATGCCGACGATGAATCCGAACAGGCTGAAGGTCACGGCCGTCAGCACCATGAAAGCGATCATCCAGAACGGGTGCAGGATCTGGATCGGCACGAAGAACGCCGCTGTCGCCAGGATCATGAGGCCAAGCAATACCGACTTGGTCGCCGCCGCTCCGACATAGCCGAGCACGATCTCCCAGGCCGCGACCGGCGCCGACAGGATCTCGAAGATCGTGCCGGTGAACTTGGGAAAGTGGATGCCGAACGAAGCGTTCGAGATGCTCTCGGTGAAGAGCGACAGCATGATCAGGCCCGGCACGATGAACGCGCCGTAGCTGACGCCATCCACTTCCGCCATGCGCGAGCCGATCGCCGCGCCGAATACCACGACGAACAGCGCGGTCGTAATGACCGGCGTCAGCACGCTCTGCAGCAGGGTCCGCAGGAACCGCGCCATCTCGAAGCGATAGATCGCCCAGACCCCGTGCCGGTTAAATCCCGTTCCGCTCACTGGCGCGCGCCCCTGCCGACCAGACTCACGAAGATCTCCTCGAGTGAGCTCTCGCGCGTATTCAGGTCGCGGTAGCCGATGCCAAGCTGCTCGAGGCGGCGCAGCAGCGCCGGCATGCCGCTCTGCTCCCGCGCGGCATCAAATGTGAACTGCAGTTCGTGCCCGCCGGCGTTCAGCGCGAGCGGCCATTCGGCGAGTTCAGGGGGTATCGCCGGCAGCGGCTCCTGCAGCGTCAGTGTCAGCTGCCGCTTGCCGAGCTTCTTCATCAGGCGGGCCTTGTCCTCGACCACGATCAGTTCGCCATGGTTGATGACGCCGATGCGATCCGCCATCTCCTCCGCCTCGTCGATGTAATGCGTCGTCAGGAAGATGGTCACGCCCTGCTCGCGCAGCCGCCGGACCAGCGCCCACATGTCGCGCCTGAGCTCGACATCGACGCCCGCCGTCGGCTCGTCGAGGAACAGGATGCGTGGCTCGTGCGCCAGCGCCTTGGCGATCATCACGCGCCTTTTCATGCCGCCGGACAGGGTCATCAGGATGTCGTTGCGCCGGTCCCAGAGCGACAGGTCGCGCAGCACACGCTCGATGTGCGTATCGTCCGGCGCACGTCCGAACAGCCCGCGGCTGAAGCGCGCGGCGGCACGTACGGTCTCGAACGCCTCGATCGCGAGTTCCTGTGGCACGAGCCCGATCTGCGACCGTGCGGCGCGGTAATCGCGCTGGATGTCATGTCCTGCCACGCGCACCGCGCCGGAAGTCGCGCGGACGATGCCGCAGACGATGCTGATCAACGTGGTCTTGCCGGCGCCGTTCGGCCCGAGCAACGCGAAGATCTCGCCGGGCTGGATGTCGAGCGACACGTTTCTGAGTGCGTGCTGGCCGCTCGCGTAGGTCTTGGTCAGGTTTGAGATCGAAATGACGGCCGGCATTCGCACATTCTACAGTCTAGGACCGCGGCAGCCCTTCCAGCCGGCGTTCCAGGAACCGCCGCACCGGTTCCTGCTGTGTCAACTGGAGTGCGCGCCGGTACGCATCGCGCGCCTCGTCCGTACGGCCGAGCCGGCGGCACAGGTCAGCGCGCGCCGCATGTGCGGGCTGGTAGCCGGCCAGCTGCCCGCGGGACAGGATCGCGTCGATCAGGACAAGGCCTGCGGCCGGCCCATCGCGCATCGCAATCGCCGCCGCGCGATTGAGCTCGACGACCGGCGAAGGCTCCACCTCGTGCAGCAGGTCGTAGATGCCGACGATGCGACCCCAGTCGGTCGCGACCGCGCTCGCCGCCTCCGCATGCACCGCGGCGATTGCGGCCTGCAACGTGTAGGGTCCGAAGCGGCGCGAGGCCAGTGCGCGCCGCACGAGCCCGAGACCTTCTGCGATCTGCACCCGATCCCACAACGAGCGGTCCTGTTCGTCGAGCAGGATGAGGTCGCCGGCAATCGAGGTGCGTGCGACGCGGCGCGAGTCCTGCAGCAGCATGAGAGCCAGCAACCCGCTCGCCTCCGGCTCCGGCAGCAGCTCGACCACGAGCCTGCCGAGCCTGATTGCTTCCGCTGACAGATCGGTACGCGTCAGTGACTCGCCAGCCGACGCGGCATAGCCCTCGTTGAACACGAGGTAGACGACCTGCAGCACGGCATCGAGCCGCTCGGGCAGCTGCTGCTGGACCGGCACCTCATAGGGAATGCATGCATCGCGGATCTTGGCCTTGGCGCGCACGATCCGCTGCGCAAGCGTCGAGGGCGGCACCAGATACGCGCTTGCAATTGCCTCGGTCGTCAGCCCGCAGACCTCGCGCAGCGTCAGCGCCACCTGCGCGTCGACCGCAAGCGCCGGATGGCAGCAGGTAAATATCAGACGCAGGCGATCGTCCGGCAACGTTTCATCAGCTGCCTGCGCCGGGTCCGCCCCTTCCGCCTCGAGTTCTTCTGCGAGCCCGGCCAGACCCGTGTCGAAGCGCGCACGGCGGCGCAGCGCATCGATTGCCTTGAACCGGCCCGCTGACACGAGCCAGGCGCGCGGGTTTGCGGGCACGCCGTCGCGCGGCCATTGCACGAGCGCCGCCGTGAACGCCTCCGAAACGGCCTCCTCCGCGACGTCGAAGTCCCGCAGCAGGCGGATCAGCGTCGCCAGTACGCGGCGCGACTCGGCGCGGTAGACTGCATCGACCTCCGCCCGCGCGCGCGCCGCCGGATCGCCATCGCTCAGATGCGCGGCTCCACCGGGCGCACTTCGATCGTGCCGCCGACCCGTAGCGTCGGGATGCGCGCGGCGATCGCGAGCGCCTCGTCGACGTCGCCGCAATCGACGATGTGGAAACCGCCGAGCTGTTCCTTCGTCTCCGCAAAGGGCCCGTCGGTGACGACCGGCCGGCCGTCGCGGACACGCAAGGTCCTGGCTGCCCCGCTCCGGGCCAGTTTCTCGGTGGCGCGATGCTGCCCGGCGCGTTCGAGGCCCGCAATCCAGGAGCGATAATCCGCCATGACCGCGTCGCGCTCGGTCTCGGGCAGCGCCAGCCAGCGCGCCTCCTCGATGCAGCACATCAGCATGAACTGCATGTCAGAGCTCGACGATCGGCTTGAACCCGCCCCAGAACATGCGTTTGCCGTCAAACGGCATGTTCTTCGGGTCCATGAACTTCTTCCACTTGGGATCCGACATGAACTGCTTCATGACCTTCGCGTTGATGCGGTCGCGCTGGCCGCGCGAGCGATAGACGATGAACGAAAACACCACGACCTCGCCGCGTTTCAGCTTCACGCTCTGCGGAAACGAGGTCCACTTGCCGGGCTTGACGTCGTCGGCCACGCTTTCGACGTACTGTAGCGCCCCGTTCCTGCGCCAGACCTTGCCGGCGTCCTTCGCCATGCGGCGGTAGGCGGCGAGCTTCTTCCGCGTGACTGGCAGCACGTATCCATCCACGTAACTCATTTCCTTCTCCTTCCTATTGCTTCTGCAGTATCGGGTGTTGGGCCATGAACGCCTCGTCCGCGGGCCGGATCTCGAACGGACCAATGCGGATCGCCGGATGGCGGCTCATGATCGCGAGCGCCTCCGCCTTGTCCCTGGCCTCGAGGATCAGGATACCGCCCAGCATTTCCTTGGTCTCCGCAAAGGGACCATCCACCTGCGAAGGCCCGCCGCCCTGCCAGCGGATCGTCGTGGCGTGCGCGGAATCCTGCAGCGCGAAGCCGGCCGCGAATCGCCCCTGTGCGTGCAGTTCGCGGTCGAAAGCCGTGCACTCAGCGACCATGGCCTGCTGTTCCTCGGGGCTCAACCGGCCCCAGACCTCCTTGTCGAGACATCCCAGGCAGACGAACCTCATGGCTGCTGCTCCTCGCCGCTCATGCCGATCTCGCGGAAGTTGATCATGTACCGCATGACACTATCTCCGATACCGGCCGCACTTCGATGCAGCCATATTTCGCACCCGGGATCCGCGACGCGAGCTGGATCGCTTCATTGAGATCCTTCGCTTCGAGCAGGTAGTAGCCGCCCAGCTGCTCCTTGGTTTCCGCGAATGGGCCGTCGGTCGTCGACACCTTGCCATTGCGGACGCGGACCGTGGTCGCAGCGGTCGTCGGCTCGAGCGGATTGCCGCCCAGCAGATGACCGCTCTGACGGACGTCATCCGAGTAGGACAGGTATTCACCGAGCACGCGCTCGTACTCCGCCTTCGGCAGCCTCGGCCACTGGCTTTCCTCGCTGTAGATCAGGCAAAGGTACTGCATGGCCACCTCCTTCTGCGGCTGCGGGTTCGGGCACCTGGCAGCCGCGATCACGGCTGCGACCATATACGCGGGATTCATGACAACCAATAGTCGAATGGCCGGGCACCGATTCGACATCCCGGGTCGCCAGCCGGAAGTGACTGATAAAGCTAAAAGAACCCGCGGCGCAGGTTGATGCCGTGTTCGGCCCAGGCTTTCAGGCAGCAGAGCATCTGGGTCCAGCCATAGCAGTTCTGGTACGAGCCCTTGAGTCCCCGCGGGTCCTCGCGCCAGCCGCCTTCGACGACGCGCACCAGCGTGCCGCCGCCGTCCAGCGCCGCGAATGTCATGACAACCGCGGTCTGGTAGCTGCCTTCCTCCGCATCCCAGCTGAACTCGATGCGCTCGTTCGGCACGAGCCGGGTGACCCTGACCGGGATCTCGCCCGGATAATCGCCGAACTTCCAGATGATGCTCGCGCCTTCGGTGAGCGGCGCGCTGGCGCCGCCGGTCGTGAAGTACGCGGAGAGCTGCTGCGGGTCCGTGACTGCCGCGAACACCTCCGCGACCGGGCGCCCGATTTTCGCATAGACGTCGAACTTCAGTTCCATGGCGGCTTCCCGGTTTCGGATAGATGTTATAATCTTATAACATGATCAGGAAACTCGACAAGCAGGACCGCATCTTCCGCGCGCTCGGCCATGCGACTCGCCGCGAGATCCTCGACCTGCTCCGCTCCGCGCCGCACACGACCGGCGAAGTTTGCGCCCGATTCCACCGCCTCGACCGTTGCACGGTGATGCAGCACCTGGGCGTGCTCGAGCGCGCCGGTCTCGTGGCCGTGCGCACGGTGGGCCGCCAACGCTGGAATTACCTCAACGTGCTGCCGATCAAGGAGATCCATGATCGCTGGATCGGCGCCTATGCCGCGCGCGCCGTCGGCCTGCTCGCGCGGCTGAAGCGCGAACTGGAAGAACCGGTCAGGGCGGGGCGAAGTGATCTGCGGCGAGCGGCGGGTTGATGCGAATCTCCCGGGTCGTTCCGGTCGAGAGGACTTTCCCCGTGGTGAGCTGCCGTTCCACTTGCTGGTAGGGATACAGGACGCCGCCCATCGGCCGGTAGTCGCTGTAAACGGTCTCGATCCACTCCAGCGTCGGGTCGACGTCCACGTGCAACGCGCGCCGGGCGCGCTCCCGCTCGATGAGCCAGCTCTCCGGATGCACGTAGTAAGTGACGTGGAAGCCGTCGTCCAGCGTGAGCTGCAGGACGTGGTAGTCGATGCCGTCGACGACTTCCCGGCCCTGAAGCTCGAGCCGGTGACCACGCGCCCTCATCTCATGCAGGCCGAAGAGCTTGAACGGGAACTCGATCCCGTGCCGGAGCGCTGCGGAGCCTTGCGGCGAACCCTCGCTCACGCCTTCGCCCGGCGACCATGACCAGGAACGCCCTTGGTCGAGTGCCTCGGTGAACACGCGGGTGCCGTCCATGCTGATGTCGATGCGCATCCCGCCGTCGCGCGTTGCAACGTAGTTTCCATCTACTTCAAACGTGGGTTCGACGATCCGGATGTCGGCTTCGTACGAGTGGATCGCCTCGATGGCAGAGGCGCCGCCGCGGGCCTCGACGTGCTTCGCGATCACCGAGTCGAGATCCGGCGCACCCGTGCAGCCGGTAATCAGGCAGAGACACCCTGTCAGGATTCGGGGCAATGGCATCTGGAGCACCCGCTGATGGACGAGTCGCGATGAGTAGGATGCACCCGCACCAGAAATGGTTGCAGCCGGCTCTTGGAGCGGCAGGGTCCCCGGCGTAGTCTGAGTCCAAATCAGCTGCACACGACATGGACAAACGAATCCTCCTGCTCATCGCATGCGCTTGCTGCGCGTTGCCGGCGTACGCCGCGGGCAAGGTAGCTGTCCATGTCGGCCAGGCGGATTTCGCGGGTCTGCGAGTCGACGGACTGGATATCAGCTGGACGCCGCAGGGGGTCGCAGCGGGTGCGGCTGTGCTGCGTACGGCGCGCATCCGTGGCGTCGCGTCTACTGGCCCGCTGTCCAGCCTCACGCTCGAGTGCCCTGCGTTGCGGATCACCGGGAACCAGCTTCGGTGCGACCGGGGTCGTCTTACGGGCGCGCTGGGCACGCTCGGTAACCAGGACACGCGGTTCAACGCGCGCAGCGGACCCGATGGCCGCCTGCACGTCCTGCTCGACGCTGTGTCGTTCGCCGGCGGACCCGCCCAAGTCAACCTCGTGCTCGACGGTACGCGTTGGGAACTCGTTGTAGAGCTTGAGGATACGGACATTGCGCAGGCGGCAGTGATCGCGAAGCCTTGGCTCGAACTGCCCGAAGGATTCACGGTGGCGGGCCTGGGCCACGGAACCGTCGATGCCGGCGGCCACGGTGACGAGATTGGTCGTGCCGATCTGGACGTGACGATCACTCGCCTCGATTTCGCCGATGCCACCGGCATGCAGGCCGGTGAGGCCATCTCGGGCCTGGTGCGCGCGTGCCTGGAGTCGAAGCGCAACGGCTTCGCCGTGACCAATGGCCGGCTTGAACTCTCCGGCGGCCAGGCATACAGCGAGCCCGTCTTCCTCGATTTCGGCGCGCATCGCGCGGCTGTCGATTTCGCAGGATTCCTGGACACCGAAGCGGCGCGATTCGACGCCGACCGCTTCGCATTGGTTCACGACGGCGTCCTGCGCGCGAGCGGCACGGCGACGCTCGATATCGCGGGCGAGAACCTGTTGCCGGAGGCGCGTGTCCGGATCGAGGCACTCGACGTCGCCAACGCGCTCCCGACCTACGTGCAGCCGTTCCTGATCGACACCTCGCTCAAGGACCTCGAGGGAGTCGGCGCCATCCATGGAGATGTCGACATCACCGGGGCGCTGCCGAGCCGCGCGGCGCTCACGTTCGATGACGTCGTGCTCGAGAGCCCGACCGGGTCGCTGGCGCTTGCGGGCCTGCGCGGGCGACTCAACTGGCACGACGATGCATCGCGCAGCGCGCTTGCCGGCCAGATCGATGACGCACTGTTCCAGTCGCTGCTGTCCTGGGATTCGGCGAGCCTGTGGGGTATCGAGATCGGCGCGGTCGAGCTGCCGTTCGCGACAACGGGCCGGCACTTCCGCCTGCTGGAGCCACGACTGCTGCCGATTTTCGATGGCGGGCTCGCGATCGGCACGCTGCGCGTGCGACATGCGGGGACGGAACAGATGTATGTCCGCTTCGATGCGGAACTGGAGCCGATCAGTGTCGCGAAGCTGTCGCGTGCACTCGGCTGGCCAGAGTTCCAGGGCACGCTGTCGGGCGGCATTCCCGACCTGCAGCTGTCGCAGGGTGCTGTCTCGCTCGGCGGTAATATCCATGCCGCCGTTTTCGACGGCAGCGTCGTCATCCGCGACCTGAGCCTGCGCGATCCGGTCGGGAAATTCCCGCGACTGCAAGCGAGCATTGACGTTCTGAACCTCGACCTCGCACAGGTGACCAGCACTTTTTCTTTCGGCATGATCACCGGCCGCCTGTCGGGCGCCGTCGAGAATCTCGAGATGTTCGACTGGATGCCGGAGTCATTCGATGCGCGTTTCTTCACGCCGCCCGGCGACCGCTCGAAGCACCGCATCAGCCAGCGCGCGGTGACCAACCTGTCGAGCATTGGCGGTGGCAGCGGCGGCGGAGTCGCGGCCGCGCTGCAGGGCGGGTTCCTGCGGTTCTTCGACGATTTCGGCTATGACCGGCTCGGCCTCAGTTGCCGGCTGGCGAATGACATCTGCGAGATGGGCGGTGTCCTGCCGGCCGGCGACGGGTACTACATCGTCAAGGGCAAAGGCCTCCCACGCATTGACGTGATCGGCAGCCAGAAGCGGGTCGCCTGGACGCGGCTCGTGCGCCAGCTCGGCGCCATCATGGAGTCCGAGATCGTCGTCGAGTGAGGCGGTGCGCTGCGCTAGAATCGGTTCAGGACAGGTTCAGCCGCCGGCCGCGAACATGGTGCGCGTCCGGCCCCGGATTCGAAGGAGAAATCGTCATGATTCGCTGGATTACCGCTGGCATCGCAACCGGCTGCCTGGCGCTCGCCGCCTGCGTGACGATCAATGTGTATTTCCCCGCGGCGGCCGCCGAGAAAGCAGCCGACCGCATCATTGAGGACATCTGGGGACCCGACAAGGCGGCGAAGCCTGCGGGCAACGAGCAGTCCTCGATCGGCCGGCCGGCGGGCCAGGTGTTGGTCGCGGCCTTGCGTGGCGTACTCGATCTCGTGGTTCCGGCCGCGCACGCGCAGGCCGACATCGACATCTCGAGCCCTGCGATCCGCGCGCTCACCGCCTCGATGAAATCCCGTGCCGCCGATCTCGACCCGTTCTTCGGCTCGGGCGCCATCGGCCTGACGGCAGATGGCCAGCTCGAGATCCGCGACGCCAACTCGGTGCCGCTCGCCGACCGCAACCGGTTGCGCAAGCTGGTCAGCGACGACAATGCCGATCGCAGTGCGCTCTATCGTGAGATCGCGTCGGCGAACGGTCACCCGGAATGGGAAGCGGACATCCGCGGCACGTTTGCCGAACGCTGGATCGCCAATGCGCGCGCCGGCTGGTACTACAAGACGGGCGCAGGCGACTGGAAGCAGAAGTAAAGGGTGACTCAGTCGCCGGATACGACGACTGAACGATCCTGCTCGACCAGTTCCGGCCCCTGGTTCTTCGGGGCATTGACCAGCCTGCTGACGGGCCAGGCCTGCAGGGCCTTTGGCTCGAACGGACGCAGCAGTTCCGACAGCTTGTCGGTGTCCGAGAAGGCCGTGTCCATCCAGCGGTCCCAGTCGGCCTCCGCGAGCACGACCGGCATGCGTTCGTGGATCTTGCGGATCGACTGCGACGCGTCCGTCGTCACGATGGTGCAGGACTCGAGCGTCGTGCCATTCGCCGGGTCCTTCCAGCGTTCCCACAGTCCCGCGAATGCCATCGATCGCGCGTCACGCAGGCGGATGAACCACGGCTGCTTGCCGCCCGGCGCGACCTGCCACTCGTACCAGCCATCTGCGAGCACCAGGCAGCGGCGCCGCTTGAAGGCATCGCGGAACGATGGCTTCTCCGCCAGCGTCTCGGCGCGCGCGTTGATCATGCGATTGCCGATCGCACGCTCCTTCGCCCATTTCGGCACGAGCCCCCAGTGCAGCATCGCGAGCGCGCGCGACCCCTCCTCGCCGGTGCGCACCGCGGGAACGGACTGGGTCGGGGCGATGTTGTAGCGTGCTTCGAGTTCAGGCAGGTCGTCCAGCGCAAAGGTGCGCTTGACGGCCTCGGCCGGAGAGAAGAACGCGTAGCGGCCGCACATGCACGCGCTCCCGGCTACTCGCGGATGCCGGTGCCGCGGTTCATCAGCAGCACGACGACCGTGAACATCGTGATCGCGAAAGCAGCCATGATCAGGAACGCGAACGCGAGGTTCACGTCGCTGGTGCCGAGGAAGCCATGGCGGAAGGTGTTCACCATGTACAGGATCGGATTTATGTAGGACAGCCGCTCGGCCCAGGCGGGCAGCAGCGAAACCGAATAGAACACGCCGCCGAGGTAGATCAGCGGCGTCAGGATGAAAGTCGGGAACCACGAGATCTGGTCGAAATTCTTGGCGAAAATCGCGTTGAAGAACCCGCCCAGGGAAAAGACCACGGAGGTCAGCAACACCGACCCGACAATGAGCAGCGGATGCTCGACCGGGATGCGCGTGAAGAAGAGCGCCACGCCGGTGACGACCGCGCCGACCAGGAGGCCGCGCATCACTCCGCCGGACACGTAACCGAGCACGATCAGCCAGTTCGGCAGCGGCGCGACCAGCAATTCCTCGATGTGCTTGCCAAACTTCGCCCCGAAGAAACTCGAAACCACGTTGCCGTAGGAATTGCTGATCACCGCCATCATGATCAGCCCGGGCGCGATGTACTGCATGTAATCGTAGCCGCCCATCTGGCCGATGCGGCGGCCGATCAGGCTGCCGAAGATGATGAAATAGAGCGTCGCCGTAACCGCGGGCGGTACCAGGGTCTGGCCCCAGATGCGGATGATGCGCCCGTACTCGCGGCGCACGATCGTTTGCAGCCCGATGCGCCGGATGCGCGCAAGCGACTGGTCGGCGGGATTCACGCTTGCGGCGGCCTGTTCCATGTCAGCCTGCCCGCGCGCCGGCGGCGCCCTTGCTTTCGACGAGGCGCATGAACAGTTCCTCGAGGCGGTTCACCTTGTTGCGCATGCTGACCACCTCGATGCGCTGCTGCGTCAGGCGCGCAAAGATGTCGTTCAGGCTCTGCTCCTTCGAGACCTCGATCTCGATGGTGTGGTCGTCGGTCATGCGCGCGACGTAACCGTCGAGCACCGGCATCGAAACCATCGCTGCGCGGACATTCAGCACGAACGTCTCCTGGTTCAGCTTGCGGATCACGCCCGCCATCGTGTCGTTCTCGATGATGCGGCCACCGTCGATGATGGCGATGTTCCTGCACAGGCTCTCCGCCTCCTCGAGATAGTGCGTCGTCAAGATGATGGTCGTGCCCTGCTCATTGATGGCGCGCAGGAACGTCCACATGCTGCGACGGATCTCGATGTCCACGCCCGCGGTCGGCTCGTCGAGAATCAGGAGCCTTGGTTCGTGCACCAGGGCGCGCGCAATCATCAACCGGCGTTTCATGCCTCCGGACAGCGAGCGGGCGATCGAATCGCGCTTCTCCCACAGCTGCAATTGCCGCAGGTAGCGCTCCGAGCGCTCGAGCGCGAGCTTGCGCGGAATTCCGTAGAAACCGGCCTGGTTCACGATGATCGTGAATACCTTCTCGAACTGGTTGAAGTTGATCTCCTGCGGCACCAGGCCGATGCAGGACTTCGCGCGGTCAAGCGAGCGGTCGATGTCGTGGCCGAAGACCGAGATCGCGCCGCCGCTCTTGGTGACAAGCGACATGATCACGCCAATTGCGGTCGTCTTGCCGGCGCCGTTCGGCCCGAGCAGCGCGAAGAAGTCGCCCTCTTCGACATCCAGGTCGATGCCGCGCAATGCCTGCACGCCATTGCGGTAGGTCTTGGTCAGGCCACGGATGGACAGCGCCTTCATGAAACCCCGGGAATGCCGCGGAACGCGGTGGACAGGCGCGAAGCGTAAGCTCCGGCCTGCATCCGGGCAACCGGAGGATCAGGCGGCCGTACCCCGCTTCGGCCGGCGTTGCAGGGCCTGCAGCCGCGCGCTGTCGGCGCCCTGGATCTGCAGGCCGAGCTGCTGCAGCAGGTTGACCGCCTGGTCATCGGGTCGCGCGGCACAGCCCTCGAACTGCAGCCAGAAGCGCGTGCGCGAGCCGAATCGTGCCGCCAGCGTTGGCGCGATGCGACGCGCGAGGCGCTCGACCTGGCCGATCGGCATGGCGCCGAGCGCCGCGATCGTCGCGGACGCCGCGCCAAACACCAGCCGCGCGCCGGCGGCGCGCGTCTGCGCCAGGTGCCAGACCAACATGATTACCGCGCGCGCAAACGAAACGATGCGCTCATCCATCGCGGGCGAGGCCGCGCTGTCCTGCACGCCGGCCGTTGCAGCGCAGGCGATCTCGTTCTCCCAGTAGCAGCCGTCACCGAACCGCAGGTCGAAAAGCGCATAAGGGAGGCGCTCACACAGGCGCTGACCGGCGTCCGGATCGATCAGCGAGTCGATTGCGCGCGCCGGCAATCCCGAGATCAGTTTCAGCCGGCCCTCTTCGGCCAGCTCGATCGCGAGATTCAGGAATGCCAGGTTGACCGAGCCGAGCGCGCGCCGCGTCGCCGCATCGAGCAGCGAGCCCTCAGACCAGTCGGCGCGGCCCGCCGGCGGCGGCAGCGCGAGCGGATGTTGGCGGTTCATGGCATTTGTCCCCGTTGCCGTGCGTTTTCCTGTTTCACCCGCTCTGCGACGGGATTAGGATTGACTGGTGTAAAACTACCAGTCCACTTCCGGAGCGTCAAGGCGGCAAACATGCGCATTACCGACGATCGATACACCCGCGACCGGCTGCGCCTCGACCTGGCCCTGCGCCTGATCGGGCACGAGGCGCGCACGCGGACGATCCGCAGCTGGACCGGGCTGACCGATGACCGGATCCGCAAGCTGTACCGTTCCTATGTGGCGGATGCGGGCCGGCGCGAGATCCGCCGCCGTCGCGGCAAGAGCCCGCGGCAGAACGCGTTTTTCATGCGAAATGCGGCAATCCGCCGCGAGGCGGCGGGCCTTGCGACCTTGCTGTGCATCCTCGGCCTGCTGCGGCGCGAACAGACGCCGGTACAGAACGGCGCGGTGGACCAGCTGCGCTGGGGAGAATGCTTCTGCGAAGCCTATGAGACGTTTGCGAGCCTGTTTGCGCATCCGCAGATCTCTTTCGAGCACGCCTGCCACCTGCTGCGCTCGCTGGAGCGGCAGAACGAGATCTGTCTCGACGACTGCGAGGGTTGCGGCAGCCTGCTGGTCGTCATGCGCTATGCCGAGCGGCCCAAAGTCTGCGAATTCTGTGCCTCGACCCGCCCGCCCGCGCGGCCGGGGCTGTCGGTGGGCGACTGCTAGAATGGCGCGCCTGATCCGGAGGAACCTGCCGCGATGCGCCCCGAAGCGGGGCGGCCCAACGTTTTTGCCGGGCCGCACGTCGACCGACTGAAACTGGCGAACGCCGACGCTGAATCCGTCGCGCGCGCGATCGCCGACGGATCGGCACGCCTGATCCTGGTCTGGAAGTCGCGCTGCCCCGTGATCCGCACACCCTCGCCCACCGCCTTCCTGCTGCCATTCGAAAGCGGGCCCTTTGCCGGCATCGATGTCCGCGAGCTGATCCTGCTCGGCGACTATCGCGGTCTCGCCATTTTCACGACTGAGATCGAAGCGGATGAGCCGCCGGCGCTGGAAAACGGCGCGGAGTTCGCCGACCTGCGTCTCGCTGCAGCGCTGCTGCCGCATGATGAGGCGGGCCTCCTCGCCTATGCCCGCGCGATGATCTCGTTCCGTCACCGGCATCGCTACTGCGGCAGCTGCGGGGCCCCAACCGAGCCCGAACGCAACGGCCGCGTGATGATCTGCACGCGCGAGCGCTGCCGGACGGAGTTCTACCCGCGCGTCGACCCGGCCGTGATCGTGCTGGTCACCGATGGCGACCGCATCCTGCTGGGCCGGCAGGCCGGATGGCCGGCCGGCCGCTACTCCACGATCGCCGGTTTCGTCGAGCCCGGCGAAAGCCTCGAGGACGCCGTGCGCCGCGAAGTGCTCGAGGAAACAGGTGTGGAGATCGGCGAGATGAGCTATCAGTCGTCGCAGCCGTGGCCATTCCCGCGCTCGCTGATGCTCGGATTCCGCGCCGAGGCGCTGTCCACCGAGATACGCCTCGGCGACCTCGAACTCGAGGATGCGCGCTGGTTCGACCGGGCGGACCTGACCTCCGGCTCGATGCTGCCGTTCTCGCAGTCGATCGCCTTCCGGCTGATCGAAGAATGGAATGAGGCGGGCGGCGGACCGCCGCTGGCGCGCGACGCAGCGGCACGGGGCCGGGAACAAGTCCGGTGAACATGGCGCTGTCGATCGCGACCGGCCTCGCGCTCGCCGCCGCCGCCGGGTTTCGCGCATTCGTGCCGCTGTTCGCCGCGGGCCTCGCGATCCATTTCGGTTATGTGGAAGCTGCACCCGGCTTCGCCTGGCTCGGCGAGCCGCTCGTACTGCTGGCGCTCGGCATCGCAACGCTGACCGAGATCGCGGCGTATTACATTCCCGGCGTCGATCACGTGCTGGACCTGGCCGGCGCGCCGGTGGCGATTGCGGCCGGCATCATTGCCGCGGCTGGCGTAATGGTCGGCCTGCCGGACTGGCTGCGCTGGCTCACGGCCATCGGCGCCGGCGGCGCGATCACGACCAGCGGCTACGCCTTGTCGGCGCTCGGCCGCGCAAAGACCGGCGCGGCGACCGGTGGCTTCGGCAATCCGCTGTATGCCACCGGCGAACTCGCGGGATCGCTGCTGCTCGCGGCGCTGGCCTTTCTGCTGCCGATCTTCGCAGTGCTCGCGGCATTCGTGCTGGCCGTGATCCTGGTCAGGCGCCGCCGTCGGCGCCGGGCCTGACAACCGATGCGCGCGCCGGCGATCGGCATGGCGTTCCTCGCGTGCCTCGGCTGCCTGCCCGCAGCGCATGCGGCGGATCGCATCGAAGTCGAGGTGGTGGGCGTCGAAGACGCGCTGCTCGAGAACGTGCTCGCGCTATCGAGCCTGCAACGGCTGGCGCGGTCCGAGACTCTCGATGAGCCGATGGTCGAACGCCTCGCCCAGCGGGCCGCGGGCGAGGCGCGCACGGCGCTGCGCCCCTTCGGCTACTACGAGCCGAAGGTCGAGACCGCGCTGACCCGCACGGCTGAAGGATGGCACGCGCGCGTCGCGATCGAACCGGGCCGGCCCGTGATGCTGGTCGAGCAGCAACTCGACATCACCGGTCCCGGCAGCGACGAGCCGTTCCTGCGGCAAGTGCTCGCGCAGTCGTCATTGCGGGATGGCGAGCGACTGAGTCACCCGGCCTATGACGGACTCAAGGGTGAGCTGCTGCGTGCGGCTGCCGGCAACGGTTACCTCGACGCCGAGTTCACGCGCGCGGAACTGCGCGTCGATCCCGCCGCCTACGAGGCGCGCGCCCTCATCACGCTTGATACCGGTGAACGGTATCGCTTCGGCCCGACCACGATCGAGCAGGACTTCCTGCGCCAGGGGCTGGTGCGGCGCTATCTGCGTTATCGCGAGGGCGACTGGTACGACGCTGCTGCGCTCTTGCGCACGCAGTTTGCTCTCGACGACTCGCAGTACTTCGCCGTGGTCGAGGTGCTGCCGGAGGAGCGCGATCGCGAGAACCGGATCGCGCCGATCCGTATCAAGTCCGAGCCCAACCGGCAGAATCTCTACACGATCGCCGCCGGCTACGCGACCGATACCCGCGCGCGTGGCACGCTCGGCTGGGAAAACCGGCGCGTAAACCGCCGCGGGCACCGGCTGCGCGCGGAGCTGCGCGGCTCCAGCAACGAGGAATCCGTCAGTCTCGCCTACGTGATTCCCTGGACCGACCCCGCACTCGAGAAACTGGCATTCGAGCTGCGCGGATTCCGCGAGCAGCGCGCCGACATCGAGACCACGGGCGGCAGCCTGCGGGTCGGGTTGACCCAGGTGCTCGGGAAGTGGCAGCGCGTGCTTTCCGTCACGGCGGACACGACGCGCGACGAGGTCACGACCACGGATGGCACCTCCACGCTGGTTACGCGCAGCCAGCGGCAATTGCTGGTGCCAGGCATCTCATACTCATTGCTGCCGCCCGGTTTTCTCGGCCTCAACGCGATACCGCGCGGCTTCCAGGTGGAGCTGATCGGCTCGACTTCGGCGCTCGGCTCCGACACCGATTTCACGCGGATCGTCGTCCGCGACGAACGCCGCTTCCGCCTGGCGGATCGGCTGCACCTGCAACTGCGCGCGGAGGTCGGTGCGAGCGCGGTCGGCGACTTCCAGGAACTGCCGGCGCAATATCGCTTCTTTGCCGGCGGCGATCGCAGCGTGCGCGGCTACGGATACGAGGAGCTCTCGCCGGTGGATGCCGACGGCAACCGGATCGGCGCCCGTCACCTGATGACCGGCAGCATCGAGCTGCAGCGCGATCTGCCGCGCAACTTCGTGATGGCGGTGTTCGTCGACGGCGGTAATGCCATCAACAGTTTTGGCGACTCGCTGCAGTACTCGGCCGGTGTCGGCCTCCGCTATCGCCTGCCGTTCCTGAGCATCGGCCTCGACGTCGCGCAGTCGATCTCCGAATCAGGCCGCAGCCCGCGCGTGCACCTCAACTTCACGCCGGAACTCTGAAATGCGCTGGCCGGCGACAAAGAAGGTCCGATGGACGCTGGCAATCGCCGCGCTTGCGCTCCTGGTGCTCGGGCTGGCGGGCAGCTGGCTGCTGACGACGGAAGCCGGCCTGTTGCGAGCGATTGCGATGCTTGAATCGATGGATCGCGTGCAGATCCGCGTGACCGGCGCGAGCGGCCAGCTGATCGGCCCGCTCCGTGCCACGGCGATCGAGATCGAGCACCCGCGCGCGAGCATCCGCATCAGCGGTTTCGCGGCCGATTACGAACCGTCGGAGGTTCTCGCCGGCCGGATTTCCGCCGAAAGCGTACGTGCCGCGACCGTATCGATCCGGATGCATACGCGTACCGACCCGCCGCAGGCACCGGGCTTCATGCCGGGCTGGTTGTCGCTCGCGCTCGACGACGCCACGGTCGCGGATCTCGAGATCGTCTCGCCTGGAGGCGCGGAACTGCGGATCCGTGGCCTCAGCGGTTCCGCCCATATCACGCGTTCGACGATCCGGCTCGACGGTGTACGGGCTGAATCGGACGGCTGGGCCGTTGCCGGCGTGGCGGGCCGCCTGTTCGCGCGCGAGCCGCTTGCGATGGACCTCCACTCCGCATGGTCACTGATGAGCGGCAACGAGGTCACCGGTGTCGCTCACGCCGTCGGCGACCTTGACCGGTTGCAGGTGGAGGCCAGGATCGCCGCGCCCGGGATGGCCACCGCAAGCCTCGAGTTGTCGAATCTCGTCAACGACCTGCAATGGCGCGGGCAAGTCGCGATCGAGCGGCTCGACCTGGCGCAGTGGGTCGAGCCGGCGCCGGTGGGGCCGCTCCGCGGCTCGCTTGCGGTCCATGGCGACCGCTACCGCTACGCGGCCACGGGCCTCCTGCATGGCGCCGGTCTGCCGGATGCGGGCGTGCAGGTGCGAGGCACGGCAAGCTATGCCGATCGGCTCGTCACTTTCCCGGAGCTCCGGCTCGCGGTCGAGGGCGGCACGGTCATGCAGCTGCAGGGCACGATGACCGTCGCCGCGGAGCCCACTTACGACGTCGCGGGCCAATGGACGGACTTGCGCTGGCCGCTCACCGGGCCAGCCGTGCTGCACTCGGCGCGCGGCACGCTGCAGGCACGCGGCTGGCAGCAGTTCGTCTACGAGGTAGAAGGCGAATTCAGCCCGGTCGCCGCGCCGCCGTTTTCCGGCAATGCATCCGGGCGATTCACGACGACGCAGATGATCGTCGAGCAGTCGGCCTGGAAGGCGTTCGGCGGCGACATCGTTGCGAGCGGCATGCTGACCCGCGACGAGCTGCGCGCCTGGACGTTGAGCGGGCGGGCGCGGCAGGTCGATCCAGCCACCCTGCGCGCGGAACTCCCCGGAAAACTGGACTTCAGCTTTGCCGCGTCCGGCACGGGACTCGATGGCCAGGCGCAGTGGGCAGCGGCGTTCAATCGCCTGTCCGGACGCTTCCGCGGCCAGCCGGCCAGCGGCAATGGCATCGTGCGGCATCAGGCAGGTCTCTGGCAGTTCGAGCGCGTGGCGCTCGCGCTCGGTCCGGCCCGCCTGCAACTCAATGGCAGCGTCGGCCGGGCTACGGATCTGGATGCCCGCCTGGTCGCAGACGATCTCTCCGCTTTCCTGCCGGAACTCGGTGGAAAGATCGACGCAACGCTCGCCATGAACGAGCGCGCGATTGCGCTCGCATTTACGGGGCATGATCTCGCCTGGGAGGAGCACCGCGCGGTCGTGCTGTCGGCCGACGCGCACGTCGATCTCGACGACCGCAAATTCTCGTGGCTGCGGCTGCGCTCGAGCGGCCTCACGTTCGCCGGCCAGCAGCTGACGGACATGCGGCTGTCGCTTGACGGGCTGCTACGCGATCACAGCGTCGCGTTTCGCATCGGCGCGCGCGCCGACGCGATTGAACTGCTCGGCCGCGGCGCCTATGTGGACGAGCGCTACGCGCTGGACGTCCAGCGTATCGCCGCCAGCGGCCCGCGGACTCCGCCATGGCAGCTGGAAGCGCCCACCCGCCTGGCCGCTACCGGCAACGACGCTATCCTTTCGCCCGCGTGCTTCGTCCATGGGGCGCGGCGCGCCTGCATCGAGGGTCGCTGGAAGCGCGGCTCCGACTGGTCTATCACAGCCGGCACGCAGGCATTTCCGCTCGAAGCACTCGAATTGAAGGTGCCGGGCGCGCCGCGCTATCACGGCCTGCTATCGATTGACGCGCGCGCCTCGGGCCGAGCCGGCGAACCCTGGATCGCCGAAGTGCGCGCGGAGATCCAGGACGCCGCGTTCGAATACCAGTCCGCGAGCGGCGCCTTGCGCACGGTGGCCCTGGGCCGGACCCTGCTCGTGCTGCAGAGCCAGGCGGATCGTCACCGACTCGAGCTGCGCGTGGTCGACGCCGAGGACTTTGAACTGGCCGCCGATATCACCGCGCTGCGGGCCGCCGGACTGCCGCTGCGCGAACTGCCGGTCACCGGCAAGGTCCGGGGCACCACGCAACAGCTGGGTTTGCTGCCCTTGTTCATCGAGGACATCGACCAGGCATCCGGCGAGCTGGCACTCGATTTTGCGGTCGGCGGTCGCCTCGGCGCGCCGTCGTTGCAGGGCCAGGCAGAGCTCAGCAGGGGCTCGCTCGATTTCTACCAGGCCAACCTGCGCCTGCGCGAGCTCGAAGCGACGATGCGATTACAGGAGACTTCGGTCGTGCTCCTCGCGACGGCCACCGCGGGAACCGGATCCCTTGCCATCGACGGCCGTCTGGGCTGGCAAGACCGACGCCTGAACGGCGAACTGAAGCTGAAAGGCGAGCGCCTGCTGCTCGCCGACGTACCCGAGGCGCGTGTGCTCGCCTCGCCCGATCTCAAGTTTGTGCTCGCAGACCGCCGCATCGACATCAGCGGCAACATCGCAATTCCGCAGGCGCGCATCGTGCCAGCTGAAACCGCGGGTGCCGTGCTGACGTCCGCCGACGAACGCATCGTCCGCCCGGAGAGCGAACCGGACGACAGCGAGAAGTTCGAAGTGACGAGTGATGTGCGGCTGCTGCTCGGCGAGGAGGTCGAAATCGACGCCTATGGATTGAGCGGGCGCGTAACCGGCAGCGTGCGCGCGCGCAGCGCGCCGCGCGAGGCGGCGACCGCGAGCGGCGAACTCGAAATCCGGGACGGCGAGTACCGAGCCTACACGCGCGAGCTCGATGTCGAGCGCGGCCGGCTCCTGTTCACCGGCGGCCCGGCCACCGATCCGGGCGTCGACCTGCGAGCTTCGCGCAAACTGCCCGGGTACACCGTTGGCGTGATCGTGCGCGGCCGCCTGCGTCGCCCGCAGCTGACCCTGTTCTCGGAGCCCAGCCTGCCGCAGGCGCAGATCGCATCCTTGCTGATCGTCGGTCGCTCGCTCGACAGCCTCCAGGGCAGCGATCGCGACGACCTCGAATCCGGCAGCGCGGGCCTCGCGGCCCAGGGCGGCGCCCTGCTCGCCGGCCAGCTCGGTCGCTACGTCGGGCTCGACGAGGTCGGGCTCTCGCAGGACGCCGACGCCGGTACCGCGCTCGTGCTCGGCAAATTCCTGTCGCCGCGCCTCTACATCAGCTATGGCATATCGCTGGTCGACGAGATCAACACGCTGAAACTGCGCTACACCATCGGCGACCGCTGGGTCATCTCCGCCGAATCCGGCCGCGAGGCCGCCGCCGACATCGAGTACCGGATCGAGCACTGACGCCGCCCGATTGCTTGACTGCCTGTGCATAATTATGCATAGTGTCTGCAAGTTTATGCAGACACACGACCGCTCCAACGGCGCACACGCGACCGCCAGGCGCCAGGCGCTCAGGAAAATCATCACCCGCTCGCCGGTCGGCCGGCAGCAGGATCTCGTGCGCCTGCTCGGCAAGGCGGGCCATCCGGCGACGCAGTCGAGCGTCAGCCGCGACCTGCGCGAACTCGGCGTCGCCAAGCAGGGCGACCGCTACGTGCTGCCGGACGAGTCCGCACCCGTGCTCGACGACTTCGCGACCGTGGCCGCCTTTGTCCGCGACCTGCGCCCGGCGGGCCCGTCGCTGACCGTGATCCGCACCACGGCCGGCGCGGCGCAGAGCGTTGCGATCGTGCTCGACCGGGCCGACTGGCCCGACGTCGTCGGCACGCTGTCGGGCGACGACACGATCTTCATCGCAACCACCGGTGCGGCGGCACAGCGCCGCCTGCTCGCCCGCCTGCACGACAAACTCCGGATCTGAGTACCGACATGTCCACCACTCTCCCGGGTGCCGGCGCGCCCATCCTGCTTGCGTTCTCCGGCGGACTCGACACCTCGTTCTGTGTGCCGTGGCTGCAGGAGACCTATGGGCGGCCGGTGGTCACGGTGACGGTCAATACCGGCGGTATCGACGCGGCGGCCGCGCACGAACTCGAGCGGCGCGCGCGCACCCTCGGCGCGGCGGCGCACCACCTGGTTGATGCGCGCAACACCTATTTCGATCGGGTGCTCAAGTGGCTGTTGATCGGCAACATCCGGCGCGGGCAGCTCTATCCGCTGTGCGTCGGCGCCGAACGCTCGATCCAGGCGCAGAAGGTGGCCGCGGTCGCGAGGCAGCTTGGCACGACGACCGTTGCGCATGGCTGCACAGCCGCCGGCAATGACCAGGTGCGCTTCGAGGTCGCATTGCGCACGCTCGCGCCGGGACTCGAGATCCTGGCACCGGTCCGCGACCGCGCGTTCAAGCGGCCGGAACAGCTCGCATTCCTCGAGCAGCGTGGCCTGCCGGTGCCGCCGCACGGTGCCGCCTACTCGACCAATCGCGGGCTCTGGGGGGTCACGATCGGCGGCCGCGAAACCTTGACCTCCGCCGGCAGCATTCCGGAGTCCGCCTGGGTTTTGTCGAAGGACGCATTCACGACTCCGCGCGCGCCACGCAGCATCCGCATCGGCTTCGAGCGCGGTCTGCCGGTTTCGCTCGACGGCGAGGCGCTGGAACCCGTTGCGCTGATCGAGCGCCTCGAAAATACGGCTGCTGCATTTGGCATCGGCCGCGGCATCCATCTCGGCGACACGATCATCGGCACCAAGGGCCGCGTCGCCTTCGAGGCCCCCGCCGCCGCCGTGCTGATCGACGCGCATCGCGAGCTGGAAAAGCTCGTGCTGTCGGGCCGCCAGCAGCGCGTCAAGGACTTGGTCGCCTCGATCTACGGCGATCTCGTGCACGAGGGGCAGAACCTCGATCCGGTCTGCCGCGACATCGAGGCGCTGTTCACGGCCTCGCAATCGCGTGTCACCGGCAGCGTCGCGGCCCTGCTGCGCCCGGGCTCTGCTTTCGTCGAGGGCGTCGAGTCGGAGTACTCGCTGATGAAGGCGAGCAAGGGGGTCTACGGCGAATCGGCCGGCGAGTGGACCGCGGAGGATGCGCGGGGATTCTCGAAGATGCTGTCACTGCCGGGCGTGTTCTGGTCGCGTGCCGGCCATGGAGATTCAACGCAATGATGAAGTCGATCATCGTCGACAAGATCGCCTCGGTCACCCAGGCCTGCGGCCTGTCGCCCGAGCTTCGCATCTCGACGGACATCCCGTGCGAGGAAGGCGTCGTGCTCGCGGTCGAGATCCTGACCGACAAGGCGCAGTACAACACGCTCGAACTGACCAGCGGGCGCATGGCGAAGGTCGCGCGCGGCAACGTCGTCGTCGGCGCGCTCGGCCACCGCAAGGCGCTGTTCGGCTATTCCGGCCACTTGCCCGAAAAACTCGCGGCCGGCGACGTGATCCAGATGCTGAACATCGGCGGCGTGCTCGGCGTCTGCGACTCCGCCAATCCGGAGAAGGGCCGGCCGTTTGACTGCCGCGTGCTCGGCGTCGTGCTGCACTTCCCCTATCTCGGCGAGCGCATCGGCATCCCGGCACGCGTCGGCATGCGCCGCTTCGATCACACGGCGACACTGGACGCATCCGGCGTGCCGGTCGTGGCACTCGCGGGTTCCTGCATGGAGGCCGGCAAGACCGCGGCGGCCTGCGCGATGATTTCGCGCATGCGCCATCGCGGGCTGACGATCGATGCCTTCAAGGCGACCGGCGTTTCGCTGCGTCGCGACATCCTTGCGATGGAAGACTCCGGCGCGCGGCGCACCGCGATCTTCACCGACTTCGGCGTCGTCACGACGACCGCGAAGAACGGGCCCGCGCTCACCCGCACGATGCTGACCGAGATGGCCGCCGGCAAGCCCGACGTCATCGTCTTCGAGCTTGGCGACGGCATCCTCGGCGCCTACGGCGTGGAGGCCATCCTCGATGCGCCGGACATCCGCAAGGCGCTGACGGCCGTCGTGCTGTCGGCCAACGACCCGGTCGCCGCCTGGGGCGGCGTCAAGCTTTTGCGCGAACGCTTCGGAGTCGAGCCGGCGGTCGTCACCGGACCCGCCACCGACAACTCGGTCGGGGTCGACATCATCCGCGAGCAACTCGGCGTCCCGGCATTCAACGCGATGACCAACGGCGCGGCGCTCGGTGACTGCGTGATTTCCGCCGTCGGACTCGATGCGGTCGCGCACTCCGGGGAGATCGTCGAATGAGCGAGCGGATTCCCGTTGTCATCCTGGGCGGCACCGGCTATGTCGCCGGCGAATTGCTGCGCCTGACGCTCGGCCACCCGCGCCTCGCGTTGGCGGCCATCGCATCCGACAGCCAGCCCGGCGAACCGGTCGCAAAGGCGTTTCCGCACCTCGCCGCCGCCTGCGCCGACCTGCGGTATGTAGCCATCGAGCAGGCGATCGAGCGCGTCGCCGCGGCGCCGACCAGCGCCGTACTGGCCGCTGCACCGCACGGCGTTTCGCACAAGCTGCTCGACGCGCTGCTGCAGCGCGCGGAATCCGCCGGTGCGAAGCCGGTCGTGGTCGACATCTCGGCCGACTTCCGTTACGCGGATCTCGGCGAGTACCAGCGCGTTTACCAGCACGCGCACGGCGCGCCCGCGCGCGCGAAGGAATTCACCTGCGCCGTGCCCGAGCACCTCGATCGCGCGCCGACCCGGCATGTGGCGCATCCGGGTTGTTTCAGCACCGCCACCCTGCTCGCCTCGGTGCCGCTGCTCGCGCTCGACCTCGTCGAACCGCAGCTCTATGTCTCCGCCGTCACCGGCAGCACCGGCGCGGGACGCGGCCCGATCCCCGGTACACATCACCCGGAACGCCACAGCGACCTGTACACCTACAACGCGCTGACGCACCGGCACGTGGCCGAGATCACCGCGCTTGCCCGCGCCGCGAGCGGGAGCGACGCCCGTTTTGCGTTCGTCCCGCATTCGGGCCCCTTCGCCCGCGGCATTCATGCGACGGTGCAGGCGAAACTCAGGCGCCCGCTCGACACGGCCGGCGCCATCGCGGCGCTGCGCGGTTTTTACGAGGGCCGCCCATTCGTGCGCGTGCAGGACAAGGCGCCACGCATCAAGGATGTCGTCGCCAGCAACTATGCGCATCTCTCGGCGGTTGCCGACGGCAACACGATCGTCGTGATGTCAGTGATCGACAACCTGGTCAAGGGCGCCGCAGGCGGAGCAATGCAGTGGATGAACCGGCAGCTAGGCTTCGACGAGACCGACGGCCTGCTGGCGCCCGCGCCGGGCTGGACCTGAACCGTGGATCACCTCGCCCCGGTCTTCGCGCAATACCCCATCGAGGTCGTTTCGGCCGAGGGCGTCTGGCTGAAGACCCGCGACGGCCGGCGCATCCTCGACCTCTATGGCGGCCATGCCGTCGCGGCGCTGGGTTACGGTCATCCGCGCTGGCTCGCGGCGCTCACCGGTCAGGCGCAGAGCGTGCTGTTCCAGAGCAATGCCGTGCCGATGGACGTGCGCACCCGCGCCGCGGAGCGCCTCGTCGAATTCTCCCGCCTGCCGCTAAAGACGGTGTTTTTCGTCAATACCGGCGCCGAGGCGAACGAGAATGCGTTGAAGCTGGCGTTTCGCATCACGGGCCGCGAGCGGGTCGTGGCGCTCGAGGGCAGCTTTCACGGCCGCACGGCCGCCGCCGGCGCCGTGACCTGGGGCGCGGCCGCGAAGTGGTACGGATTCCCCCGCATGCCGTTTGATGTGCAGTTCGTCCCGCGCCGGGACGCGGCGGCGCTCACGGCGGCGATCACTGATCGCACGGCCGCCGTGATCGTCGAGCCGGTGCAGGGTGTCGGCGGGGCATTCGACATGGGGCGCGAATACCTCGCGGCCTTGCGCGCGCGCTGCGACGAAACCGGCGCGCTGCTGATCTTCGACGAAGTGCAGTGCGGCATGGGCCGCACCGGCCATCCGTTTGCGGCCAACCTGTACGGCGTCGTGCCGGACATGATCACCACGGCCAAGGCGCTCGGCGCCGGATTCCCGGTCGGCGCGCTGCTGCTCGGCCCGCGCGCCGCCGCCGTGTTGAAGCCCGACATGCTGGGCACGACCTTCGGCGGCGGTCCGCTCGCCTGCGCGGTCGTGCTGGCCGTCATCGATGCCATCGAGCAGGAAGACCTGCTCGCGAACGTCCGGCGCGTATCGAAGCAGATCCGCGAGACCTGCAGCGTTGGCCCCGTGACCGGCACCCAGGGCGAGGGATTCCTGCTGGGCCTGCGCACCAGCAAGCCGGCCGCACAGGTGCAGTCCGCCCTGCTCGCGCGCGACATCCTGGCCGGCACCAGCGCGGACCCCAATGTACTGCGCCTGCTGCCGCCATTCACGCTCGGCGAGTCGCATGTTGCGCAGTTGCGCGATGCGCTCGCCGGAATCGGCGCATGAGGAATTTTCTCGATCTCGCCGACCTGCGGCGCGATGAAGTCGTGGACCTGCTCGCGCTCGCCGACCGGCTGCGCGAACGCCCCGAACCGGCCGCGCTCGCGGGACGCGTGCTGGGCCTGCTGTTTTTCAATCCCTCGCTGCGCACGATGGCTTCGATGCGGGTCGCAATGGCACGCCTCGGCGGCGAATCGATCGTCATTACGCCGGGCGCCGGCAGCTGGAACCTCGAGACGCGCAACAACGTGACGATGACCGGCCCGGCTGCGGAGCACATCCGCGAAGCGATCCCGGTGCTCGATTCCTACTGCGACGCGCTCGGCGTGCGCGCGTTCGCGGAAGGCAGGGACCTCGCCGCGGATCTCGGCGAGCGCACCTTCATGGCGATCGCATCGCTCTGCACCAATCCGCTGATCAACCTGGAGTCGTCTGCCAATCACCCGTGCCAGGCACTCGCCGACTGGAAGACGCTCGACGACCTGGAAATCCCGCGCAACGGCCGCTTCGTGCTCTCCTGGGCGAATCACCCGCGCGCGTTGCCGCTCGCAGTACCTGCCGCCGTCTCGCAGATGGCGGCGTTGCGCGGCATGGACGTCGTCGTGCTGCGCCCGCCAGGCTATGCCCTTCCTGCCGTCATCATGGACAAGGCGCGGCGCGCCGCCGCGGCGTCGGGCGGCAGCGTCAGCGAGACCGACGACCGCGATGCCGCCATCGCGGGCGCGCATGTCGTCTACGCCAAGGAATGGGGCTCGACCGAACACTATGGCGACGCCGAGGCCGATGCCCGGACCCGGGCAGGACTCGGCGACTGGCTGGTGCGCGAATCCTGGTTTGCCGGGGCGCGCCCGGACTGCCACCTGATGCACTGCCTGCCGGTGCGCCGCAACGTCGCCATCGCCGACGAGGTGCTGGACGGGGCACGCAGCCGCGTGCTGCAGCAGGCACACAACCGCCTGGTCGTGCAAATGGCGCTACTCTATCGCCTGCTCGGCGGCGGTTCCGCCAGGCATCATTGAACCGGGGAGCTCGGGACCGATGGTGACACACCGCATCGACCAGATCGCCGTGATATCCGCATTGCGTGGCGCGGCGCCGTACATCCGGCTCTACAAGGGCAAAGTCTTCGTGGTTAAGGCGGGCGGCGCCGTATTCGGCGATATTGCCGGCACGCGCGCGCTGGTCGAGCAGATCGCGATCCTGCATCACCTCGGCATCCGCGTCGTGCTGGTGCATGGCGGCGGCCCGCAACTCGACGAAATGCAGCGTTCGCTCGGCATCGAGCCGCGCTTGGTGCGCGGCCGCCGCATCACCGACGACCTTTCGATCGATGCGACGACGATGGTGCTGAATGGCCTGATCAACACGCGCATCCTCGCCACCTGCCGCGAACTCGGCATCGACGCCGTCGGCCTGTCGGGCGTGGACGCCGGCCTGGTGCGCGCCAATCGCCGCCCGCCGGTGCGCGTCGATGGCGAGTCCGTGGACTATGGCTACGTCGGCGACATCGTATCGATCGATACGACTGTGCTCCGCAAGCAGCTCGACGCCGGCCTGATGCCGGTCGTCAGCCCGATCTCGGCGGACGACACCGGTGTCGTGCTCAACATCAACGCCGACACGGTCGCCGCATCGATCGGCGCGGCGCTCGGCGCCGAGAAGCTGATCCTCTGCACCGGTGCGCCCGGCATCCTCGAGCGAAAGGAGGACCTACGCTCGCTCGTGTCCTACACCGATCTGGCCGGGCTCAGGCGACTCGAGCAGTCCGGCAGCCTCGAGGGCGGCATGCTGCCCAAGGCCTCGGCGATCGAGGCCGCGATCCGCGGCGGCGTGCGCCGGGTGCACGTGATTTCCTTCAATGTGCGCGACAGCGTGCTGGCGGAAGTCTTCACCAACGAAGGCACCGGCACGATGATCGTCGCCGATATCAAGGCACTCTCGCCGGCCGAGCAGCATCCGGAGACGGTCGCGTCGTGAGCCGGCTCTGGGACAAGGGCGCCCCGCTCGACGAGCGCATCCTCGCCTTCACCGCCGGCGAGGACCACGCGCTGGACGAACGCCTGGTCGCCTACGACGTGCGCGCATCCATTGCGCACGCGGAGATGCTCGCTGCCGCGCGCCTGCTGTCCGCGGCGGACCTGGAACAGATCCGCGACGGCCTCACGGCGATCGGCGCCGCGCACGCGCGCGGCGAATGGCAGGTCCCGCTCGAGCAGGAGGATGGCCAGACGGCACTCGAGGTCCGCCTGACCGCGCGCATCGGCGCGGCCGGTGCGCGCATCCACCTTGGTCGCTCGCGCAACGACCAGGTGCTGGCGGCGATCCGGCTGTACCTGCGCGATGTCGTCGCGGAACTCGCCGCCGCGGCGGATGCGGTCGCAGGCGCACTGACGGCCCTCGGCGCGCGGCAGGCGGATGTGGTACTGCCCGGTTACACGCACATGCAGCAGGCCATGCCCTCGAACGTCGACCTCTGGGCGCGCGGCTTCGCCGCGGAGATCCGTGATGACGCCGAAGGCATCCGTGCGACCCTGCGCCGCATCGACCGCAATCCGCTCGGATCGGCCGCGGGCTACGGCACGCCGGGCCTGCCGCTGTCGCGCGAAGCCACGCGCGCGAGCCTCGGGTTTGCCGAGGTGCAGGAACCCGTCACCGCCGTGCAGCTTTCGCGCGGCAAGGCGGAGTCGCAACTCTTGTTCGAGATCACGCTGCTGATGCAGGACCTCGGCCGGCTTGCCGCCGACATCCTGCTGTTCTACACGCGCGAGTTCGCCTATGTAGAACTGCCGGCCTCAATGACCACCGGCTCTTCGATCATGCCGCAGAAACGAAACCCGGACGTGTTCGAACTCATCCGTGGCCGTTCGGCGGTGGCGCTCGCCTGCCTGGTCGAGGCGCTCGGCATATATTCGCGCCTGCCCTCGGGGTACCACCGCGACCTGCAGCTGATCAAGGCGCCGCTGTTTCGCGGCATCGACAGCTGCGCGCAGGTGCTCTCGGTGCTGCCGCCGGCGCTCGAGGGGCTGCGCTTCCTGCCTGCCAACATCCGGCTCGAGCCGGACATCCACGCGGCGGCGCGCGCAAATGAACTGGTGGTCAGGGAACGCGTGCCGTTTCGCGAGGCCTATCAACGCGTTGCAGAAGAGATGGCGACGACAGACAAGCGAGGCAGGAAGTCATGAAGAACTGGATCATGCCCGCGGCGGGCATCGTGCTGATCGCAGCCGGTGCATTCGGCCTGAGCCGCGGTGAGTTCAGCTACACGAAGGATGAGCACGAGGCGAACATCGGCGCACTCGAATTTTCGCTGAAGGAAAAAGAAACCATCAATGTCCCGAAGTGGGCCGCCGGCGGCGCCATCGTGGCGGGCGTGCTGCTGCTCGTGTTTGGCCGCAAGCCCTGAACCGGGCACGCCATGCTGCAGATGTGCCCGGGCCGCGCGTACTCGCGCACGTCGTCCTGGCCAGACTGTTACTCGCCTTCGTCGCCCGCTGGTCGGCGAATCGGGGCTGACGCGGTCAGGCCCGAGACCGGATCACTGGCCGGAAACGTATCGGCAAGCGCGGCATCCAGCAGGTCATCGACATGCGCCGGTACTGGTGGCGGATCGGGCCGCCGCTTCGGCTTGAGGTCCTTGGCGCCAGGCTGGTTCACGGCCCGATCATGCGCGGTTTTTGGCATGTTGCCCATCGCAACGTATGCTGGGTCCCGTCCTGCCTGCGGGAACACCCTGGAGACCATGAAATGAACGAAGACACCGGCAAACTGATCCTGCGCCTGATGCTCGGTATCCTGATCCTGACGCACGGCATCAGCAAGATCATCAACGGCATTGATCCGATCGGCGGCATGCTGACCGCGAGCGGGCTGCCGGAGATCTTCAAGTACGGCGTGTACGTCGGCGAAGTCGTCGCGCCGCTGCTCGTGATCGTCGGGTTTCATACCCGGATCGGTGCCTGGCTGATCGCCGTCAACATGCTGTTCGCGATCGGCCTCGCGCACTGGCACGAAGTGTTTGCCATTACACCGAGCGGCTCCCTGGCGATCGAGAAGCAGTACCTGTTCATGTTCTCGGCGATCGCGCTTGCGCTGATCGGCCCGGGACGCTATGCGATCAACCAGAAATAAGCACGACGGATGAGGCACGGCGAACGCCACGGCTCGAGCCGGATCGGATGGCTGCGTGCGGCAGTACTCGGTGCGAATGACGGCATCGTTTCGACCTCGAGCCTGGTGATCGGCGTCGCGGCAGCCGGTGCCGGCCGTGGCGCCGTGCTGACCGCGGGCATCGCGGGCCTGGTCGCCGGCGCAATGTCCATGGCGGCGGGCGAGTACGTTTCAGTCAGCTCGCAACTGGACACGGAACGGTCCGACCTGGCGCGCGAAACCAAAGAGCTGGCGGAAGACGCCGAGGCCGAGCATCGCGAACTGGCAGCGATCTACGTCGGGCGGGGGCTCGACGCCGCGCTCGCCGACCAGGTCGCGACGCAGCTGACGGCGCACGACGCCCTCGGCGCGCACGCGCGTGATGAGCTCGGTATTTCGGAGGTCATGCGCGCCCGGCCGATCCAGGCCGCACTCGCGTCGGCGGGTGCGTTCGCCGCCGGCGCCGCGCTGCCGCTCGTCGCCGCGATCCTGACGCCCGCGCAGCGGATGGTGCCGGTCGTCGCCGCGCTTTCGCTTGTGTTGCTGGCGATCCTGGGCGCAATCGCCGCGCGGGTTGGCCGCGCGCGCATGCTGACCGGTGCGCTGCGCGTGACTTTCTGGAGCGCGCTCGCGATGGCGCTGACGGCCGCAGTCGGCCGTCTGTTTGGAGTCAGCGCCTGAGGTACCGCGTCCGGTGACCGCGCACACGCTCGACAACCCCATCTGGCATTCGCTCCGGACCCGGCATGCCGGCCTCGCGCTCAATGCGGATGGCGCTGCCAGGTACCCGGCTGCCGTTGCGCCGTTCGGTGCGGTCGAATCGGCGACGGATCATGCGGCGGTACAACTGACAAGCCTGATCGCGGATGGCGATTCGGTCTATCTCGTCGGTGTCGCCCCGCCGGCGCCGCCCGGGTGGACGCTGAAACCGCAAAAGCCGATGTTGCAGATGATCTGCAGCAACCGGGTACCGTCGGTCCGCGGGCCGGCGACGATGCGCCTTGGCGAGCCACAGCGCGACGACATGCTGGCGTTGACGGCGCTCGTGTTTCCGGGGTTTTTCCGCACGCGCACGCTCGAAATGGGGGATTACCGCGGTATCTACCAGGGCTCGCGGCTCGTCGCGATGGCCGGCGAGCGCATGCGCCTCGACGGCTACCAGGAACTGAGCGCCGTGTGCACGCACCCGGAGTACACCGGCCGCGGTTACGCACAGCAGCTGCTGGCCCTGCTCTGCAATGCGGCGTTCGATCGCGGGTTCACGCCGTTCCTGCATGTCTATTCCGACAACACGCGCGCGATCGCCGTCTATCGCCGGCTCGGCTTCACCGACCGCACGTCGCCGCCGCTGTGGTCCCTGCACAAGGCGCAGGATCATCAATAACGACCAGCTCGACCTGCGGCCTGCGATCGTGCTCCGAACCGAGCGGCTCTTGCTCGAGCAGCTTGCCGACAGCGATGCGGAGTTCATTCTCGGCCTGCTGAATGAACCGTCGTTCCTGCGTTACATCGGCGATCGCGGTGTGCGCACGCTGGACGATGCGCGCCGCTACATCCGCGAAGGACCCGTCGCCGGCTATGAGAGCCACGGGCACGGGCTGCTGCGCGTCACGCTGAAGGCCGGCCACGTGCCGATCGGCATGTGTGGCGTGCTGAAGCGCGACTCCCTGCCCGACCCGGATCTCGGCTTCTCGTTCCTGCCTGATTACTGGTCGAAAGGCTATGCGCACGAAGCCGCGGGCGCGGTGATGCGGCATGCGCGCGAGCTGCTCCATCTCGACCGGATCCTGGCGATCACGACGCACGACAACCTGCCGTCCATGCACCTGCTCGGCAAGCTCGGCTTCCGCTTCGAGCGCATGATCCGGCTCGGCGACGATGCGACCGAGCTCAGGCTCTTCAGCTCCGACCCATGAAGCGCTGCGCCTGGGCCCGCTCGCCGCTCGGCATTGCCTACCACGACCGCGAATGGGGCGTGCCGGTGCATGACGACCGCGTGCTGTTCGAGTTCATCACTCTCGAAGGCGCCCAGGCCGGACTCAGCTGGGAAACCATCCTGAAAAAACGCGATGCCTACCGCCGCGCATTCGCGGATTTCGACGCGGCCCGCGTCGCGCGCTACACGGCGGCGCGGCGCGCGCGCCTGATGTACGACGCCGGCATCGTCCGCAATCGTCTGAAGATCGAGAGCACCGTCACCAATGCCCTTGCGTTCCTCGCCATGCAGCGCGAGTTCGGCAGCTTTGACCGCTTTCTGTGGGAGTTTGTCGGCGGCAGGCCGCTGGATGGCCGCCGCCGTACATTCCGGCTGATCCCGGCCCGCACGGAGTTATCGGATTCGCTATCCAGGGAGCTGAAGCGGCGCGGCTTCCGCTTCGTCGGCACGACGATCTGCTACGCTTTCATGCAGGCCGTTGGCATCGTCAACGATCATACGATCGACTGTTTCCGCTACCGGGTCTGCACCAGGGGCTGAGCGGCCATGCTGTTTCTCGACCGCCAGGACGTCCGTGCCTTGCTACCGATGGCGCAATGCATCGGCGCGGTCGAACGGGTATTCGCGATGCACGCGACCGGGCGGCTCCCGGCGGCTCCGGGCGTGCTCGGGTCGCATGTCCCTGGCGGCGGCTTCCACGTCAAGACCGCGGCAATCGGCGGATCGCCCGGCTTCTTCGCCGCCAAGATCAATGCGAACTTCCCGGGCAACCCCGAACAAAACGGGCTGCCGACTATCCAGGGCATGATCGGCCTGTTCGAGACGGAGACCGGCCGACCACTGGCGCTGCTCGACTCGATCGAGATCACGACGCTTCGCACCGCGGCCGCGAGCGCGATCGCGGCGCGTTTCCTCGCGCTGCCCGATGCCGGGGCGCTGCTGGTCTGCGGCTGCGGCAACCAGGGGCGCGCCCACCTGCGCGCCCTGCTGCACGTGCGCCGGCTGCGCCGCGTACTGGCCCATGACCGTGATCCCGCGCGGCAGCAGGCATTCATCCGCGAGATGGCGGCGGAAACCGGCCTCGACATCGAACCAGCTGCGAACATCGCTGATGCCTTGCCGGGCTGCGAGATGGCCGTCACCTGCACGCCCGCGCGCGAGGTCCTCATCACGGCCAGCGACATACGGCCGGGTCAGTTCATCGCGGCCGTCGGCGCGGACAGCGAAGGCAAGCAGGAACTGGATGCGGAGGTCCTGTGCCGGAGCCTCGTGGTCGCGGACATCGCCGCTCAGGCCGCCACGATGGGCGAACTGCAGCATGCAATCGCTGCGAAGCGCATGGGCATCGATGACCTCCACGCCGAGCTTGGTCAGGTCATCACGGGCCTGCGACCGGGCCGCACCTCGGACACGCAGATTTTTGTATTCGACAGCACCGGCACGGCGTTGCAGGATGTAGCAGCGGCAGCCGTCGTCTATGAGCAGGCCCGCGCCGCGGGCCGCGGTCGCGAATGGTCGCTGGATGGAGGGCCACAAGCCCATGTTTGACTCGCAGGTTCTCGCCTTCACCGTGGTCGCCGCGATCATGACGATGACGCCGGGCGCGGACACCCTGCTGGTCGTGCGGAACGTACTGCGCGGCGGCCGCCGCGAGGGCTTCGTCACGATGTTCGGCATCTGCAGCGGCCTCTATGCCCATGCGCTGCTCTCCGCTCTCGGTGTCTCCGTGATCCTGATGCATTCGGCTACGGCATTCACCGTGCTGAAGGTTGCAGGCGCCTGCTATCTCGTCTGGCTCGGCTGCCAGTCGCTGAGGTCGGCGGTCCGCCCGGCGGCGCCGCAGGCCGATCCCGGCACCATCGCATCACGCGCACCGGCTCTGCGCAGTTTCCGCGAAGGCTTCCTGACCAACCTGCTGAACCCGAAGGTCGTCGTGTTCTACCTGGCGCTGCTGCCCCAATTCATGGGTCCGGGCGATGCGGTGCTGCAGAAGTCGCTGCTGCTCGCCTCGATACATTTCACGCAGGGCATCCTGTGGTTCTCGATGGTCTCGATCCTGGTCGACCGCTCACGGCAGTTCTTCATGAGGCCGCGGCAGCGGCGCCTGATCGACGCCGCCTGCGGAACCATCCTGGTCGCGCTCGGATTCCGGCTCGCATGGCAGCAACGGTAAAGGGCGCGGCGCGCAAGGCCATCGAGCGGCTGCATCGCCGCGACATGCAGGCGTCCGCCGCCGGCGACTACGCAACCCTGCGCTCCTTGCTGGACGATGACGCCGTGATGCTGCCGCCCGGCGGTGCGGCGCAGCGCGGCGCCAAGGATTTCGACGCCGCATTCCTGCGCATGAACGGCGCGCCGAAGACCCACCAGGTGATCGCCTACCGGCTCGAGTTCGAGGAAGTGAAGATCTTCGGCAACTACGCCGTGGAATGGGGCGCAATCCGCGGGGCGACGCGCGAGATTGCCAGCGGCCGCGTCGTACAGTCCGAGTACCACGTGATGCGGGTGCTGCGCCGCCAGCGCAACGGCTCCTGGAAGGTATATCGCTCGATCTGGGCGCCGCGGGCCGATTCGTCCGGCAGTTGATCGTGACTGGATCACTTCCGCCGGTTCGCGATATCACGCAGATCGCGCTGGTCGTGCGCGACTACGACGAGGCGATCCGTTTCTACACGCAGGCCCTGCGCTTCGTGCTGCTCGAGGACGATGACCGCGGCAACGGCAAGCGCTGGGTTCGCGTCGCGCCGCGCGCCGATGCCGCATTCGCGCTCCTGCTGGCGCGTGCCGTGGCGCCCGAGCAGGAACGCGCGGTCGGCAACCAGTCGGGTGGCCGGGTCTTCCTGTTCATGCACACCGCGGATTTTCGCGCCGACTTTGAGCATATGAAGGCGCACGGCGTACGCTTCACCGAGGAGCCGCGTCACGAGCCGTACGGCACGGTGGTCGTGTTCCTCGACCTGTACGGCAATAAGTGGGACCTGATCGGCCCGCCTTCGCCCGCATGAAAACGCCCGTCCTGTTCGTCGGCCACGGCAATCCGATGAACGCGATCGAACGCAACGAGTACTATCGCGAGTGGGTGGCGCTCGGCCGCCGGCTGCCACGACCGGACGCCATTCTCTGCATTTCCGCGCATTGGGAAACGCGTGGCGCCTATGTGACCGCGACCGACAAGCCGGAAACGATCCACGACTTCTACGGGTTTCCGAAGGCATTGTTCGACGTGAAGTACCCGGCGCCCGGCGCACCGGCGCTCGCGCGACGCGTGTCCGATCTCGTGACGAGCGAGCGCGTGCATCTCGACCCGGGTCGCGGGCTCGACCATGGCGCCTGGAGCGTGCTGATCGCCATGTACCCGGCGGCGGATGTGCCCGTCGTGCAGCTCAGCATCGACACGAGCCGGCCGGGCTCGCATCACTACGCGCTGGCGCGGCAGCTCGCGCCGCTCCGGGACGAAAACGTGCTGATCGTCGGCAGCGGCAACATGGTCCACAACCTGCGGCTCTTCAGCTTCCACGACGCCAGGCCGCAGGCCTGGGCGCAGCAATGCGATGAGGAGTTGCGCGTCCGTATCACGGCGCGTGATCACAGTTTCCTGATGGACTATGGCGGGGGCGACGCGCAGGCCCGGCTCGCGCTGCCGACGCCCGAGCACTACGACCCGCTCCTCTACGCCCTGGCCCTGCAGGACGCCGACGAACCGGCGGAATTCTTCAATGCCCGGGTCATCAGCGCGATATCGATGACCTCGGTGCTGATCGGCAGCCCGCCACGGGCGTAATATCGGCACCCAGGGGAGCGGGGTCGGGACCATGGTGGACGACAAGGATCCAGTCCGGGCAAGCGGCCGCTGCCTTTGCGGCGGCGTGCGGTTCGCGATCCGGGGCGCGCTGCGCCAGAGCGCCGTCGCCTGCCATTGCACGACCTGCCGCCGATTCACGGGTGGCCTCTGGGTGGGCACCTGCGCGCGACGCGAACACATCGTATTCGAATGCGACAAGACGCTCAGGTGGTTCCGGTCCTCGCCGGATGCGCAGCGCGCATTCTGCAGCCGCTGCGGCTCGAGCCTGTTCTGGGAGGGCGACGACGAACCATTGTGGTCGATCGCTGCCGGCTCGCTCGACGAACCGACCGGACTCAGGCTCGCCGTCCATTCCTGGACCGCCGAGAGCGCCGACTACTGGAGTTTCGACCCGGGTATTCCGAAAACGCCCGGACCATCGGGCTTGAGAGAACCTTGATTACGTTCGATCAACAAGGGGATTTTTCATGAACAAGACATTCTTCATCGCCTGGCTGGTGATGCTCATCATCATGATGGCCGGCGGCATACTCATCCACGGCATGCTGCTGCACGACGAGTACAACGCGACGGGCCTGATGCGTCCCGAAGCCGAGCAGCAGGGGTTCATGGGCTGGATGATCTTCGCGCACGTCCTGATGGCGGGCGCGTTCACCTGGATCTATGCGCGCGGCGTCGAGAACAAGCCATGGCTGGGTCAGGGCCTGCGCTTCGGCCTGGCGGTCGCCTTGCTCATGACCGTGCCGGTCTACCTGATTTACTATTGCGTGCAGCCGCTCGCGGGTACGCTCGTCGTCCGGCAGATTGCGTACGACACGATCCTGCTGCTGGTCGTCGGTGCGGTCCTCGCATTCCTGTACCGCGGCCAGGGACGCGCCTGACGCCGCAACGGATCGCGCATGGCCGGTTACTCGGGTACGCCGCTCGCTGCCAAGCTCGGCGTCAAGGCGGGCATGGCACTTTGCGCCATCCACGCGCCGGACAACTATCGTGAACTGCTGGCGCCGCTGCCCGACGGCGCCCGCATCGTCGCAGGCAGCGGCACGCGGGCGGATATCGTCCATCATTTCGCGACGCGCCGGGCGGATCTTGCGAAGGCATTGCGTTCCTATCGCGACAAGCTCGATGCCGCAACACCGGTCTGGGTTTCCTGGCCCAAGAAGTCCGCAAAGATGCCAACGGACATCACCGAGGATACGATCCGCGAAGTGGCGTTGCCGCTCGGCTACGTGGACATCAAGGTCTGCGCCGTATCGGATACGTGGTCCGGCCTCAAGCTGGTCGTCCGCAAGGAACTGCGGGGCGGGAAATCCCGATGAGCGACGAGAAATGGATCGATGTCGGCGCGAGCGATGAACTCGCCGGCAAGCCCGTCCAGGAACTGCGGGTCGGCGCGAAGCGCATTGCGCTGACCTGGCGTGACGGCACGTTCGGCGCGATCTCCGCCGTCTGCAATCACGTCGGCGGCCCGCTCGGACGCGGCCATCTGGACGGCGATTTCGTCGTCTGCCCCTGGCACTACTACAAGTTCCACTGGCAGACCGGCGCAGGCGAGCCCGGCTACGAGGCGGATCGCGTGCCCTCCCACGGCGTCAGGGTGGAGAACGGCCGTGTGCTGGTCACCGAGTCGCCGCGCACGAAACGCGGGCGGCTGCCGCACGATCCGCACCCGCTGGCGCGGGAACCGAAGCGCGAGCCTGGGCCGATCCGCGTGCTTGGGCTGTCAACGACGACGATGACCAAGGAACAACCGCGCTACAGCACTTCCGAGGACCTGCTCGAACACGCCCTCGGTTCCGCCCGCGAACGCGAAGACGTGCCTTGCGACACGCAGCTGATCCGCGTGCGCGACCTGTCGTTCCGCGCCTGCGAGGCTTTCTATTCCAAGTCGGCGCGCGCCTGCACCTGGCCCTGTTCGATCACGCAGATGGACTCCAACGACCAGATGGACCGGGTCTATGAAGGCGTCGTGCACTGGGCGGACGTGATCGTCGTCGCCACGCCGATCCGCTGGGGCGGCGCCAGCAGCCTCTATTACAAGATGATCGAGCGCATGAACTGCATCCAGAACCAGGCGACGGTCGCGAACCGCCACCTGCTGCGCAACAAGGTGGTCGCATTCATCATCACCGGCGGCCAGGACAATGTGCAGGCAGTTGCAGGCCAGATGCTGACATTTTTCTCGGAACTGGGCTGCCAGTTCCCGCAGTATCCATTCATTGCGCACTCCCGCGGCTGGAGCGCTGAGGACATGGAGAACAATGAGCAGTACGTGCGCGACTCGGCGGTGTTGCACGATGGCGCGGTGGCACTGGTCCGCCGCGCGGCCGCGCTGGCCCGGGTCATGATCGAGAGCACGCTCGGCGCGGGTGCCCTGGTCCGGGGCGGGCGCAAGGCGCACCAGCTGGATACCCGCGCACAGCTTCCGGGGCTATGATCGCCCCAACCTGGAGGTCCCCATGACCACAATCGCAGCGCTCTGGATGCCGATCCTGCTGTCCGCAGTGGTCGTCTTCATCGCCAGTTCGATCATCCACATGGCGCCGCTCTGGCACCGCAGCGAGTGCCCTGCCGTACCCGACCAGGACCGGGTGATGGACGCGCTGCGTCCGTTCGGCATCAAGCCCGGCGAGTACATGCTGCCGCGCGCTGCTGACATGAAGGCGTGCAGCTCGCCGGAGTTCATCGAGAAGCTGAAGCGCGGCCCCGTGATGATCATGACCGTCATCCCGAACGGCCCGTTCTCGATGGGCAAGCCCCTGGTGCAGTGGTTCATCTACACGCTGATCGTCGGCGTGCTCGCCGCTTATGTCGCGGGCCGCACACTCGCACCCGATACCGGCTACCTGACGGTGTTCCGCGTCGCCGGCGCGACCGCGTTCATCGCCTACGCCGTCGGCCTCTGGCAGCAGTCCATCTGGTACCACCGCCCGTGGTCCACGACGTTGAAGCTGACGCTCGACGGGCTGATCTATGCACTGCTCACCGGCGGCGTGTTCGGCTGGTTGTGGCCGGTATCGGCCTAGGGTGGCCCGGGCTTGCAGTCATTCAGATGCGCTGAAACGGCGTGAGCATCCAGTTTCAGGTCGAGGAGCACGACGACTGCCTTCGGCTTGAATGCACCGGCACCTACTCGATCGAGGAGATCTCTCGCCTCTATCGGGAATCATTCGTGCTTGCCGCGCGCGCTGGCCGCGATGCGCTGCTGCTCGACGTGCGCCAGGTGACCGGCCGTGAGCCGACGCTGACGGAACGCTACGATCTTGGAGTTCTCGTCGCAGATCTCCAGGCCAACCGGACACCGCGTATCCGCATGGCCGTGCTTGGCAACGAACCGATGATCCACCCGGAGCGATTTGGCGAGATCATCGCGACCAACCGGGGCGCGGTGGCGCGGATGTTCACCGACGAAAAAACCGCGCTCGACTGGCTGGTGGCAAGGCCGAAACCGCGTTGAGCCGGCCGCAGGCTTCCCAAGCCCGGGGGGTTATGCAAGACTCAAGAATTGCGGGGGGACACTGATGAAATGCCTGTACTACGTCGCGCCTGAGCTCGAGAGCACGTCGCGTGTCTCCGAGGATCTGCACGACGTGGGCCTCGATGATTTCTTCGTCCACGTGATCGCAAAGGACGAATCGGGCCTCAAGAAACGGCAGATCCACTCCGCCAATTATCTCGAGACGCTCGACGTGATCCGCGAGGGTTTCCTCGGCGCCGCCATCGGCCTGTTCGCGGGCGTAGTCGGCTGCATCCTGCTCGACAACTTCGGGCCGTTGCAGAACATCCCGTGGTTCGTTTATGTCGCGCTGTGCGGCGTCGCGACGCTGTTCGGCGCGTGGGAAGGCGGGCTGATCGGCGTCGAGAAGGAAAACAGGAAGATCGAGCGCTTCCACGACGACATCGAAGCCGGCAAGTACATCATCCTGATCTACGCGCGCAAGGACCAGGAGTCCGTGGTGCGACACATGATGAGCCGCCGCCACCCGGAAGCCGAGTTCGCCGGCATCGACAGTCATTTCGTCAATCCATTCACGGCCGTACGGCGCCGCCGGCGGGCCTCGAGCGATCGGGTACGCACCTAACAAGGGGGCTGGACGATGGCGATTGCAATTGTTCTGGTCCTGCTCGTCGTCGGCTCCATCATTTTCCATTTCCTGAGTCCATGGTGGTTCACGCCGATCGCGTCGAACTGGACCACGATGGACGACACGGTGATCCTCACCTTCTGGGTCACCGGCATCGTGTTCGTCATCGTCAACCTCTTCCTGGCCTGGGTGGTGCTCCGCTACCGGCATAAGAAAGGGCAAAAGGCCGACTACGAGCCCGAGAACAAGAAGCTCGAATGGTGGCTCACGATCGTCACCTCGATCGGCGTCGCCGCGATGCTTGCCCCAGGTCTGTTCGTCTGGGGCAAGTTCGTTGTCGTGCCGGAAGATGCGGCAATCGTCGAGGCGATCGGCCAGCAGTGGCACTGGAGCTTCCGTTTCCCGGGTGACGACGGCGTACTCGGCGCCAGCGACGCCGCGCTGATCACGCCGGAGAATCCGTTCGGCCTCGATCCGGAGGACCCGAAGGGCCGGGACGACCGGCTGGTCGCAAGCCCGGAACTGCACCTGCCGGTCGACCAGCCCGTGAAAGTCCTGCTGCGCTCGAAGGACGTGTTGCACAACTTCACGGTCACGCAGTTCCGGGTCAAGATGGACCTGGTTCCGGGCATGATCACCTATCTGTGGCTCACGCCCACCGTACCGGGCGATTACGAGATCCTGTGCGAGGAGCTGTGCGGAGTCGGCCATTTCGCGATGCGCGGCCGCGTCGTAGTGAAGCCGCGCGAGGAGTTCGACGCGTGGCTTGCGGCACAGCCGACCTTCGCCGAGAACCAGCTGCTCGCGGCCGCAGACCCGCGCGCCGGCGCCGCGCAGTATGCGGTGTGCATGGCGTGCCACGGCCCCTCGGGCGAAGGCAATCCGTCGCTCAATGCCCCGCGCCTGGCGGGCCAACAGGCCTGGTACATGCAGCGCCAGCTGCATGCCTTCAGGAATGGCCAGCGCGGCGCGCATGCCAATGACACCTACGGCGCCCAGATGCGCGCATTCGCCGCGATGCTTCCCGACGCGACCGCGATCCGCAACCTTGCCGCCTATGTCGCAACGCTGCCGGGCCACGAGCCGGAACCGACCGTGACCGGCAACGTCGATCGCGGCCGCCGCCTGTATACGACCTGCGCCAACTGTCACGGCAAGAATGGCGAGGGAGTCTGGGCGCTCAATGCGCCGCGGCTCGCGGACATGTCGGACTGGTACATGGTCCGGCAGTTGCAGAACTTCAAGCAGCGCATCCGCGGCGCGCACAGCCAGGACTACTACGGCTGGCAGATGGCGACGATGGCGGACTCGCTCGGCGATGACCGCGCCATCAACGACATCGTGGCCTATATCAATACGCTGAATCCCGAGGCGGCGCGCACCGCGCTCGCGAACGGGAGGGGGAACTGATGGCATACGTCGCAATTGCCGATCGTGACGCCCCGATCCACGATCCGCATACGTTCATCGAGAAGTACATCTGGAGCCAGGACCACAAGGTCATCGCGATCCAGTACTCGATCGTCGCGATCTTCGTCGGGCTCGTCGCACTGGTGCTGTCCGGCCTGATGCGCCTGCAGCTCGGCTTCCCGGACCAGTTCCACTTCGTCGACCCGAACCAGTATTACCAGTTCATCACGATGCACGGGATGATCATGGTGATCTACCTGCTGACCGCGTTGTTCCTCGGCGGGTTCGGCAATTACCTCATTCCGCTGATGTGCGGCGCGCGGGACATGGTGTTCCCGTACATGAACATGCTG
>JBBEAB010000069.1:0-18886 GCA_040899645.1 Steroidobacteraceae bacterium
CAGGTAGCTCAGTTGGTAGAGCAGCGGACTGAAAATCCGCGTGTCGGTGGTTCAATTCCACCCCTGGCCACCATTCTTTCCAGTGTAGCTTCCCATCACGCCGCTGCGACGTGGCGCTCGGTGAACGGGACGTACGGCAGCACGCTCAGTCGTTCGGCTTCCTGCCTGGCAGCCGTATAGCACTCGCAGGCGGCCTCTTCGAGGCGACGACGATCGAGCACGCTGATGTGCCCGCGGTTGTAGCGGAGTACGCCGGCCTCCTGCAGGTGCAACGCCACCCTGGTCACGCTTTCACGTCTCACGCCAAGTAACGATGACACCAGCTCCTGCGTCATCAACAGCTCGTTGGACGGTGACCGGTCCAGCGCCAGGAGAAGGCGACGTCACAGCTGCTGCTCGATCGAGTGATGGCGATTGCAGGCCGCGGTCTGCGTCAATTGCGCAATCACCGCCAGCGTATAGCGCAGCAGCGTGTGCAGTACCTGGCCACCGCGGGCGAGTTCGCGCCTGAAGGCAAGTGCTTGCAGCCGGTAAGCCCGGCCTGCGCTGTGCACCACCGCCTTGCCCGGCACGGATTCGCCGCCCGTGACCAGCGAAATGCCCACCATGCCGTCGTTGCCGACCACCGCGGTTTCGGTCGATGCACCGTCCAGCATCGTGCACACGAGCGACACGATCGCCGTGGTCGGGAAGTACGCGTAGGCCGGTGGGCTGCCGGATTCGCACAGGACCTGGCCCACATGAAGACTCACAGGCTCGAGATGCGCTCGCCAGCGAGAGCAGGGCGCATCCGCAAGCGCGGCGAGCAACTGATTCTGATGCCGGGCGGAGTCCGGGCACGGGGCGTTCTTGACCACGGGTGATTCCCTGACATGGTACGAATCTCATCCTTCACTCTTGCCGTTAACCCCGGAATAGGCGCCGGCCTGCTGGGGCTGTGGGAGCGGTCCTACTGCCTTGTATATCGAAATACAATACTTGTCTTGACGATAAACGATAAAAATGTTATTGATAATCGATATACACGGAGATCAGTCATGGCAAGCCCCGTTTCGTCTTCCGCCGCGCTGCCGATCGCACATGTCGTGTTGCGGATCCTGGTCGTCGCCAACTGGCTGATGGGCGCCGCGATCCTCACTCTGCTCGTGGCGCTGCCGAACGAGCAATGGATCATGAGTGCTTTCAAGCTCTCGCCTTCGCCAGAGGCAGAGCGCCTCGTCATGGGCCTGCGCGCAGTGGCCGTGCTCGGTCTCGTCGTCGTCCCGCTGAGCTATGTCGTCCTCAAGCGGCTGCTCGCGATGATCGAGACGGTCCGCGCCGGCGACCCGTTCGTCGCGGCGAACGCGTCACATCTGCAGACGATCGCCTGGGTGTTGCTCGCGCAGCAGCTTCTGAGCATCCTCATCGGCGCGATCGGCGAAGCCGTTTCCACCCCGGCGCATCCGCTTAATCTCGATGCCGGCTTCTCGATCGGCGGCTGGCTCGCGGTACTCCTCACGTTTGTTCTGGCTCGCGTATTCGCGGAAGGCGCGCGCATGCGCGAAGACCTCGCAGGGACGGTCTGACATGGCGATTGCAGTCAAGCTCGACGACCTGCTGCACGATCGGCGGATGACGCTGACAGAGCTCGCGGAACAGGTCGGCATGACGCTGGCCAACCTCTCGATCCTCAAGACCGGCAAGGCGCGCGCGATCCGCTTCTCGACGCTCGATGCGATCTGCGCAGCGCTTGCGTGCCAGCCGGGCGACATCCTCCGGTTTGAGCCGGAGCGAGCGAAGCGCGAACCGCCTGCAGCAGCGGGCAAACGGAGCGCAAGCCGATAACGCACGGTCGAACGCGCGCCGGCGCGTTCGGCTTCAGGGCGTCGACGTCCTCGCCGGCAGGAACCGGCTGTTGCGCAACAGCGCCGCGGAAATCAGCGAGACCAGCAGGCCGACCGGAAAGATCTCGATGAACGTGAACGGCAGCCGAATCAAGGGGTTCGCATACTGCCGGCGGAACTCGTCCATCTTCGCGACGACGGCCTCAATCTCGGCTGCCGACGCGCCCCTCGCGCGCGCCGCCTCGATCGCGGAGCTGTTGTAGGAATCGACGAAGGCGAAATCCGTAACCGCCAGCGTGATCTCCCAGCCGATCACATAGATGACGCCCGCCACGACGCTGATCCCGAGGCCTGCCAGCAAAGCCGGCACGAAGCGGATCACGCCACCCCGTTCGCGATCGCGCAGCCGCTTCACGCCGAAGAAGATCAGGCTGAGCGCCAGCAGCATGATCAGGTAACCGGTGAAATGGGAGGTCGCCGCGGAACCGGGCTCGGCATTGGCCAGCAGCAGGCTCATGGGCACGATGACGATCAGGCCGGCGGCAACGCCGAAGATCAGGATGATGCGAGACATGGCGGAGTCCCTCGTGGTCTAGGTGCCGGCATTACGCAACGGCCGGCCGGATGACACCATCGCCCGAAAGGGTGATTTCAGCCTGATCACCCCAATTCGTGGCGATCCGGCAGTCCTACGGGACGATTCCAAGCTCGCGCGCGAGCTGGATCGCTTCCGTCCGGCGCGCGACCCGCAGTTTCTCGAACAGGCGCGCAACATGGGTTTTCACCGTATTGGGCGACAGTCCGAGGCGCGCGGCGATCTCCTTGTTGGAGCGGCCGTCCGCCAGCAATTGCAGGACGTCGCGTTCGCGCTCGGTGATGCCGAGTGAGGACCGCGCGCGCTCATTCGGGGTGAATTCGCGCGCGCGTGGCTCGCTGCGAAAGAGCCTGCGGCCCACCCAGATGCCGAGTCCGAGGAAGGCCGCTGCGATCAGCGCGACGTAGATCGTGCCCGCGTGCGTGCGGGCCCAGATCTGGTACTCGAGCCACTGCAACAGGACGGCGCCGGCCGCGAGCGCGAAACCGTAAACGAGCACGGTTTTCAGCATGCCGCGGAGTCTAGCGGTGACCGATGGCCCTCGCTACGAAAGGGGAGTGAGAACTCCGTCACACTGGGTCGCGGCGCACAATGCGCCCGCGCGCGGGGGCTGGCGGCCGGGCCCCGGAAAAAGCCTGGCGCCAGTCCCGACACTGCGGCATCCATCACATTGTCGGTCACGATGGCCTGACACCATCCCGTAGGCGGCCCGCCACGAGGAGCGGACGATGGCGCTCGTGATCGTTTCAGCCAGCAACCTGGCCAACTCCCGGATGCGCACGGTATCGCGGCGCACGCTCGCGACGGCGGCGGGGACCCTGACACTGGCCGGTCTGCTCGGCAGCTTCGCGCTCGGTTTCGTGCTCGGCGGCGCCTCGCAGTCGAACGACGGCTGGGGCCCGGAGTTCACGAACCTGGACCTGGCCGAGCCCGGCAGCCAGGCCCTCGTTGACCAGATTGGAGGTCTGTCCGGCCGCCTGATCCGGCTCGAGGCCACGGCCGGCCGCCTGACAGAACGGGTCGGCGCTGCACCGCCGGCCGGCGCCGACCTGGCCGAAACTCCCGAGGCCGGAACTCCTGCCAGGGTCGAATTCAAGCCGGCAGGCGGACCGCTGCTCGCGCCGCTGTTCGGCGGCGCGTCGGGCACCGGGGCGACATTTCATCAGCTCGATCGCGGCCTCTACCAGGTCGAGACGAGTCTCGACCGTGTAGCCTCGATGCTTGCGCGGCGCGACCTCGACCAGATGGCATTCCCCAGCCGGGCGCCGATTCCCGGCGTCGGTATCTCGTCCGGCTTCGGCCGGCGCATCGATCCGTTCACACGGCGACCGGCGCATCACGCCGGTATCGACTACACGGCATCGCACGGCACGACCATTCTCGCCAGTGCCGGCGGGCGCGTGCGCCGCGCCGGCCCGTATGGCGCGTATGGCAAGACCGTTGAGATCGACCACGGCGAAGGCCTGGTGACCCGTTACGGACACGCCTCGAGGATATTCGTGCGCGTAGGCGACCTGGTGCTGCCTGGCCAGCCGATCGCAACGGTCGGCTCGACCGGCCGCTCCACCGGTTCGCATCTGCACTTCGAGATCCTGCGGGACGGGACCCAGGTGCGTCCGGGCCTGTACCTCGCCGGCGACGGTTCCTGACGACCTGCCAGTCGAGGAGCCGCGTCATCGACACCAACTGGCTCACGCACGCCACCTTCAGGCCCACCGCGCCGCAACGCGGCCGCAGGCGCTGGCATTTGGCCGCCGCCGTTTCATTGCTGCTGCTCATCGCAGCGGGACATGGTCTTGCCGGCGACCTGTTTGCGACTTCGCGCGACCTCGCTGCACTGCGCGAGGAACGGGACCTGCTCGCTGCCGAGCTCGAGCGCCTGCGGACCGAGCTTGCGGTCGAGACCGCGACCCGCGGCGAACTCGAACGGCATGCGGCGGAACTGAATGCGCGGGTCACGGAGCTCCACCGCGAGGTGGAATTCCTGATGGCCCGCACGGCACCCGGCCTGAGCGCCGAGTAGTTTCACGAGCGATAACCCAGGAAAGACCGATGTTCAGAAAAAAGAACAGGATGGCAATCGACGCAAGCCGGCTCGCTGGCCTGTTGGCGCATGACACCTGCGTACGCGGCGACCTGACGTTCGCCGGGGGCATCCGCATCGACGGGCGAGTCGAAGGCAATGTCCTGTGCAAGCCCGACGATCATGGCCTGCTGGTGCTCAGCGAAAAAGGCGTCATCGTCGGCACGGTCAAGGCCTACGATGCTGTGATCAACGGCCGCGTCGAAGGAGACCTCGAGGTCGAGCATTTCCTCGAGCTGCAGGCCGGTGCGTGCGTGACCGGCAACATCAGTTATCGCACCCTGAAGCTGGACTGCGGCGCCACGGTCGACGGCAAGCTCGAGCGGATGGGCGACGGGCCGGCGGCCGCGGAGACCGATGCGGGCGCCAATTCCAAAGTCCTTTCGTTCGCCAAGACGCCCTAGTCAGGCACAATCTGGCAGGCGCTTCGGCGCTGCGCCATTGGATCTTACACATGCGCGAGCTTGGGCATACCATGGCGGCTCATGCGCTCTTCCGGAGGCGACCGATCGATGCGAGGCCCGACGATCTGCCCGGCAGCGGCTCTGGCCCTGACGCTCCTGCTTGCTCCCATGGCGTCGGCTGCGACTCCGATCCAGGTCGGCACCATGAGCTTCGATCTGCCGACGCTCAATTCACTGGGCGTTGTCGTGCCGATCACAGCTGGCGACGACGACTATGATGCCCGGGCCAGCGTGCAATACCGCAGGCAGGGATCCTCTGTCTGGTTGGCCGCGCAGCCGTTGCTGCGTGTCCGGCCCGATACCGTCGGAACCGAGACACCGCCCGGCGATTACGGGCTGCCGATGCCGATCGAGCAGTTTGCCGGCTCGATCATGGGCCTGGATCCGGGCGTGGCCTATGAAATCCAGGTCACGATCAGCGATCCGGATGGCGGAGGCGGCGTCCAGACGGCAAGCACACAAACCCGCCCGACTCCGAAGCTGCTGCCGACGACGGCGATCATGGTGCCCGTCAGCAACGCGGCGCAACTCGCGAACGCGCTGGCAAACGCCGTTCCCGGAAACGTGATCGAGATTGCAGCCGGCAGCTATCGCGGTCCCTTTTCGATCTCGCGAAGCGGAACGGCCGACAACCCGATCATTCTGCGCGGCGCTGGCAGCGCCCAGGTCGTCATTGACGCCACCGGCGCCAGTTACGGCCTCACGGTCTCCGGATCACATGTCTTTGTCGAGGGCCTCACCGTGTCGGGGGGCGACTGGGGCATGCGGCTTTCCGGCAACGAGAACCTGGTCGTGCGAAGAACACGAATCACGGGCGTCAACAAGGGAATCGACGGGCGCAATGGCTCGCACCGGAACTACACGATCTGCGACAACGTGCTCGAAGGGAGTTTCCTCTGGCCAAACGTCAGCAGCGCCACCTGGGACCAGGAAGGCATTGTTGTCACCGGCCAGGGTCACGTCATTTGTCACAACACGCTGTCAGGATTCGGTGACGCGCTGGGAATCAGCCAGAACACGTCCCTGCCGAACGCGGCGCTCGATTTCTTCGGCAATGAAGTCCTGTGGACCGGCGATGACGGCTTCGAGATCGACTACGGTCATCGAAACATCCGTGTGTTCGACAATCGCGTTACGAACTCGGGAATGGGTATCAGCGTGCAGCCATCTTGGGGTGGGCCGATCTACGTGGTTCGAAATGTTTTCGTGAACCAGGCCCACAGCCCATACAAGTTGAACAACGATCCGACCGGCATCCTGATCTACAACAACACATCCATTCGTTCCAGTGGACCGGGCAACTTCGGCGGGTTTGCATGGCCACAGATCGGTTATCAGCAAGCCGACGGAGACTGGAGCTATGTCGCAAACTTCCGGTTCATCAACAATCTGGTCGTCGGCGCAACGGCCCCCGCAAGATTCACGTCCGACATCGTGCTCGGCGAATTCGACTACAACGGCTGGTCGCCAAACGGGACCTTCGTGCTTTCCGCGACTTACGCGAATCTTGCGGACGTGCAGACCAGATCTCCCTTTGAGACCAGCGGCCTGATCCTCGGCGCCGCAGCATTTCCGTTGCTCGCGGCGCTGGGTTCCGACTACACGAGATTTCTGGCGCCGGCCAATGTCAGCCTGAGAACGGATTCAAACGCGGTCAATGCGGGCCTGGCTCTGGACAATGTCAACGACGGGTTCATGGGCGGCGCGCCGGATCTCGGGGCCTGGGAACTCGGCAAGCCGGTCCCAGCCTATGGGGTGCGCGGCCTGTTCGCGCCGCCAAATCCGCCGACCAACGTCAGGGCGGACTAAGGGACACGCCGCACGATGGCCGCGGTCAGCGCGGCAATCTCGCGCGGGCCGATGCGGCAACAACCGCCAACGAGGCGCGCGCCCGCGCGGACCCACTGCGGCGCGAGGGCCGCAAGACCGTCCCGGTCGCTGGCGCCCTGCCAATCGTGAGTCGTCCCGTCCCAGTGCTCGCCGGAATTCGGGTACACGACGATCGGCTTGCCGGTGCCGGCCCTGAGCGAGTGAATGGCCGCGCACACGATTTCCGGCCTGACGCAATTCACGCCGACCGCCATGACGTTCGGTATGCGATCCAGAAGCTCGGCGCATTCGACCAGCGGCTCGCCGTGCGAGGTGTGGATCCCATCGGCTGAGGTGAAGCTCGTCCACGCGCTGACCTCGGGCTGATCGGCGAGCAGCGTGACGAGCGCCCGCGCCTCTGCCAGAACCGGAATCGTCTCGCAGGCGAGCCAGTCGGCGCCGGCGTCGGCGAGCACCCGGAACCGCTGCGCATGAAACTCGACGAGCTGCGCCACCGTCAAACCGTAGTCGCCGTGATATTCCGCCCCATCGTGCGAGATCGCCCCATAGGGCCCGACCGATGCGGCGACCAGCAACTGGCGGCAATCCGACGGATGATTTCGGCGGTAACGGGCGCGCGCGGAGCGGGCGAGTTCGACGGAGAGCCGCAGCAGGGCGGTGGTTTCGTCTGCTGAAAGCCCGATCGCCGCAAATCCCTCGTAGCTCGCCTGGTAGCTCGCCGTGGTCGCACAGCACGCGCCGGCGGCGAAATAATCGTAGTGCAGCTGCTCGATGGCTTCCGGAGCTGTCCGCAGCAGCTGCGCGGACCAGAGCGCACTGGACACGTCGTGGCCGCGGCGCTCCAGCTCGGTCGCCAGTCCACCGTCCAGCACCAGGATCTCGTCTTCGATTCCCGTTTTCAATCGTGCGGCTCCGGCTCAGGCAAGCAGCGCAAGCAGTCCCTTCAGGATCTCGACCGGCCGCGGCGGGCAGCCGGGAATGTGCAGATCCACCGGCACGACGCCGGCAACACCGCCAGTCACAGCGTAACTGCCCGCAAAGCAGCCACCGTCCGCTGCGCAGCCGCCGACGGCGACCACCCACTTCGGGGCGGGCATCGCCTCATACGTGCGTTTGAGCGCGACGCGCATGTTGTGCGTGACCGGCCCGGTGACGAGGAGCACATCCGCGTGGCGCGGCGATGCGACGAAGCGGATGCCGAAGCGCTCGAGGTCATAGTACGCGTTATTGAGCGCGTGGATCTCGAGCTCGCAGCCGTTGCACGAGCCGGCATCTACCTGGCGGATCGCGAGGCTGCGGCCGAGGCGCCTGCGGGCCGTTGCGTCGAGCGCGTGCGCCAGCTTTACCAGCGCATCATGGTCCGGCGCCGGCGCGCTCTCCGTGAGCGGGGGTCTGACGAGAATTTCAAAGAGCAGTTTCCGCATCGCCTTCGGTCCTCAGAGATCGTGGCCGGAATACGAGCAGTTGAAGGACTTGTTGCAGAGCGGGAAGTCAGCAACGATGTTGCCGTCGATCGCAACCTCGAGCAGCGGCCACTGGAACCAGGACGGGTCACGCAGGTGGCATCGCTCGATGCGTCCGTCGGTGCCCAGCCGCAGCCAGGCCAGCACGTCGCCGCGGAAACCCTCGACGATGGCGATGCCCTCGAGTGCGGAATGCGCCGCGGGCAGTTCCACGCGCACTGGCCCGGCCGGTAGTCGCGCGAGGATCTGCTCCACGAGCGCAAGGCTCTGCTCGACCTCGCGGATGCGAACCCAGACCCGTGCATCCACATCGCCGGTCTCGAATGCCGGAACCTGAAACTCCAATCCGTCATATGGCGGATAGGCGATGGTCCGGCGCGCGTCGAATGCGCGGCCCGACGCGCGGCCGACGAAGCCGCCGGCGCCAAAGCGACGCGCGAGCTGCGGCTTCAGAATGCCGGTGCCGACGGTGCGATCCTGCAGCGAGGCCGTGTTGTCGTAGAGGTCCACCAGCGGCGGGAAGCGGCGACGCGCCTCGGCGACCAGCGCGGCGATGGCGGTGGCGCCCGCCGAATCGAGGTCGCGCGTGATGCCGCCCGGCACGACGACGTCGCGCATCAGCCGGTGCCCGAATGCGCGGTCGGCCGCGCGCAGCACCTGTTCGCGTAGCACGCCGCAATGCGCGTGCATGAGCGAGAAGGCCGCGTCATTGCAGATTGCACCGATGTCGCCGAAGTGGTTGGCGAGGCGTTCGAGTTCCGCCAACAGCGCACGCAGCCAATGCGCACGTCGAGGCGCATCGGTCTGCAGCGCCGCCTCGGCTGCACGGGCAAACGCGCAGGCATAGGTGACCGTGCTGTCGCCCGATACACGCCCGGCGAGCTCGGCGGCGCGCGCAAGGTCGGCGCCCGCCATCAGGCCCTCGACGCCCTTGTGCGCGTAACCGAGCCGCGCCTCGAGCCGTACGATGGTTTCGCCGCTCGCGGTGAAGCGAAAATGCCCGGGCTCGATGATGCCCGCATGCACGGGGCCGACTGGAATGCGGTGCAGGTGTTCGCCCTCGGCGCGCAGGAATGAATAGAGCGGGGCGGCGCCGGAATTGCGCGCCGCGCGGCCGAGCGGATGACGCAAACCCCAGTGCCCGTGATCGAGCCAGGGTCGCGCATCGGGCAGCCCGACTGCCTCAAGCCCGAAGAGGTCCTGGATCGCGCGCTCGAGCCGGATCGCGGGAGCGTGGAATTCTCCGACCGAGGGAAACTGCCGGTCGGGGCAGGGCAGACTCAGCACGCCGACCGCCGCGCCCGGCTCGTCGAGCAGCGCCATGTGCACGGCGTCGGCCTCGCCCCAGAGTCCGAGCAGGGTCACGCTGCCCTGCGTGAGGCACTCGGCGGCGAGTCCCCAGCCGTCGGCGTCGACGATCGCGCGCGGCCACGGGCGATGCCCGGCGACGCTGCGCCCGGCCTGCAGCAGCTCGCCGAGGGACGGCGCATCCATCACCGGCGTCGGTGCGCGTGTCTCGCTCATCCGAGCATCGCCGCGACGTGACGAAACCACTCGACCAGCGGCGGCGGCAGGTAGATGCCGGCCGCGAACACCAGCGCGAAGTGCAGGTACATCGGAACATAGGACGCCTGCGCGGGCGCGACCGCGCCGCGCACTGGCCCGAATGCCAAGCTGTTGAGCCGCAGAAACAGGGCGCCGAGCGCCACGAGGATCCCAAGCACCAGCAGGATCGCGAGCAGCGGCTGCCGCGCGAAGGTCGAGGTAACGATCAGGAACTCGCTCATGAAGATGCCTAGCGGCGGCAGGCCGGCGATCGCAACTACGCCAATCACGAGCCCCCAGCCGAGCCAGGGGTGCGACACTGTGAGCCCGCCGATGTCGGCGATCCGCTGCGTGCCCTTGACCTGCGCGACATGACCGACGGCGAAAAAGATGGCTGATTTCGTCAGGCTGTGCAGGACCATGTGCAGCAGCCCGGCAAAATTCGCGAGCGGCCCGCCGATGCCGAAGGCGAAGGCGATGATGCCCATGTGCTCGATCGACGAGTAGGCGAACAGGCGCTTGATGTCGCGGCGTCGGTACAGCATGAACGCGGCGAACACGAGCGAGACGAGCCCCATCGTCACCATCAGCGGCCCCGGGGCGAGCGCCCCCGGGTTCGCGGCGAGCAGCAGCTTGAAACGCAGCACGGCATACAGCGCGACATTCAGCAGCAGTCCCGAAAGGACGGCGGAGATCGGCGTCGGGCCCTCGGCGTGCGCATCGGGCAGCCAGGCATGCAGCGGTGCGAGGCCGACCTTGGTGCCATAGCCGAGCAGCAGGAAGATGAAGGCGAGGTTCAGCAGCGACGGATCGAAGGCCGCTGCGTGCCGGATCAGTGTGGACCACACCATCGCATCCTGGCCCTCGCCGATCACCGGGTGCGCGGCCATGTACACAAGAATCGTGCCGAACAATGCGAGCGCAATGCCGACGCTGCCGAGAATGAAGTACTTCCACGCGGCTTCCAGCGCCTCGTGCGTGCGATAGATGCCGACCATCAGCACGGTCGTGAGTGTCGCAAGCTCGATCGCGACCCACATCAGCCCGATGTTGTTGGCGACCAGCGCGAGATTCATGCCGAACATAAGCGCTTGGTACATTGCGTGGTAGAAGCGCAGGTAACCGGGCGTCAGCCGCCCAGTGTCGAGCTCGTGCTGGATGTAACTGGCGCTGAACACGCTTGTCGTGAACCCGACCAGCGTGCCGAGCACGATGAACACGATGTTGAGGTCGTCCACCAGCAGATACGCGCCCGGTTCCGGCCGGCTGCCGACCAGCAGCGCGACGGCGGCGGCGAGCGTCATCAGCGTGCCCAGCACGTTGAGCCGCGCGGTCAGCCGGTAACCCGGCAGCACGGCGAGCAGCAGGGCAAAGCCGAGCGGGATCAGCAGGATCGCGCGAATCGCGTAATCACCGATGCCGGTCACTGGCGGTCACCGCGATGCTGGTCGAGCGCATGCACGTCCACCGTGTCGAATCGCTCGCGAATGCGGAACAGGAAGATGCCGATCACGATGAATGCGATCAGGATCGAGAAGGCGACGCTGATCTCGACGACGAGCGGCATCCCCTTGGCGCCGGCCGCAGCGAGCACGAGGCCGTTCTCGAGCGACATGAATCCGACCACCTGGCTGACGGCATTGCGGCGCGTCACCATCATCAGGAGGCCGAGCAGCACGACCGCGAGCGCAAAGGCGAGGTCCTCGCGGGCGAGCGGGTCCGCGCCTTCGGTGACCTGGAGCATCACGGCAACCGAAAGCGCGACCAGGCCCATGCCGGCGAGCATCGTGGGCCCAACACCGATAACGGTTTCGACCTCGCGATGGATGCCGAGCCGCTGGATCATGCGGTGCAGCGCCCCAGGTATCACGAGGCCTTTGAATACGAAGGCGATGCCCGCGGTCACGTACAGGTGCGGCGCGTCCTGGATGTGGGCCTGCCAGCCGACCGATGCCGCGAGCACCAGCGCATGCAGCGCGAAGATGTTGAGGAGTGCGTAGAGGCGGTCCTGGTACAGCATCATGAAGCTGACGAGCACCAGTCCGCCGGCGAACAGGTGGGCAATGTCGAATGCCAGCCGGTCCATCAGAGGCTCCTCGACACGAACTTCAGCAGCACTGCCAGGAGACCCAGCATCAGTGCGGCGCCCAGGAATTCCGGCACGCGGAACACACGCATCTTCGCGATCGCGGTCTCGAACAGCGCGAGCAGCGTGCCGGCAACCGCGAGCTTGCCGAACCAGGCTGCGGCGCCGATGGCGAATGCCGCCGGACCCGCGTCGGGTGGGGCGAGGCCCCAGGGCGTGAACAGGCAGGCGATCAGCGACATGTAAAGCAGGAGCTTCAGGAAGGAGGCGAACTCGATCATTGCCAGATGCCGCCCCGAATACTCGAGCACCATGGCCTCGTGCACCATCGTGAGTTCCAGGTGTGTCGCCGGGTTGTCCACCGGGATGCGCGCGTTCTCGGCGATCGCCACCATCACCAGCGCGACCAGCGCCATGCCGAGCGAGACGCGCAGTCCGACATCCGGCGAGTTCATGAAATCGGCGACGGTCGAGAGCTGGGTGGAGCCCGCGACGAGGGCGACCGTGAAGGCGACCAGGAGCATCGCCGGTTCGGCGAGCGAGGCGATCATGACTTCGCGGCTCGAGCCGATGCCGCCAAAGCTGGTACCGATGTCCATGCCGGCGAGCGCTAGCAGGAAACGCGCGCTGCCGAGTAGCGCGATGATCGCGATCAGGTCGGCCGTCCAGCTGTAGAGGAGGCCAGTCGCGAAAGTGGGCACGAGCGCGGCCGCAACCCAGGTCGCGGCGAAGATCAGGTAAGGCGCCGCGCGGAATAGCCAGGAAGCGTTTTCAGCCAATACGACCTCCTTGCGCAGCAGGCGCAGCAGATCGCGGTAAGGCTGTAGCAGCGAAGCGCCGCGCCGGCGCAGCAGGCGCGCCTTTACCTTGCGCACGAAACCGGTCAGGAGCGGCGCGAGCAGCAGCACCAGCGCCATTTGCGCGAACTGCGCGAGCAGTTCCGGCATCATGGCCATATCGCGAGCACCAGCAGCAGCGTGACGAGCGCCAGGAACACGAGGCTCAGGTAGCGGCGGATCGTGAGGAACTGGAGCACGTTGAGTTTTTCCGCCGCGAAACTGACCGCGCCCGCGACCGGGGCGTAGAGCCAGTCCCAAAGCAGATCACGCACGACTCCGGCATGCCGCGCGGGCGCGGTGCTGCCGGGCGGCGGCATCTCGACCTGTTCGCGCGCGGCGAAGATCCAGGTGCCGAACACGCGGCGAATCGGTTGCGCGAAGCTGCCGGCCGTGTACTGGGTCGCCGGATCCGGGTCCGGCGTACCGCAGTCCCAGGCCGGGGCGCGGCGTCGCGCGCGCGAGGCGAAGCGATGGGTGACCACGACCGCCAGCGAGGCGGACAGCGCGATGAACGCGAACACCAGCCAGCCGTTGTAAGAGCTGCGTCCCGCCGCAACCGGCACGATCGACAGCCAGTTGACGCCTACCTGCAGCGGCATGCGTTCGCCGAGCAGCGCCTGCATCGCGGGCGCGAGCGCGTCGATCACGAAGCCGGGCAGAATGCCGGCCGCGAGACACAGCGCGGCAAGTGCGAACATGGCCGATAGCGAGAAACCATCGGTGTCGCGCGCATCGCGCGCGGCGTCCGAGCGCGGGCGTCCGAGGAAGCTGATGCCGAAGGCCTTGACGAAACAGGCGGCGGCGAGCGCCGCCGAGAGGGCCAGCATGCCGCCGACCGCCGGCACCATGATCTTGAGGGCCCACTGCGGCAGTTCCGGGCTCTGGAGGATCGCCTGGAAGGTCAGCCATTCCGAGACGAAGCCATTCAGCGGCGGCAGGGCCGAGATGGCGCCGCAGCCGATCAGGAATGCGAAGGCAGTCTTCGGCATGCGGTGGATCAGTCCGCCGAGCCGCTCCATGTCGCGTTCGCCGGTCGCGGCGAGCACGGCGCCGGCACCGAAGAACAGCAGGCTCTTGAACACGGAATGGTTGAAGACGTGGAACAGCGCGGCGGTCAGCGCGAGCGCGGCGGCGGCCGGCAGGCCGTTGGCGTCGAAGGCGAGCGCAAGCCCGAGACCGATAAAGATGATGCCGATGTTCTCGACTGTGTGATAGGCGAGCAGCCGCTTGAGATCGTGCTGCATCAGCGCGTAGAGGACGCCGAGCACCGCGGTCGCGCCGCCAGCCAGCAGTACCAGGAAGCCCGACCACCATTGCGGCTCGCCGAGCAGTTCGAACACGACGCGGATGAATCCGTACACGGCGACCTTGGTCATCACGCCGCTCATCAGCGCCGAGACATGACTCGGCGCCGCCGGGTGCGCGAGCGGGAGCCACGCATGCAGCGGCACGATGCCTGCCTTGGAACCGGCGCCTAGCAGCACGAGCACGAGCACGAGGAAGGCACCGGCCGGCGCGTGCGCGGTTGCGCGCATGCCGTCGAATGTGTAGTCGCCGCCGGCGGCGGCCAGCAGCCCGAACGCAAGCAGCAGCGCCAGCGTGCCGAAGCTCGCCATGACCAGGTAGACGTAGCCGGCGCGGGCATTATCACGCTCCTGATGATGCGCCATCACGAGCGCCCAGGAGCTGAGCGACATGAACTCCCAGGACAGCAGGAAGCTGAAAGCGTCGTCCGCGAGCACGACGAGGTTCATGCCGGCGAGGAACAGCGGATAGAACGGCAACACGCGCTTCGGCTCGGATTCGTGGCGCCCGTAGCCGAGGGCGAAAAGGGAGGCAGCTGCGCCGCCTAGGCCGATGACGAATGCGAAGTACGCCGACAGCGCATCGAGACGGAAATGCGCGCCTTGCCAGGGCAGGCCGAGCGGCAGCCACGCGGTGGCGGGCGCCGCGGCGGGTTCGAGCAAATGCGCGAGCGCGGTGGCCGACATCGCGGCGCAAACGACGAGCGTGATGCCGTACACGAGGCGCCGGCCCGCAGCACGCCCGCCGAGTGCGATGCCGGGGAGCGCCGTCGCAAGCAGCACGGCGACACCGGCGAGCAGCAACACGATGCCGGGAATCATTTGAGACGGACGCCACGGCCCATGGCACGGCTCGCAGCGCCTTCCCCGATCAGCTCGACGCCGGCGATGTCGAGCGCCGTGATCAGTTTCATCATCGAGTCGACGTTGCCGCGGATCACACCGTCGCTCGCTTCCATGCGCTGGATCGTCGGCACCGACAGCCCGGCGAGATCAGCGAGTTCACGCTGATCGATCCCGAGCAGCCCGCGGGCGGCACGTAACTGGACGGAGGTGATCATGAGTGTAGGACTGACTTGCCTGATACAATATACATCAGAACTAATATATCAGACCACGACATAGATGGGAAAAACTGGCCCATCTTCTGCTAAAGCCAAGCGACTTGGGTGCTTTTCGGATAGAATGCGCCGGTCTGGTGATTCCTCGTTCTGACTTGCCTGGTCCGTTACGCCGCTTCGGCGCGCGCCCTGCCTAGGTTCAGCCAACACAAAAGCATCGCCGAACCAGCAGGTGGATATCCACCTGCCGTAATCCTTTTAAAGAGAAATTCATAGTGACCAAGTTATTTGTTGGAAATCTGCCTTTTTCCGCGACCGAAGAGTCCGTCCGCGCGTTGTTCGCGCCGCACGGCACGATCGAGTCGCTGGCCCTGATCAACGACCGTGAGACCGGCCGCCCGCGTGGCTTCGGTTTCATCGAGATGTCGAATGCCGACGCAGCGAAGGCCATGCAGGCGCTGAACGGCAAGAACTTCGAAGGCCGTGACCTGAAGGTCAACGAAGCCCAGGCGCGCGAGCGCAGTGGCGGCGGCGGCGGCGGCAACCGCAACGGCGGGAATCGTTACTGAGTCCTGCCTGCGATCGGCGGCAGGCCGGGGTGAATGTCCGTGACAACGGCAATCATCGTCGGCCTGTCGGCGGTCGCGCTGTATCTCGGCAGGCGCTGGATCGGTGCGCGTGCCGAGGTCTTTGAACTGCAGGCGCAGGTTGCCCTGCTGAAACGGCGCATCGCCAAGGGTGCGCGCTAGCCCCGAACTGAACCTGACGGAGTACGCCCATGCGCATCGTATCCCGCACGACCCGATCGCTCCTCGAGCAGAAGCGCGAGCAGTCGCTGCGCAGGCGCACGGCGGCCGGCACGATTGCCAAGTCGTTCGCGAGCATCGAACAGATCCGTCTGCAACTGCAGTTCCTGCCCACGACCGGCAATGTGCCGGCCGCGCAGGTCCACGCCCTTTATCCGTCGGCGCCGGCGTACTTCGAGTTCGCCTGCCCCTATGGCGACTGCGACGGCAGCTTCGACCTCAACAGCATCGCCTTGCCGCTGCTGGCCCGGTCGGGCGCACAGGCGGATGGCAGCCTGCAATGCACCGGCACGCGCACCGCCGCCGGCATGACGCGCCAGCCCTGCCGGCTCCGTGCGGATTACTGGATCAGCGCCCAGTACCAGACCATCAAGCGGGCCGCGGGCTGACGCACAAACCGTCGTTGATTTAGACTTCCGGCACCGCGCAAGCAGAGCCGGGAGCCTCGCATGAGCAAGCTGACCTGCGGCCTGATCCAGATGGCCCTCAAGGGCGACACGTCGATGTCGCCGGACCGCATCCGCGACCTGATGATCGAGGCGCACATTCCTTATATGGAGCAGGCCGCCGCGAAGGACGTGCAGGTCCTGTGCTTCCAGGAAGTCTTCACCCAGCCGTACTTCTGCCCGGGCCAGGACCGCAAATGGTACGCGGCGGCGGAGCGCATTCCGGACGGCCACACCACGCGGCTGATGCAGCAGTTCGCGAAGCAGCATCGCATGGTGATCGTCGTGCCAATTTACGAGGAGGCGATGACCGGCGTGTACTACAACACGGCTGGCGTCATCGACGCGGACGGCACCTTCCTCGGCAAGTACCGCAAGGTGCACATACCGCAGGTCGATCCCGGTTTCTACGAGAAGTTCTTCTTCAAGCCGGGCGACCTCGGTTACCCGGTGTTCGAGACGGCCTACGTGAAACTCGGCGTCTACATCTGCTACGACCGCCATTTCCCGGAGGGCTGGCGCGCGCTCGCGTTGAACGGCGCGGAGTACATCGTGAATCCGTCCGCGACCGTCGCTGGCCTCAGCAAGTACCTGTGGGAGCTCGAGCAGCCGGCCTCGGCCGCCGCGAACGGCGTCTTCATCGGCGCGATCAACCGCATCGGCCGGGAGGAGCCCTGGGCCGACAAGATGGGCGAATTCTACGGCTCGAGCTATATCGTCAATCCGCGCGGAAAAATCGAGGCGCAGGCCAGCTACGACCGTGATGAACTGCTGGTGCACACGATCGACCTCGACCTGATCCGCGAGGTCCGCAACACCTGGCAATTCTTCCGCGACCGCCGGCCGGAGACCTACGGCGGTCTGGTCTGAGGTCATGCCCGAACTGAAGACCGTGAGCCGGGAGATCGCGGTCGGCGGTTTCGTCCAGCTCGACCCCGGCACCGACGTCACGACGAGTCCGCGCTACAACGCGGACATCGCGCCGACCCAAGTCGCAGCGCGCACCTGGAATCACTGGCACATCGCCGCACTCTGGGTCGGCATGTCGATCTGCGTGCCGACCTACACGCTGGGTGGCGTACTGACGGCTTACTTCGGGCTCTCGGTCGGCGAAGCGCTGTGGACCATCCTGGTCGCGAACTTCGTGATCCTGGTTCCGCTGACGCTCAATGCATTTCCCGGCACGAAGTACGGCATCCCGTTCCCCGTCCTGCTGCGCTCCTCGTTCGGCATCGTCGGCTCGAACGTGCCGGCACTGATCCGCGCGCTGGTCGCCTGCGGCTGGTTCGGCATCCAGACGATGTTTGGCGGCATCGCCGTGCACCTGATGTTCTCCGCGGTGTCGGATTCCTGGGCGGCACTCGGCGGCGCTGGCGAGGTCGCCGGGTTCTTCATTTTCTGGGTCGCCAACCTCTGGGTCGTGATCCGCGGCTCCGAATCGATCAAGCGCCTGGAAGTGCTCGCGGCGCCGATGCTGCTCGCGGTCGGCATCGGACTGATCGCCTGGGCCTGGCCGCAGACTTCGGTGACGGAACTGCTCGCGACGCCGCCGAGCCGGCCGGAAGGCGCGTCGTTCACCGGCTATTTCCTTGGCGGGCTCACGGCGATGGTGGGCTTCTGGGCCACGCTGTCGCTCAACATCCCGGACTTCAGCCGCTTTGCCGACTCGCAGAAGAGCCAGATCGTCGGCCAGGTCATCGGGCTGCCGCTCACGATGTTCCTGTTCGCCGGCCTCGGCGTGCTGATGACGGCGGCATCCGCGGGCCTGGTCGGGCAGACCGTGTCCGACCCGATCACGCTGATCGGCTACATCGACAGTCCGTTCTGGGTCGTGCTCGCGATGTTCGTGATCATCCTGGCGACGATTTCGACCAACACCGCGGCCAACATCGTCTCGCCGACCAATGATTTCCAGAATGTCGCGCCGCGCCTGATCGATCAGACCAAGGGCGTGCTGCTGACCGGGGCCATCGGCGTCCTGCTGATGAGCTGGGAACTCCTGAAAAAAATGGGCTGGCTCGTGTCCGAGCTCAGCGTCGAGAGTCTCTACTCGAACTGGCTGATCGGCTACTCGAGCCTGCTCGGCCCGATTGCCGGCATCATGATCGTCGATTACTTCCTGGTCCGGCGGCAGCGCCTCGATCTCGCGGGTCTCTATCGCGACGACGGGCCTTACCCGGCGTGGAACCGGGCGGGGTTCGTCGCCTTCTTCATTCCCGTCGGGCTGACGCTGGTCGCGATCACGACCGGCTGGTTTGGCTGGTTCTACGACTACGGATGGTTCACGGGATCGCTGCTGGGCGGAATGATCTATTATCTGGTGGGCCGCAAGAGGTAACGAGCTTGGCACTCCTGATCCGCGGCGGAACGGTGGTGACGGCGGAAGAAACCCGGCGCGCAGACGTGCTGTGCGACGAGGGTCGCATCGTGCAGGTCGGCCCGGATCTCGCGGCGCCCGCGCGCACGGAAGTCGTCGATGCGGGCGGCCAGTACGTGATGCCGGGCGGCATCGATCCGCACACGCACATGCAGCTGCCCTTC
>JBBEAB010000070.1:0-2668 GCA_040899645.1 Steroidobacteraceae bacterium
GTGGCCGACCATGTTCTCGGTGACGAGCACCGGCACGTGCTGGCGGCCGTTGTGCACGGCGATGGTCAGCCCGACCATGTCCGGCAGGATCATCGAACGGCGCGACCAGGTCTTGATTGGCCGGCGGTCGTTCTTGTCGCGCGCCACCTGCACCTTCTTCGCGAGGTGCAGGTCGACGAACGGGCCTTTCTTCAGCGAACGTGACATCTCGCTTACGCTCCCTTCTTGCGACGACGCACGATGAAGGCGTCGGTCCGCTTGTTCTTGCGCGTCTTCTTGCCCTTGGTATGCCAGCCCCACGGCGAAACCGGGTGCGGGTTGCCCTGTCCGGAGCGGCCTTCGCCGCCGCCGTGCGGGTGGTCCACCGGGTTCATCACGACACCGCGCACCGTCGGGCGGATGCCGCGCCAGCGCTTGGCGCCGGCCTTGCCGAAGCTGCGCAGGTTGTGCTCGTCGTTGCCGATCTCGCCGATCGTCGCGCGGCAGTCGACACTGACCTTGCGGGTCTCGCCGGACTTGAGCCGCAGGATCGCGTTGCCGGCCTCGCGGCCAGAGAGCTGCGCGGAGGTGCCGGCGGCGCGCGCCAGCTGGCCGCCCTTGCCTGGCTTCAGCTCGATGTTGTGCACCAGCGAGCCGAGCGGGATGTGCCTGAGCGCCATCGCGTTGCCGGCGCGGATCGGCGAATCGGCGCCGGACTGCAGGTCGTCGCCCACCGTCACGCCCTTGGGCGCGAGGATGTAGCGGCGCTCGCCGTCCTTGTACAGCAGCAGCGCGATGTACGAGGAGCGGTTCGGGTCGTACTCGAGACGCTCGACGGTCGCCACCACGCCATCCTTGTCGCGGCGGAAGTCGATCATCCGGTAGTTGTGCTTGTGGCCCGAGCCCTTGTGGCGCGTGGTCAGGCGACCCACGTTGTTGCGGCCACCGGTCGACTTGTGGCCGGCCACGAGTCCACGCACCGGTCCACCCTTGTGCAGGTGCGAACGGTCCGGACGCAGCTGGAACCGGGTTCCAGGAGAGGTCGGCTTCAGTTTTTTCAGTGCCATGATTATTTCCGTCCCAATCCGGTCAGGCGCGCTCGGAGCCGCCCATCTCGATCTGCTGGCCTTCGACCAGGCGGATGTAAGCCTTCTTCCAGTCCTGCCGGCGGCCCGGCGTGCGGCCGAAGCGCTTGGCCTTGCCGATCTGGTTGACGACCCGCACGGTGTCGACCTTGACCTCGAACATGAACTCGACCGCGGCGCGGATTTCCGGCTTGGTCGCGTCGGTGCGCACGCGGAACACGTACTGGTTGCCCTGCATCGCGATGCGCGCGCTCTTCTCCGACACGTGCGGCGCGATCAGCACGCCTGCCAGCCAGTCCTTCGAACGCGTACTCACGCGGGCTTCGGATCGCACGCTCATGCGAGTTTCTCCTCGAGCATCCTGAGCGCGCCGACCGTCGCCAGCACCTTCGGGTAGCGCGCGAGCGACACCGGGTTAAGGCTCGCGACCGTCTGCACGTCCACGCCGACGAGGTTGCGCGAGGCCAGGTGCAGCTTCTCGTCGTAGGCCTCGACCAGGATCAGCACGTTGTCGAGGCCGAGGCCGGCCAGCAGGCCGACCAGCATCTTCGTCTTCGGCGCCTCGAGTTCCAGCGCGGCGGTCACCACCAGGCGTTCCTGGCGCGCGAGCTCCGACAGCATCGAGCGGATCGCGCCGCGATACATCTTGCGGTTGACCTTCTGCGCGTAGCTGCGCGGCTTCGCCGCAAAGGCACGGCCGCCGCCGACCCAGATCGGGCTCCTGATCGAACCGGCGCGCGCCTGGCCCGTGCCCTTCTGGTTCCACGGCTTCTTGCCGCCGCCGCGCACTTCCGACTTCGTCAACTGCGCCTTGGTGCCCGCGCGGCCCGCGGCCGCGTAGGCCGTCAGCACCTGGTGCACCAGCGGCTCGTTGAATTCACGGCCGAAGGTCGCATCGCTGACGTCGATCTCGGAGCCCTTGGGCCCGCCATTTACCAGTTTCAGCTTCATGCGCTGCGCTCCCGGCTCACTTCTTCACGGCGGCGACGAACTTGCGCCGCCCGCGCGCCGCAGCCTTGACCGACGGCCGCACTACGACACGGCCGCCGGGCGCGCCCGGCACGGAACCGCTGACCAGCAGCAGATTCCGCTCGAGGTCCACCTGCACGACCTTCAGGTTTTCTTCGGTGCGATTGACGCCGCCCATGCGGCCCGACATGCGCTTGCCCGGGAACACTCGGCCCGGCGTCTGGCGCTGGCCGATCGAACCCGGCGCGCGATGCACGACCGAGGCACCGTGGCTCGCCATGCCGCCGGCGAATCCATGGCGCTTCATGACGCCTGCATAGCCCTTGCCGATCGTCGCGCCCGCCACGTCGACGATCTGGCCTTCCTTGAACATGTCGACCTTCAGCTCGGCGCCGGTCTGGAGGTCCGCGCCCTCGCCCTCGGCGAGGCGGAACTCGACCAGCTTCTCGCCCGGAAGCACGCCGGGCTTGGCGTAATGCGCGGCCACCGGCTTCGAAAGCCGGGAGGCGCGACGGGTGCCGAAAGTGACCTGGATGGCGCGATAGCCGTCGGCCTTCGAGTCCTTTACCTGCACGATACGGTTCGGCAGGGCCTCGATGACCGTCACCGGCAGGGCGTCGCCTGCTTCGGTGAAA
>JBBEAB010000071.1:0-17918 GCA_040899645.1 Steroidobacteraceae bacterium
CCCACGCGGACGCGCCGGACGGGACCCCGCGAGCGAGCGAATGTCCGATCTGCTGAGCGAACGAGCGGGAGTCCCGGTCGGCGCAGTCCGCGCGGCTAGCGGCTTGCTGTCAGGCCCGCCGGAACGAGCGACAGCAGATCCTCGCTCGAGATGACGGATTTGGCTGCTGTGATGTCGGGCGAGAAATGCCGATCGTGGTCGTAGAAGGCGACGTGCTGGCGCAGGAGTGAGTGAGCGGCTTCGAGTGCGGGACTGGACTTCAGCGGGCGGCGGAAATCGATGCCCTGGGCGGCGGCGAGCAGCTCGATCGCGATCACGCCGCGCGTGTTCTCCGCCATCGCATGCAGCCGGCGCGCGGCGAAGGTCGCCATGCTGACGTGATCCTCCTGGTTGGCAGAAGTCGGCAGGCTGTCGACCGAGGCCGGATGCGCGAGCGACTTGTTCTCGGACGCGAGCGCGGCGGCCGTGACCTGCGCGATCATGAACCCGGAATTGAGCCCGCCCTGACGCACCAGGAACGCGGGCAGCTGGCTCAGGCTGTCGTCGATCAGCATCGCGATGCGCCGCTCGGCGAGCGCGCCGATTTCGGCGATCGCGAGCGCGAGGTTGTCGGCCGCGAACGCGACCGGCTCGGCGTGGAAATTGCCGCCCGACAGCACCTCGCCTTCCGCGCCGAACACCAGCGGGTTATCGGAGACGCCGTTCGCCTCCAGCATCAGCGTGCGCCCGGCATCGCCGATCTGCTGCAGGCAGGCGCCGGCAACCTGCGGCTGGCAGCGCAATGAATAAGGATCCTGCACACGATCGCAGTTCTCGTGCGAGCGGCCGATCTCGCTGTCGCCGAGCACCTCACGAAACGCCGCCGCCACCACGATCTGCGCAGGCTGGCCGCGCACATTGTGGATACGCGCATCGAAGGGCGCGCGGCTGCCGAGCGCGGCATCGACCGCCATCGCGCCGCTGATGATGGAACCGAGCAGTAAATCTTCCGCCGCGAACAGGGCCTCGAGCGCAAGCGCGGTCGAGACCTGCGTGCCGTTCAATAGCGCGAGGCCCTCTTTGGGGCCGAGCACCAGCGGCTCGATGCCGGCGACCTTCAGGGCGGTCGCAGCATCCTGCTCGACACCCTGCACCCGCACGCGGCCCTCGCCGATCAACGCGAGCGAGAGATGTGCAAGCGGAGCGAGGTCGCCCGACGCACCGACCGAACCCTGACCCGGTACCAGCGGATGGATGCCTGCATTGGCGAACTGCAGCAGGCGCTCGATCACGAGCGGTCGCACGCCCGAGAAGCCGCGTGCGAGACTCGCGGCCTTCAACACGAGAATCAGCCGCACCGTCGAATCCGCAAGCGGCGTGCCGACGCCGGCCGCATGCGAGCGCACGATGTAAAGCTGCAGCTTGGCCAGTTCGTCGTCGGAAATGCGGGTCTTCGCCAGTTTGCCGAAGCCGGTGTTGATGCCGTAGAGCGCCTCGCCGGATGCAAGGCGCCGGGCGACAGCGGCCAGCGACTGCTCGACCCCCGCGCGCCAGCCGTCGGCGAGCGCCATTGCGATACCGCCCCGGGCAATGCGGCGCAGTTCAGCGAGCGATATGGCCCCGGGCAGCAGCGTCAGCGTACTCATCGATGAACCAACCTGACCGTTCCAATCGTTGGGGTAGCCGCATGATGCCCAAACGGGGGGAGCAAGTCATGGTTCGGCGTGCCTGGATACTCGGCGCATTTCTGGCGTTGCCACCGGCGTTGGCCCACGCCGCGGTCATAAAGAGTAAGGGGACGCATCCCTTACTCCTCGACGGCGGGTCGAGAGTTAGGGATGCGTCCCCCTACTTGATCGAGGGCAGGTCGAGCCCCTGCTCGCGCGCACACTGGATCGCGCGCTCGTAGCCCGCATCCGCGTGGCGCATGACGCCGGTGCCGGGGTCGTTGCGCAACACGCGCGCGATGCGCGCCGCGGCCGCCTCGGTGCCGTCGCACACGATCACGACGCCGGCGTGCTGCGAGAAACCCATGCCGACGCCGCCGCCGTGGTGGATCGACACCCAGGTGGCGCCGCCCGCGGTATTCAGCAGCGCATTCAGGAACGGCCAGTCGGAGACCGCGTCCGAGCCATCCTTCATCGCCTCGGTTTCGCGATTGGGACTTGCGACGGATCCGGAATCGAGGTGATCGCGGCCGATCACGACCGGCGCGCTCAACTCGCCCTTCGCCACCATCTCGTTGAACGCGAGGCCGAGCCGGGCGCGATCCTTGAGGCCGACCCAGCAGATGCGCGCCGGCAGGCCCTGGAACCGGATGCGCTCGCGCGCCAGGTCGAGCCAGCGGTGCAGGTGCGCGTCGCCGGGAATCAGTTCCTTCACTTTGGCGTCGGTGCGGTAGATGTCTTCGGGATCGCCCGAGAGCGCGACCCAGCGAAACGGGCCGATGCCCTCGCAGAAGAGCGGGCGGATGTAGGCCGGCACGAAGCCCGGGAAATCGAAAGCGTTTTTCAGGCCTTCGTCCTGCGCGACCTGGCGGATGTTGTTGCCGTAGTCGAAGACGACGGCGCCCTGCGCCTGCAGGTCGAGCATCGCCTGCACATGAATCTTCATCGAGGCGCGCGCCTCGCGCTCGATCACGGCCGGCTTGCTGCTGCGAGCTTCCACAGCCTGCGCCAGCGTCCAGCCGCGCGGCAGGTAGCCATTGCGCGGATCGTGCGCCGAGGTCTGGTCGGTCACCGCGTCCGGCACGATGCCGCGGCGCGCGAGTTCGGGATAGACCTCCGCCGCGTTGCCGAGCAGACCGACCGAGAGCGCCTTCTTCGCCTGGCGCGCCTCGTCGATCAGCGCGAGCGCCTCATCGAGCGAGGTCGCCTTGCGATCCACGTAGCCGGTGCGCAGGCGAAAGTCGATGCGCGACTCGTCGCACTCGACCGCGAGCATCGCGAAGCCCGCCATGGTCGCGGCGAGTGGCTGCGCACCGCCCATGCCGCCGAGGCCCGCGGTCAGGATCCAGCGTCCGACGGCGACGCCATTAAAATGCTGGCGCGCGCAGGCGCCGAAAGTTTCATACGTGCCCTGCACGATGCCCTGCGAGCCGATGTAGATCCACGAGCCCGCGGTCATCTGACCGTACATCATCAGGCCCTTGCGATCGAGCTCGTGGAAATGCTCCCAGGTGGCCCAGTGCGGGACGAGATTGGAGTTCGCGATCAGCACGCGGGGCGCGTCAGGATGCGTGGCGAACACACCGACCGGCTTGCCGGACTGCACCAGCAGCGATTCATCGTCCTTCAGGCGGCGCAGCACGGCGAGAATGCGATCGAAGGATTCCCAGTCGCGCGCCGCCTTGCCGATGCCGCCATAGACGACCAGCCGGTCCGGGTGTTCGGCGACTTCCGGGTCCAGGTTGTTCTGGATCATCCGGTACGGCGCCTCGGTCAACCAGCTGCCGCAACTGAGCTGGTTGCCGCGCGGCGCGCGCACCGGGCGCGGCCCGGCGGCAGTCGGATTCGGCTTGGCGTTCACGGAGCGTGAGAATAACGCGGGCCGGCGCATAATGGGCAGCGACACACCCACCGGGGTCACGCCGCTTGCCTGCGCGGCAGGAGATCTCCATGAAACGCCTGGTCCTGTTCTCGCTCGCCATCCTGCTCACCGCCTGCGCCGGCCTGTTCGGCCAGGGCACGCGCCAGGGTGTGTCGAGCAGCCTGGTCGATTACCTGTACCCGAAAGGCGAGATACCGCCGCGCAACGAAGGCGCGATCCCGCACCTGCAGCTGCCGCTCGCGATCGGGCTCGCGTTCGTGCCCTCGCCATCGGGCAGCAACGCCCTGTCCGAAGCCGAGCGCATGAGCCTGCTCAACGACGTCAAGAAGTCGTTCGAGGGCCGTGACTTCATCGAAGAGATCGCGGTGATACCCGAGGCCTACATGCGCTCGGGCCGCGGCTTCGAAGCCATGGAACAGACGGCCCGGCTCTACGGCCTCGACGTGATGGCGCTCGTGTCCTACGACCAGGTCGCGCACACGAGCGAGCGGACGTCGTCGTTCCTCTACTGGACGATCGTCGGCGCCTACACCGTCAAGGGCAACAAGAACGACGTACAGACCTTTGTCGACACCGCCGTATTCGACGTCGCGACGCGCAAGCTCTTGTTCCGCGCGCCCGGTGTCAACGAGCTCAAGAGCAGCTCGACGCTGGTGGACCTCGAGCGCGACCTGCGCGCCTCGCAGCAGAAAGGCTTCGGACTTGCGATGGCCGACATGACGGTCAACCTCGACAGGGAACTGGGCGTGTTCAAGGAGCGCATCAAGACCGACGGCAGCGTGCGCGTGACGCGGGCGTCGGGTTCCGGTGGTGGCGGCGGCGGCGGCGCGGATTTCGCGCTGCTGGCGCTGATCGGTGTCGTGCTGCTGGTTACCGCGCGGGCGCGCGGCTGACCGGCGCGATGGCGGTGACAAACGAGGCCGGTGGAGGCCGACTGCAGGTCGACAGCATCACCGGCGTGCCGATCGAGCTCGCGATCGCGGGACCGGGCGGGCGCAGTTTCGCGTTCATTATCGACTGGCACATCCGCGTGGTGGCCGCGGCCGCCTGGGGTTTCGGCTTCTCGCTGATCCTGAACGCGGTCAGCGACGGCGCCGAGTCGCCGTCCGGCTGGCTCGCGCTGCTGACCTTCGGGCCGCCGACGCTGATCTACCTGCTGTATCACCCGATCCTCGAACTCGCGATGAGCGGGCGCACCCCCGGCAAACGCATCGCCGGCCTGCGGATCGTCTCGGTCGAGGGCACGCTGCCGGGCGCGGGCGCGCTGATCGTGCGCAACCTGTTCCGGTTCATCGACGGCCTGCCGATGCTCTATGTCGTCGGCCTCGTGTTCGCATTCGTGACGCCCCGGCACCAGCGCATCGGCGACCTCGCGGCCGGCACGCTCCTGGTCTACGAAGATGCGAGCAAGGCCGATAGCCTGGGCTCGCTGCCCCACGCCGGCGCCGCGAGCGGCATCTCGACCGCGGATGCGGAACTGGTGCAGGACCTGATCGAGCGCTGGCCGGATCTCGATCCGGTGCACCGCCTCGACCTTGCGCGCCGCCTGCTTGCGCGGCTCGACCCGGGCGAAGCCCGGACGCAGCCGGGCTGGCTCGAGGACGCGCCCGCGCCGGCGTGGCTCAATGACACGACTGCGCTGCGGGCGCTTGGCGACTGGCTCGGCAGGATGCGCTGATGGCGAACGGCAGCGACGCCGGCCTGCGGGCCTGGCTGGGCGGGCGGATCGGCGTCTGGCAGCAGATCGAGGCGCGCCAGCAACAGCTCGCGCGCGGCCGCCGGCACGACGTGAGCGCCGCGAATGCGCTGGTGGACGGCTACCGCACGCTCGCGCGCGACCTCTCGATCGCGCGCCAGCTGCTGCCGGGCAGCCGCGTGACGCGTTTCCTCGAGGGCCAGTACCAGCGCGCGCACGCGCTGCTCGCGCGGCCCGCGCACGGCTTTCTCGCGGACCTCAAGACGCTGCTGGTGGACGACGTGCCGGCGACCACCCGCGAACTCTCGACCTTCATCTTCGCGATCGCTGCGCTCTTCGTGTTCTCCGGCCTCGCCGGCGCCTGGCTGGTGTCGAGTTTCCCGGAACTCGCGACACTCTTTGCGTCGGAGGAGATGATCTGGACGGTCGAGTCCGGCGATCTCTGGACCGACTCCCTGGTCAATGTCGTGCCGTCCGCGGTGCTCTCGGCCGGGATCCTCGCGAACAACATCGCGGTCAGCGTTTTCGCGTATTGCGTCGGCGTGATTTTCGGCCTCGGCACTTTCTACATCATCGCCACCAACGGGCTGATGATCGGCGGCATGTTCGCCTTCACGCACCAGCACGACCTTGCGTTCCGGCTGTTCGAGTTCGTCATCGCGCACGGGCCGGTCGAGCTGACGACGATCGTGTTCGCCGGCGCCGCCGGCGCCGCGGTCGGCGAGGCGCTGATCCGGCCGACGGGCGGCAGCCGCGCCGAGTCCTTCCGGCGGGCCGTCTCGCGCACCTCGCGCTACCTGGTGTTCTGCGCGCTGCTGCTGATCGGCGCCGGCCTGATCGAAGGCTTCATCTCGGCGAGCCCGACGTTTCCGCTGCTGAGCCGCGCCGTGATCGGCGGCGCCTCCTGGCTGATCGCGATCGCCGCGGCCACCGGGCTCCTGTACCGGCGCCGGCCGCAGCCCGGCGCGCCGCCTCAGACCCGCCGCCGCGCCCGCATCCGGTCGTAGGTCGCGAACACCGTTTCCTCGAATTGCGCCGGCGCCGTCAGCACGACCGGCGCGCCGAGCTGGCGCAGTGCCGCCGCACCCGCACGCAGCCTGGCGATCTGCTCCGCCGCGGCCAAAGACACGAATGGATCGAGCCAGCGCCGCGCCGTTCCGTCGCGCAGGTCGAACAATTCCGGGCTCAGCAGGCCGCACACTACCGGCAGGTGCTTCGGCCGCAGCAGGCGCACGGCCTGGCCGAGCTGGCCGTGGCTGCCGACATCGTCGAGGTCCAGCATCAGCACGACCAGCGCGCGCTGGCGACACATCGCGAGCACGCGCGCCGCCGCCGGCAGCGGATTGCTCTCGCGCGGCAGCGATGTCGCCGCGGCGAGCGTCGTGCGCAGCCGCATGATCGCCGCCAGGCCGTGGGCCGGTACGAGCGCCGCGAGCGGGCGATCGGCGAAGGTCACGAGCCCGACGCGATCCTCGTTCTGTGCCGCGTGCTCGGCGAAGCGGCAGGCGGCGTTGACGTAGTGTCCGAGCCGCGTCAAGCCGCTGATCGCGATGCCGCTGGTGCGGCCGATGTCGAGCACCAGCATGATCTCGAGATGCTGCTCGGCGAAGCGGTCGCGCGCGATCCAGCGCCCGAGACGCGCGCTCGCCTTCCAGTCGATCGAACGCAGCGGATCACCGCGCCGGTACTCGCGCAGCTCGTGCAATTCGGCACCCGACCCGGCGAGCGCCCGGCGCGATGCACCGCCGGCGAACGAACCCGCGCGACGCGCCATGCCGAGCGCATCCGGTTCCACCCGGACTTCGCCCGGTATCCGGAAACCCCGCGTCCACCAGGCGAGGCCGAACAGGCCGCGCACGCGACCGCGCAACGGCGGCCAGCCGGCGCGACCGAGGCCAACCGCGAGACCCGCGATGTGCGACGCCGCGCCATCAGGGCCGATGCGCAGCGTGTAGATGCGCGGCTCGATCTCGACGCCCGCAGGTCCCGCGGCCATGAACCGCAGCGTCGTCGCGCGGCTCGCGCGCCAGTTCAGCACCAAGTCGAGCGGACGGCCAAGCCGGGCGCGCGTATCTCCCGCCATCGCGACCTCGATGCCGACGCGGCGCTGCCGCCAGCCTTCGACCGCGAGGCCAAACAGCAACAGCGCCGCCGGGATCAGCCACAGTTGGCGGAACAGCGGGTCGGAACTCCACAGCCCGACGTTCGCGAGCAGCACGATCAGCGCGATCAGCAGCAGGGTCCGGCTTGTGAGGCTCATCTAGTGCCCGTCTCAGCGCGGGACCGGCACTTGTTCAAGCACGCGCGCCACAATCGCGCCCGCACCGATGCCCTCGAGCGTCGCCTCAGGCGTCAGCACGATGCGGTGCGCCACCACCATCGTCGCCACAGTCTTGACGTCATCGGGCGTTGCGAAATCCGCGCCGCGCGAAGCCGCCTCGATGCGTGCCGCTCGCGTCAGTGCGAGCACGGCACGGGTCGACATGCCGAGCGCGATGGATACGTTCTGCCGCGTCGCCGCCGCGACCTGCAGCAGGTAAGCGACCAGCGCGTCCGACACGTGCACGGCACCGGCCTGGGCATGGGCCTGTTCCATCAATTCGGCGCCGATTGCCGCGATCCGGAAGTCCTCGATGCTGGCGGCTCCCATCTGCGCGCCGTAGTGCGCGACCACCGCCGCCTCGTCGGTCGCCGCAGGGTAGGCGACGTCGAGCCGCAGCATGAAGCGGTCGAGTTGCGACTCGGGCAGCGGATAGGTGCCCTCGAACTCGTGCGGATTCTGCGTCGCCAGCACGATGAATCGCTCGCCGAGCTCGAAGCGCTCGCGCTCGACCGTCACCTGCCGCTCCTCCATCGCCTCGAGCAGTGCCGACTGGGTCTTCGGGCCGGCGCGGTTGATCTCGTCCATCAGCACGACGTCGGCGAACAGCGGGCCCGGATGGAACATGAACTTCTGCTCGCGCGGATCGAACACGTGCACGCCGATGATGTCGCTCGGCATCAGGTCGGCGGTGCCCTGGATGCGCTGGAAGCTGCCGCCGAGACAGCGCGCGAGCGCCTTCGCGATCAGCGTCTTGCCGAGGCCAGGAGCGCCCTGCACCAGCACGTGGCCGCGCGCGACCGAGGCCAGCAGCAACCCGTGGATCAGGCCATCGGCACCGTGCACGACGCGCCCGATCTCGGTGCGCAGGTGGGTTTCCAGGATCTCGACAGGGGTGTTCATTGGATTTGCTTCCGCAGGTGTTGCAGCCGATTGTGCAGGTCGATCAGGTTGACGCGCTTGCCCGCCGCGACACGTGCGTGGAGCGCCTCGAGTTGCCGGACGCTATGCGACGGTAAAGCGCTGTTTGCATGCAGCCAGTCCCACAACGGCTCGCCGTTCCGGACGCGGCCGAGGAGCTGGCGATACTCGTTGAAAAAATTGGCGAACAGGCGTTCGGCGACGCCGCGCCGGTCGAGTACGCGCGCGAACAGGTTGCCGGTGGCAGTCGCGAAAGTGCGCTCGCGCATCGACGGCGCGGCCGCCTGCGACGGCGGCGGCAGGCGAGTACTGCCAAGCACCCAGATGAGCCACAAGCCCATGATCCACCAGAAACTCGCGTGCAGACGCGGGTCGCCGAAGAAAGCCTCCGCGTCGTAGAAACTCGCGGCACCCTGGTGCATGTCGTCGAAGATCACGTGCCCACCCGGACCAAGCAGCTGCTCGATGGCGTTTGCCATCAGCGCGGCATTTTCGCCCCGCGCGAGCATTTTGTTGGTGAAGACGCTGCCATAACCGCTGACCAGCAGGCGGCCCTCGCCGCGCCAACTGAGCCACAGCGCCGGGATCCGGCTCTCTTCATCCTGCATCAGCGCCAGCATCGGCGCGGACGCCGGCGACACTGCGCGGAAAAGTCCGGCCGGATATTCCGATTCGGCGTGCACGGCCAGAACGCCGCGGGTCAGCGCGTGGCCGGCAATCGGCCGCAGCACGCTGTGCTTCGGTTCCGGCAGGCGTCGCAACTCCGGCGGCGGGAACGTTGGCGGTGGATCGGGCGCGGGTTCCTCTGCATCCGCGTCGCTCGCTGCGGCTGCGTCCGGTGCCGCGTTGTCTTCCACATCGCCGGCGCCATCCTCCTCGTCGCCGGCAAACCGGATCTCGATGCCGGTCACGCCATACAGCTGACCAAAGGTGTTGGTTTCCGGAACCGCCCATTCCGGCGTGTCGAACAGGCCGGCCGCGACCAACACGCTGTTGCCGCGCCAGAGCCACGCGCGCAGTTCGCGTAGTTCCGACTGGCGCGCGGCGCGCTTGAAGGGAATCGTAATCACCAGAAGGTTGCCGCCCGGCGGCAGCTCCGCCGCGCGCTGCAGCCAGTCGTAACGGTGGCGCAGTTCACCGACCGGGATGCCCTGCAATTCCAGCCAGCGGCGCAGCGCGAGGTAGCCATTGGCGCGTGCCTCGGTGGACAGCGGCCGCGAATGCTCCTCCTCCGGGCGATAGGCCGGACCCACGAAGAACCGGTAGAACGCAACGAACGCGAGCGCGGCAAACCCGAGCGTGATCCAGCGATCCTTCATGTCGTGCTTCGCGGCAGCCGCGACACGCTCTCGAGCAAGCGCCGGGCTGCATCGACGATGTCGCGCAGGGTTTCCGCACCAGGCGCCGTGGCGGCGTAGCGCAGGCGCTCGGACGCGGCGACCAGCGCGCCAAAGGTCTCGCCGTCGGCCGGGGCCTGGAAGCGCGCTGCGCGCGCGAGTTCGCGGTGCGTCATGCTGTGCCGGTCCTGCATCCAGCCAAGCCGACGCAGTTGCTCGAGCAGCAGCGCGACGAGCACGGCCGGCAATTCCTCGTCGCTCGCGTCTGCGAGCGTCGGCAGGCGGCGTTGCGGACCCGTGGCTACGGCAGCGCCGCCAGGTCGCGCCCCCGGCGTCGCACGACGGCCGAGCAGGCCGGCCTCGCGCAACTCCACGTAGATGATCCACAGCACGACGAGGATCAGCACGACCGCGAGCCCGGTGAAAATCCAGCGCAGCACGCGCTCGGAGGGGGCGTGCTCGCGCAGCCATTCGTCGAGCCAGGAGGTATCCGTCGAGCTGCCCTGGCGTTCGAGCACGCGTTTGAGCCAGTCCTTGAACCGCTCCCAGAGCGTGCGCGTGCGCGCCAGCTGTGCGGTCTGGATGCCCGTCAGGATGGGGGCGACCGCGGCCGGATCGGGGCGCCTGCCGGCGGTCGCCGACGAAGGCGCCAGCAGCTCACGCCACTGGAGCAGCTTGGTCGGCGTGACGCGGTCGGCCCAGTCTTCCGGCAGAAACGGCGCGAGTTCGCTCGTCGCAATCGTCGCGTGGATGTCGTGACACAGATCAGCGAGGGTCAGCTTCGGCGACTGCTCGTCCTGGTCTTCAATCTCATCGTCGTAGTCGAAGCCGAACCCGTCGCCGTACTCGTCCTCGTATTCGCGCGGCGGCAGGGTTTCAATGCAGGCCTCGAATGCATCGCCCCGCGCCGACGGCGCGAGCGCGGCGGACAGCACAAGGACTGCGAGCACCGCGCGCAGGCCGCTTAGCCCGGCATGCACGGCAGCATTCAACGCCGGGCTCAGCCCGGCGCGCCGGCCGACTCGATGCGCGCCGCGAGGTCGCCGCCGGTTTTGCGCATCTTCAGGTCGCGATACATCTCGAGGTACAGAGCGATGAATAACGGCGTGATCAGCAGGCCGGCCAGCACCGTGACCGCGGCCTCGATCAGGAAAGCGATGACTGGATCGAATCCGGTCACGATCAGCACCAGGCCGAACACGAGGCCGACCAGGATCACCAGCACGTAGATGATGATGATGGCGATGGTTGCAACCGCCGCCGTGCGCCACCAATTGCCCCAGACCAGGCTGTGGCTGTACTGGAGGCTCTCGATGATGCCCTTGCCGTCGAGCACAATCGCGGGGAGGAACATGTAGAGCGACAACATCAGGATCAGGCCCGGGACCACCAGCAGCACGAGTCCGAGAACGATTGCGATCGAATACAGGATGAAGGCCGCGATCAGCGTGATCACGCGCGGCACGACAAAGCCGATGCACTTGCCGACACCATACCGGTGGTCCTGCGCAATCGACTCGCCCTGCAGGATGCAGGCGGCGTAGAGGATCATGGACAGCGGAAGCATCACGAGGATGCTGATCCAGTAGCCCACCGAAATCAGCGATTGGGCCTTGGCCGCGGGATCACCGATCATCCCGGACATCAGCAAGTAGCCAAGCGGAATCGCGCTGATCAGTCCGCCGATCAGCGACAAGGGCAGCATCGGCACGAAAATGAGGCGGGTCAGCTGGAAAACGGAATCGAGCACCTGGCCAATGCCGCGCGGTGCGGTCGCAAGTTGAAACATGGCTCCCTCCCCGGGGCGACACTCTCCCGGGCGGCATTCTAGTCCGAAGTCGGCGATCATGGGCATTGTAGGCGCGCTCACGGCCGTGCACGCGCCTGCGCGCCCATTCGCAGCGCTTCGCGGCCGCAATCACCGCGGGCTGGCTGCCCTTGAGGAAGTCGTCAGCGCTGCGCAGCAGCGGAAATTCGAGCCGGGAGAGGACGATCGTGCGCGCCGCGTGCCCGCCTAGTTCGCGAACTTACGCTCCACCGCGTCGTAGTGGTCGATGACCTGGCGCACGTACTGGCGCTTGTTCAGATAACTGCCCGGATAGAAGCTGCGCTTGAAGCCATAGATGATGATGGACTTCAGGTCGTGGCGGTCGAGCTCGAGGTGCTTGACCGCGAGCGCCAGTTCGTTCGTCACGGTCGTGTTGCTCATCAGCCGGTTGTCGGTGCAGAGCGTGGTCGATAGCCGCCGCTCGCGCAGCTTGCGGAAGGTGTGATCGTCGAGGAACTTCAGGCTCGGATTGGTCTGCAGGTTGCTCGTCAGGCAGACCTCGAGCGTGATGCGCCGGTCGGCGATGTAATTGCCGAGCATATCCACGTAGTGCTCGCGGTCCTCGATCTCGGGGTCGCGGATCTGGTCGGGCTCGAGCAGGTAGGTGCCGTGGCCGATGCGGTCCGCGTGCAGGTCGGTGATCGCCTGGAAGATCGATTCCGGGCCGTAGGCCTCGCCCGCATGCACGGTGCGTTTCAGGAAGTGTTTGTGCGCGTACTCGAAGGCCTCCTTGTGTGCGCTCGCGGGAAAACCCGACTCCTCGCCGGCGAGATCGAAACCGACGACCTGCAGACCGAGACTGTCACGCGCCAGCACCGCGGCGCGCGCCAGGTCCACCGAAGCCAGCGCATAGAGGTTCTTCGGCCGCGTGTACGGGTGCGCGGCGAACAGCGTGTCGTAATAGCGGCTGAAATCCGCCGTGAACATGCGCAGCGCACAACAAATGATGCCGTATTCGAACGGCGGCTCGCGCCCGGCGACGATGTCCGGCTGGCGGTTGTAGGCATCGCGCGCGCGGCGCAGGCCGCGATCCACCGCCGCAATCACGGCGACCGCATCGAGCCCCGGGCGCACATGCAACTGCGGCGCAAAGCGCACCTCGAGGTAGCGCACGCCCTCCGCCTGGTTGTCCTCGGCCAGCTCCGCGGCGATGCGCTCGAGCGATTCTGCGCTCTGCATCACCGCGACCGTGTACTTGAAGCCCTTCAGGTAGTCGCCGAGGCTGGTGTAGCGCTCCTTATATACGGTCTCGCGCAGGCCGCCTTCGGTGTAACTCGGCAGCTCGACGCGCTGTTCGCGCGCGAGCTCGATCAGCGTCGGGATGCGCAGCGAGCCGTCGAGGTGCACGTGCAGATCGGTCTTCGGCAGCGCGGCGATGAAGGTGTTGGTGATCGGCAGGTCCGGCACGGCAGCTCCGACGGGCAGTACAGGAGGTCAGCATAACGCGGCAGCCGGAGCGTCCGGTAAACTCCGTGCATGGCGACCATCGAGACGAAGGACTGGACCCGGGTCATCCGCAATGCCACGGTGGCGACCTGCGCGCCCGGCAAGGCTTATGGCCTGATACCGCGGGGCGCAATCGCGATCGCCGGCGAACGGATCGCGTGGGTCGGCAAGAACCGCCTGCTGCCGGAACAGCTGCCCAAGCGCTTTGCCGTCACCGATGCGCGCGGCGCGCTGGTGACGCCCGGGCTGATCGACTGCCACACGCACCTGGTCTGGGCCGGATCGCGGGCGCGCGAGTTCGAGCAGCGGCTGATGGGCGCGAGCTACGAGGACATCGCCCGCGCCGGCGGCGGCATCGCCGCAACCGTTACCGAGACCCGCGCGGCAAGCGAGGCCGACCTGCTCACGCTCGCGATCGCACGCGTCGCGCGGCTGACCGCCGAGGGCGTGACCACGATCGAGATCAAGTCCGGCTACGGGCTCGACCGCGACAACGAACTCAAGATGCTGCGCGTCGCGCGCGCGATCGGCACACGCCTGCCGGTGCGGGTGCAGACGACGCTGCTCGCGGCCCACGCGCTGCCGCCCGAGTACGCGGGCCGCAGCGACGACTATATTAAATGTGTATGCGAGGAGATCCTGCCGGCGGTGGCCGCCGAAGGACTCGCCGACGCGGTGGACGCCTTCTGCGAGAACATCGGCTTCACGCCCGCGCAGGTCGAGCGCGTGTTCACGAAGGCGCGCGAACTCGGGCTCGCCGTCAAGCTGCACGCCGAGCAGCTCTCGAACCAGAAGGGCGCCGCGCTCGCCGCGCGCTACCAGGCGCTCTCGGCCGATCACCTCGAGCACCTGGATGCCGAGGGCGTGAAAGCCATGGCGGCCAGCGGCACTGTCGCCGTGCTGCTGCCCGGCGCGTTTTGCTACCTGCGCGAAACCAAAGTGCCGCCGATCGAGCTGCTGCGCGTGCACCGCGTGCCGATCGCGGTCGCGAGCGACCTCAACCCGGGCAGCGCACCGATCGCCTCGCTGCTGATGAATCTCGTGCTCGCCTGCACGCTGTTCCGGCTCACGCCCGAGGAAGCGCTGCTGGGCGTAACCCGCAACGCCGCGCTCGCGCTCGGCCTCGGCGAGGAGCTCGGCACCATCGAACCCGGCAAGCGTGCCGACCTCGTGATCTGGAACACCGGCCACCCGGCCGAACTCGCTGCGCAATTCGGCATGGTGCACCCGGTCGTGGTGTTGCGCGGCGGCGCCACGTGATCACGCTCGAGCAGTTCAACGAACGCGGCAAGGGCGCCCTGCCCGGCCTGCTCGGCATCGTCATTACCAAAGCCGCGCCGAAGGAACTGCACGCGACGCTCGCCGTGCGGCCCGAGTTGATGGCGCCGAACAGCTACCTGCACGCCGGCACGGTCGTGACGCTTGCCGATACCGCGTGCGGATACGGCTGCTTCGCCAGCCTGCCGGCCGGCGCCACCGGGTTCACCACCATCGAGCTGAAATCCAACTTCCTCGGCACCGCCCGCGAGGGACACATCGACTGCGTCGCAACCGCCGCCCACATCGGCCGCACGACGCAGTTGTGGGACGCCGTCGTCACACACCGCGAGACCGGCAAGACCATCGCCCTCTTTCGCTGCACCCAGCTCCTGATCTACCCGAAGGGCAGCGCGTGACGGAAACGCTCAGCGATTCGCGCTGGAGTGAGCTCGCGACGCGGCTCGGCATCGTCAAACCGCTGGTCGCGTTCCGCTGGCTCGAAGCCCACTACGAGGAGCGCGCGCGCAAGTACCACACGACGCACCATATCAACGAGTGCCTCGGGATACTTGACCGCGCGCAACACGCGGAAGCGTCCAATCCGCTGGTCGAATACGCGCTCTGGTTCCACGACGCAATCTACAACACGTTTTCAAAGAAGAATGAAGAGCGCAGCGCCGATGCCGCGGTGCGCGTGCTCGAACGGTCCGGTCGCGCCGGGGCCGACTGCGAACTGGTGCGCTCGATGATCCTCGCGACGCGACACGACGCACGATCGAGCGAGCCGTCGCTGCAGCTGGTGGTTGACACAGACCTCGCCATCCTCGGCGCGGAAGCAGACCGTTATGCGGAGTTCGAATTGCAGATCCGCGCCGAGTACTGGTGGGTGCCGACTCGCATGTACCGCAAACAACGCGCAGCCATTTTGCAATCGTTCGTCATGCGCCCTTCCATTTACGCAACACACGAGTTCCGTGAAAAGTACGAGCGCCAAGCGCGGAACAACATCGCGTGGGGGCTCGAACAACTCAGCTTCGGGATGGCGACTTTCCGCTGGACCGCGCGATTCTGAGCATGCGGCACGTAGCGTTTCTCACGCTGCACGACCCCACGGGTTTCGTCATGGACGACGACCTCGCCATCGAGCCGCTTGCGCGGCGCGGCTGGCAGGTCGAGACGCTGCCCTGGGATCGCAAAGGCGTGGACTGGAGCGGCTATGAGCTCGTCGTGATCCGCTCCACCTGGGACTACCAGCACCAGGCGGAGCGATTCCTCGCGACGCTCGTGGCAATCGAGGACAGCGGCGCGCGGCTCGAGAACAGCACCGCGATCGTGCGCTGGAACATGCAGAAGACCTACCTGCGCGATCTCGCCGCAAAGGGCGTGCCGATCGTGCCGACACGCTGGCGTGACCGGCTCGCTCCCTGTGAGCTGCTGCCGCTGTTCGATTCCCTGCAATGCGACGAAGCCGTGATCAAGCCCGTCATGAGCGGCAACGCCCAGGGCGCCTGGCGACTCAATCGGGCGGGCGCGCGGTTACAGGCCGCGGAGATCGAGGCGCATTACGCCGAGCGGCCGCTGATGATGCAGCCATTCGAACCGGGCATCCTCGACGAGGGCGAATTTTCCCTGCTGTACTTCAATGGTGCGCTCAGCCACTGCATCCTGAAGGTTCCGAAGCGCGGCGACTTCCGCGTGCAGGAGGAACACGGCAGCGAGATCCGCGCCGTGAGCGCCGAGCCCGCGCTGGTAGCCGCCGGCGCCGCGGCAATGCAGGCCATCGGCCAGCAGCTGCTGTACGCGCGCGCGGACTTCGTGCGCCATGGCGCGGAGTTCCGCGCCATGGAACTCGAACTGGTCGAACCTGCGCTGTATCTGCGGATGGACCCGGGCGCGCCGGACCGTTTCGCCGCCGCGGTTACTTCGCTATTCGATTGACCGGCGGTCCGGTGTCGAGCGGACTGCGCACGCCGCGACCGCCGCGGTTCAGCACATGCGTGTAGATCATCGTGGTCTTGACGTCCGAGTGGCCGAGCAATTCCTGCACGGTGCGGATGTCGTAGCCGTCTTCCAGTAGATGCGTGGCGAAGCAGTGGCGCAAGGTGTGCGTGCTCGCGGGCTTGGTGATGCCCGTGGCGCGAATCGCAAGTTTCACCGCGCGCTGGATGTTCTGCGGGTACAGGTGGTGGCGTACGAGTTCATTTGAATATGGGTCAGGGCAAAACGAAGGCGATGGAAACAACCAGTACCAGGCCCAGGAAGTTGCGGCATTCGGATACTTGCGGCGCAGAGCAAATGGCAGGGAAACTCCTGGACTGCTCTCTTTTCGATCCGACTCAAACAGCCGCGTCACGCGTTGCAGGTGAGCACGCAGATGCGGATTCAACGAATCCGGTAGTACGGTCACCCGGTCCTTCTGGCCTTTGGAGTCGCGGATAAGTATTTCGCGGCGCGACAACTCGATGTCCTTGATGCGCAATCGCATGCATTCGCCGAGACGCATTCCCGACCCATATAGCATCGAGACTACCAGCCACTCCGTTCCGGAAAGGCGGGCCAGCACTTCTTGAACTTCATCGCGTGTCAACACGACCGGCAGGCGCTGTGGACGTTTTGCGCGGATCACGTCCGCAAGCCAGGGCAGTTGAATCCCGAGTACTTCCCGATACAGGAAGAGAATGGCGGCCAGCGCCTGGTTCTGGGTTGAGGCGGATACCTGATTCTTGACGGCAAGAGCTGTCAGGAAATCCTCAACTTCCGGTCCGCCCATTTCGCGTGGATGCCGGAGCTTGTGAAACCGGACGAACCGCCGGATCCAGTGCAGGTACGTTTTCTCGGTCCGAAGGCTCATATGACGCGCGCGGATCCGAAACTGGACCTCTTCGAACATGCGGCGCGGGGTAGCCATCCGTGGCCCTTCACTTTTGCAGGTTAGATATGTCTCCCACCAGCCTAGTCAAGGACTTACATGTCGGCTGGATGATTAAACGGCAGAAATGACGTAAAACATCATGTGAGTTTTCATACCCAATAGTAGTTAGGCGTCAGATTACAGAGCCCCATGCACAGCGAGGCCCAACATGGCGACCGTTACTGGTCTCTCGTGTCGCCTCATTGGCAGGAGCTCAACGAATCGTGGGATCGCGGCGCAGGTGCGTTCGAATCCCAGGTCCGGAAACTCCCATTGAAGATCCAGCACTTGTACGCTGCGCATTGGTGCCAATCGGAAGTGTGCAATGGCGGTTTCTATCAGTTCTTTCACAATACTACGGGCATTCTCGCTCCCGAGGCAGCTGCTGGTTTTGAGGCGATAGGGGCGCAAGAACTTGCGGCAGTTCTGAGACAGGCTATGGCGTACTTCGGCGTAACCTATCCTCGTGAGAGATCTACCCGAATCGACAGGCTTCCTCCATCAATTGAAGGGCCGCGCGCCGAATGGGATCCTTTTGCCTCCTTGGACGCACGGTTCTATAAGTGGCTTGAAGCCGACCACAATCGGTGGGATAAGTTGGCCGATGGTTATGCATCTGACGCCTAACTATGCGATGCAGCGGTCGTCGCGCGTCGGCACGCCGCTTGCAG
>JBBEAB010000071.1:17928-18514 GCA_040899645.1 Steroidobacteraceae bacterium
GCAGGACTCGCGAGCGGAGCCCACAGTGCTGGCACAGCAAGCGGCGCGCCGACTGCGCGCCGCCGCTGATCGCGGACGTTAGAGGGCAGCCAGACGTGCAGCGAAGTTTCGTGAAGCAGGCTCTGATTGTGTTGGCAGCAGGCGCCATTTACTTCGCGCTCGCCTATTTCCTTGTTGGTTACGCCTTTGGAGCCGCTCCGGGCTTCGCTTGGGCCAAGGAGTCCTTTGGACCACTGGCGGGAACCCGCATCTGGTCGCACTCCGTCCATGCGGTAGTCCTACTGATCGCCGCAATCCCGAGCGCTTTGGTACTCGGTCTCCTGGGCCGGCCTGACGCGCTGAGGCTTGCCGTAGTGACAGGCGTTCTCGTTGCGGTAGCGTCCTCTCTTCCCAGTTTCCTGCATCCTGCGGTGCAGCCGTATCTAGACACCGACTTCTATGTCACGACCGGCATTGACGGCCTCAAGATGGTCTTGGTTCTCGTGCTGCTGACGTGGCTGTTCGGCAAGCTGCCCTCTAACTATGCGATGCAGCGGTCGTCGCGCGTCGGCACGCCGCTTGCAGGGAGCGGCCGCGGAGCGTATAG
>JBBEAB010000072.1:0-18438 GCA_040899645.1 Steroidobacteraceae bacterium
CGCGCGCGGCCGACGATGCTGTCGTCTTCCATGAGCTTCAGCAGCAGGGCCTCGTTGCCGGCCCAGGCCTGCCGCATGAAGAGCGCATCGACGACGCGCGCGGCACGGATCAGGTGCGCCAACGCCTCGCGCTCACTCGCCGGCAGGGACTTCAGTTCGACCCGCAGGTCGACGGGCGCAAAACGCGCGGCCATGGCGTTCAGGCGCTGTGCTTCGGGCGCGATGCGCATCGACCCCTGGGCGGCCGCGAGCGCGGGGACCAGCATCAGGGAAGCGAGCCAGAGTCTCATGGCGATTCTCCCGGGAAGCCAGCGGCAAGTGTAGCGCCGGATCGCGGCTGGGCCTGCGCGAAACCGCGCAGCGGCAAGTTCGGTCGCTGCAGCCAGTTGTCCGGCAGGTAGCGGGCGACGCCGTCGATCGCGTGAATCGTGTACGCATGACGCGGCCGGTCGCTGTGGTTTGGTCCCGACAGGTGCGGCAGCGCGCCATCGAGCACGATCAGCGTGCCGCGCTTCGCTTCGAGCGCGACCAGACCCGTCGTCGGATACGGTTCCGGGTCGAGCACGTCCATGACGCTCGCGTCCCGCGCCGCGTTCAAACGCGAGCGGCCCTTCACCGGCAGCCGGTGCCCGCCCGGCAAGGCCCACATGCAGCCGTTCCCGGTGGTCGCATCGTCGATCGCGAACCAGAATCCGACGACGCTCTGCGGCTCGGTCCAAAGATAGGTGTGATCGGTATGGCAGGCCACCTCCCCGCCGATACGCGGCTGCTTGAAGATGTACATCGATTGCAGCAGCAGCGGCTGCTGCAGGCCGATGTCGCGCGCGAGCGCGGCCAGTTCCGGCGTGCGGCTGAATGCGTCGAATACCGGGTCGAGGTCGTGCATCGCATGACCGAGTTTGTTGAGGCACAGGTGCGCGTCCGTGCGCAGCCGGCCGTCGCCGTCGAAGGCATCCTTTTCGAAGAAGCAGCGGATCGCCTCGCCGCTCGTCAGGAAGTATTCGTCGCTGGCATGCAGCGGCTTGCCGTTTGCCGTGAAGATCGTCGCCTGCTCCAGCGGCGGCACTTGAGTGCGCGCGAGTTCCATCGCGCGGTCGCGTAGCGCAAGGCAACGCGCCGCATCGACGAAGTGCGGCAGCACGAGGAAGCCCTCGCGACGGAACTGCGAGGCCTGGCTGGCAGAGAGTACGGCCGGTATCACCGACCCGGATTGTCGGGCGGAACGCGGCCGCTGTCACGCGCGGATTCAGGCCGGCAGCATGATCGGCGGCCGATTGTGGCGCCTGTTCCTGTCGCTGCTAGCGGCGGACGACCAGCGCACCGGCAACCGGATCGATATCGAACCGGCCGTCGCGGATGGCATGGAGCCAGTTCACCGTCTGCATGACTCCGCCGAACGAGAAAAAGTGCGGCTGCACGAACCGCTCCTGCAGCGCGCCGGTGCGCGCCTCGACGATGCGCAGCAGCACCTCATCGGCCGAAGTCACGAGATGCCGCGCCGTGCTGAGCGCGCTCAGGTTGGTCATCAACGCATTGAGCGAAGCGCCGATGCCGCACAGCATCGCGTACTTGATCAGGATCCGGAGCGACGCCGGCCCTGCGATGCCGACATGCACCGGGAGCGTGATGCCGTGGCTGGTGAGCTGGGCCTCCCAGTCGCAGACCGCGCCGGGGCTGAAGCCGAACTGGCTGACGATGTGCACGCTCGCGCCGGTCAGTTCGCCGTACTCCTGTTTCGTCTTCAGCGATTCCCACAGGAGCGTCGAGCCGATACGTTTGTGTCCTTCGGGATGGCCCGCCACGCCGATCGACGCGACGCCGGCACTGATCAGCGCCCCCGATTCCAGGATGTCGAGCGTGCTCCGATAGGCCCCCACCGGCGTCGACAGGTCGCCGGCGACCAGCATCGCGCGCGTGATGCCGCGGTCGCGCATCCGGTCGAGCGCGAAGCGCAGGGATGCCTCGGTCTCGATCCGCCGCGCGACAAGATGGGGCCAGGAGCGGAAGCCCGCGTCTTCGATTGCGCAGGCCGTTTCCACGACGTCCGCGATGCTCGTGTTCGGGACGTGCGTGACGTAGATGGCCGTGGCGAATGGCAGCAGCCCGACCAGGCCCGACAGGAGCTCGCGGTCGTGCGGTGTCACCTCGATCGAGGCGCGGCCTGCGAACCCGATGATCCGGTCCTTCAGGCCGATCATATCCGGCGCTTCGATTGCGCCGGCGCCCGCTTCCTGCGCGTGCAGCACCACTATCTCTGGCGCCGGCTGACGACGAAAGTCTCGTCGTTGAACCAGAGGCCGCCGTGCTTCTGCAGCACGGATTGCGTGGCTTCGAGGTAAGTGCCTCTCGATACCACCTCGTCCAGCCGCTCCTCCTCGATCTGGTTCACGTAGATCGCAGCGTTCCACGCGGCGAACAGGGTCGAGGTGCCAATGCGGTCGCCGATCTCGTTCGGCAGCGTGTGCATCTCGTAGCGGAAGATCGCCTTGTCGTCGGTCGGCGCGGTCAGCGAGTAATCGCTGGCATCGCGGCCGAGTTCCGTCTTCAGCGCCGCCAGCAGCAGGCGGCGGTCCACCTTGAACGGGTTTTCGTCCGGCCACAGGTTCTGCACGATCTCGAGCGCCGGGTCGCGCCCGTAGGACTGGATCACCAGCAGGCGGCCATTCGGCGCGAGGCTTCGCACCAGCGGTGTCAGCACCTTCTGTGCCTTGAACTCCGCAGACATCCGCGCGCGCCACGGCTGCGACGCCACGATCAGATCGTAGTTCTCGAAGATCTGACCTGGCTTCGGGATCACGCGATCGAGCAGGAATTGATGATCCTCGCGATAGAGCACGAGCACCGACGGCCGCACGTAGACCGGGTTCCCGGTACGCGGACTCGGCTTGGTCTGCCAGCCGAGGGCCAGCATCGGCGCCAGTTCATCGATCTGCTCCGCGTACTCGTCCGAAGTCTGCCCCTTCAGGCGCACTTCCTGCCAGTTGAGCGCGGCTGCCGACTGGATGTCGCGCGGCATCAGGCGCGGCGCCTCCGAATAATTCATGTTGGTGATCACGAGGACCGTCGACGGATGCTCGAGGAACCGGTCCGGCATCTTCTCGAGCCCGAGCCGGACGTCCTCGAGGCTGATCTCCTTGGCGACGACCAGCAGCGGCACGGTCGGCCCGAGCCGGTGCGTGCTGCGCATCAGGCGCGAGAGCACCGTCGCATCGCCCATGCCGGCGTCGAAAATGCGCACCGCCGGCGGCGTCGCGCGGATGTGCCTGAGTTCCTGCGCGGCACGGTGCGCGACTGCCGACTTCTCGTTGCAGGTATTGACGAATGCCAGGTACTTCTGGCGGTTGTCGTAGAAACGGAATGGCGTCGACAGTGCGTCGGCGGGCAGAGCCATGCCGGCCGCGCGCGACGTCACCCGGGCCGGGGCTTCGCCCCCGGCGGCCTTCATTGCGGGCGACTCCGGCCGGCGACCAGGTCGGTCGTGATGCGCGCGACGTGCTCGCCCTGGAACCGGCACATGCCGAGTTCCAGTTCGGTCGGCATGCGCATTTCGTCGCCCGCGCCCGTGATGCTGCTGGCCCCATACGGCGTGCCGCCGGTGACTTCACGCATCGTCGTGATCCCCGGCGCCGTGTACGGCAGGCCGACGATGATCATGCCGTGATGCAGCAGGGTCGAATGAAATGAGGTGATCGTGGTCTCCTGGCCGCCGTGCTGGCTCTGCGTGCAGGAGAATACGCTGCCGACCTTGCCGAGCAACGCGTTGCGCGCCCACAGCGGGCCGGTCTGGTCGAGGAAGTTGCGCATCTGCGAGCACATGTTGCCGAAGCGCGTGGGCGTGCCGAAGATGATGGCGTCGTAGTCGCCGAGTTCGCCGGGCTCGGCGACCGGCGCGGGCTGGTCGAGGCGATAGCCGGCGGCGCGCGCCACCTCGAGCGGTACCAGCTCCGGCACGCGCTTGACGCTGACGCGGCTGCCCGTGACACGCCGCGCGCCCTCGGCCTCTGCGAGCGCCAGGCGCTCGACGTGTCCCCAGCTGCTGTAATAAAGGACAAGGATGCTGGGCATGGTGACTCCGGGCCGCTAGGCGGCAACGCTGGACGGCCGCTGGATGAACGCGCGCACGATGTCGTTATACGCGCGCGGCTGGTCGAGATTCGCAAGATGCCCCGCACCCGGCACCAGCGCGCGCCGGGCGCCCTGGATGTCCCGGCACAGCTGGTCCGCGGCGCTCCGGCGCTCCACGGTATCAAGCTGACCGTTGATGACCAGGACCGGCAGGCGCAGTCGTCGCAGCGCATGCAGGTCGAATGGCGGCGCCGGCGGCGCCGGTTGCAGCAGGTCGAGGCCCCGATAGCGGCCGAGCATGCGATCCACCAGCGCGCGCGCGGCGTCGTCCGCCGAGTACAAACGCATCAGGGGGTGCGCGCGCCATGCGTCGCGGAACGCGCCGATGCCGCCCGCCTCGATCAGCGTGCGGTATTCGCCGAACGAAATCTCCTCGGCAGCCTCCGCGCCATCCGCCGGGTTGGGCGGGCCATCGAGCACGAGGCTCGCAACCCGCTGCGGATGGGCGAGCGCGAACGCCAGCGCCGCGCGCGCGCCCTGCGACATGCCGACCAGCGCGGCGCGCGCAATCTGCAGGTGGTCGAACAGCGCCAGCAGATCGTCCGGGTCCGCAGCCGGATCCGGACTTCCGGTCGACAGGCCGAAACCGCGGCGATCAGGCCGCACGACCCGCATCGAGGCACGGAACTCGGTGCACTGCGGTTCCCAGACTTCAAGGTCGAGGGTCCAGCCATGCAGCCACACGATCGCTGCGCCCGCGCCCTCGTCGCGGTAGCGCAGCCGGGCATCACTGGCATGGAAATAGCGGTCGGTGCTGGACATGCTGTTTCGAATATCGAAAAAAAGTTCGCAAACAGGCTACGAGCGCGCCACGGTACCGTCAAGCGCCGCGTCGCCGGCCGCTAGAGTTGCGCCGAAAGCGCGAGCCCCGGAACCCGCGAAAGTTCGGCCGAGATCTGCCGGCTTGCCTGTTGCAGCATCGCGAGCCGCTCACGCACCAGCTTGGCCTTGGCGATGCGCCGCGAGTGGCTCGAGCTGTTGAGGGATGCGACCACGCGGCCCTGCTGGTCGAAGACCGGCACCGCGACGGCGACGACGCCATAGGCGAGTTCGTCTTCGACCGCGGAATAGCCCGCGCGCCGGCACTCTTCGATCAGCTGGCGGACCTTGCGCTGGTCGGTCACCGTCCGATCGGTGAGTGCCTGGAAGTGCTGCGTGCGGAAGTACTGGTCGAGCCGTTCCGCCGGCAGGCCCGCCAGCAGCACGCGGCCCATCGAAGTCACGTGCGCCGGGAAACGGCTGCCGACATGCGCTTCGAGCCGGACCAGCGTCCTAACCGAGGTGCGGGCGACGTAGACGATATCGTTGCCGTCGAGCACGGACAGCGCCGCGGAGTCGCCGGTCAGGCGCGCCAGTTCCTCGAGGTGCGTCTTGGTCAGGTGCTCGATGTCCATCGATTCGAGGTAGGCGGCGCCGAGCTCGAGCACCTTGGGTCGCAGCAGGAATGACCGCCCCCGCCGCATCACGTAGCCGAGCTCCTCCAGCGTCAGCAGGCAGCGCCGCGCCGTTGCGGCCGGCATGCGCGCAATGGCGGCGACCTCGGACAGCGTCAGCGCCGAATGGTCGCGCGTGAAGGCGCGTATCACCTGGAGTCCCTTGGCGAGGCCGCCCATGGCTTCGCGGCGCGGTGCTGACGGCTGGCGTCGTGGCATCGCGCCAGTCTATTTCGATATGCGAAGAAGCGACAGCCCGCGCCGCGCCAGCGTACTTGACGGCAGGCGGGCCGAGCGCTCAGCATGTTCGGCAGTCGAATCTCTTTTCGATATACGAAAAGCCGGTCGAGCCCGCAGGCGGAGACGTAGCGGCATGAAAATCGGATCGCAGGGACGCCGCAGTTCGGCGATTTCCACCTCGAATGCGGAAGCCATCGTGGTCCGCGGCCATGACCTGTGCCGCGACCTGATCGGCCGCATCACGTTTACCGATCACGCCTGGCTACTCGTCACCGGCACCCTGCCCTCGCACGCGCAGCGGCGCATCCTCGACGCGACGCTGGTCGCGATCGCGGAACACGGCCTGGTGCCGAGCGTGGCCGCCAGCCGGATGACGCTTGCCGCGGCGCCCGAGGCACTGCAGGGCGCGGTCGCGGCCGGCATCCTCGGCTGCGGCTCCGTGATCCTCGGCTCGGCCGAAGCGGCCGCGCGCCTGTTCGCCGATATCGAGGCGAACCATGCGGCGGGCACGGAAGCAGCGGCGCGTGCCGCGCTGCAGGCGCTGCACGATGCGCGCCAGGCGTCGCCCGGTTACGGCCACCCGTTGCACAAGCTGCGCGATCCACGGGTCGCCTGCCTGCTCGACGCTGCGAAAGACGCGGGCACGGCGGGTCGCCATGTCGAGATCGCCCGCGTGGTCGAAACGCTACTGCCCGCCATCACCGGCAAGCCGCTCGCGATGAATGTCTCCGGCGCGATCGGCGCCGTGCTGCTCGATGCCGGTTACCCCCTGCTCGCGGTCAAGGGCATCCCGATCCTGGCCCGCACCGCCGGACTCATCGCCCACCTGCTCGAGGAGCGCGAGCGGCCGATCGGTTTCATGCTGGCCGACTCGGGCGCGGCCGGGATCAGCTACGACGGACCGGCACCGGCCGGATTCGTGCCGGAGCCCTGATGCTGCACACCGTGCTGCGCGGCGTCCGCGTCGTCGAACAGGGCACGTTCATCACGGGACCCTGCGCCGGCATGATGCTGGCCGATCTCGGCGCCGACGTGATCAAGATCGAGGGCCCGGAAGGCGACCCGTATCGCAGCTACCAGCAGGGCAACTACTCGCCGCACTTCCAGGCCTACAACCGCAACAAGCGCAGCCTGGCCTGCGATCTCAAGCAACCTGCCGATCGTGAGCTGTTCGATCGCCTGGTCGCGAACGCCGACGTCTATCTGCAGAATTTCCGTCCGGGAACGGCGGAGCGCCTCGGTGCCGGCCATCGGCGCCTGCAAGGTCTCAACCCGCGACTGGTCTGCTGCTCGATCAGCGGCTTCGGCGCCGACGGTCCTTATGCGGAACGTCCGAGCTACGACTCGGTGGCGCAGGCGCTATCCGGCTTCCTGAGTGTGGTGGTCGACGAGGAACGGCCGCGCTTCCTCGGACCGGCGCTGGCGGACGCCATCACAGGCATCTATGCCGCCTACGGGATTCTTGGCGCGCTGTTCGAACGCACGCAGTCGGGCCAGGGGCGTCACGTCGAAGTGTCGATGTTCGAGGCCATGGCGCATTTCGCGGTGGAGCCCTTCGCCGCGTATTTCGCGCTCGGCGAGGTACCGAAATCGAGCGACCGGCCGCGGCTGGCGCAGGCCTACATCCTGCGCACGGCCGACAAGCGCCTGCTGGCCATTCATCTTTCTTCCCTCGACAAGTTCTGGCAGGGCCTGATCACCGCGCTCGAGGCGCCTGAGCTCAACCTGGACGCGCGCTTCAATGCCCGGCTCGCCCGCATCGCGCACTACGAGGCGCTGGGCGAGGAACTCGACCGGCGCTTCCGCAAGCGGCCGCTGGCCGACTGGGCCGCGCGCCTGTCCGCAAATGACGTGCCGTTTGCACCGATCAATGGCATCGACGCGGTCGTCAACGACCCGCAGGCACGTCATCTCGGCCTCGTGGTCCCGGTCGAAGCCGCGAGCCAGGGCGGCCGCCAGGCCGTGCGTCCGGCGCTGCAGTTCGACGGCCGGCGCGCGAACTCAGTGATCGCAGCGCCCCTGTTGAACGAGCATGGCGACGCGATCCGCGCGGCGCTCGCGCGCGAGCACGGCTGGCCGGCGCAGCCCGCCGATGCGGTCGTGCGACGGGCGGCAGGGTGAGCGCCGTGCCCGGCGAACGACCAAAACTGTTCCCGGCGACGCTGGTCGGCAGCATGCCGCAACCGGAATGGCTGATCGACCGGCAGAAGCTCGCCGGCCGCTTTCCGCCGCGCGTGCGCGCGCGCGAGCTGTGGCGCATCGCGGAACCGCTCCTGGCCGAGGCGCAGGACGACGCCACGATCGTGGCAATTCGCGCCCAGGAGGAAGCCGGCCTCGATATCGTGACCGACGGCGAGATCCGCCGCGAGAGCTACTCGAACCTGTTCGCAACCGCGCTCGACGGCGTCGATCTCGACAACCCGGGCAGCGCGCTCGATCGCAGCGGACACCCGAACCCGGTGCCGCGCGTGACCGGCCCGATCCGCCGCCGCCATGCGGTCGGCGTGCGCGATCTGGAGTTCCTGCGCCGGCACACGACCAGGCAGGTCAAGGTCACGGTGCCGGGGCCGTTCACGATGTCGCAGCAGGCGCAGATCGATCATTACGGCGGCAGCCGCGAACTGGCCGCCATGGACTACGCGGCCGCGCTCAACGCCGAGATCCGCGACCTTTTCGACGCGGGCGCGGACATCGTGCAGATCGACGAGCCCTACATGCAGGCGCGGCCTGACGAGGCGCGCGTGTACGGGCTCGCGGCGCTCAATCGCGCGCTCGACGGCGTGGTGGGCACGACTGCGGTGCACATCTGCTTCGGCTACGCGGCCATCATCCATGTCCGCCACTCCGCGTACTCGTTCCTGCCCGAGCTGGCCGACTGTCATTGCCAGCAGGTCTCGCTCGAAACCGCGCAGCCGAACCTCGACTGCTCGATCCTGAAGAAGCTGGCGGGCAAGAAGATCATTCTCGGCGTCATCGACCTCGGCTCGCCCGAAGTCGAGTCGGCGGAGACCGTCGCGGCGCGCATCCGGCGCGCGCTGCCATTCGTGCGGCCCGAAGACGTCATCGTGGCGCCGGATTGCGGCATGAAGTACCTGCCGCGCGACGTTGCCCTGGGAAAATTGAAGGCGATGGTCGCCGGCGCAGCCATTGTGCGCGCGGAATGCGCGTATGACGCCGGCACCGTCAGGATCCAATCGAACTCTTAACGTGGAGACCCACATGTTCACATCCAAGCAGACGTGCCTTTCGGCGACAGTAAGCGGCATCCTCGCCGCCGCAGTTGCGTTGCCGGCCATGGCGCAGAGCACGGAGATGGAGGAAGTCATCGTGACGGCGCGCAAGCGCGACGAGTCCTTCCTGGAGGTGCCAGTCACGATCAACGTCTTCACCGAGGCGACGATACGCAATGCCGGCATCCGCCGACCGTCGGATTTCATCCAGCTGGTGCCGAACATGACACTGGTCGAGACGCAGAACGCGGGCAACGCATTCGTCGTCATCCGCGGCATCTCGCAGGCTCGCAACAGCGAGCCTTCGGTCGCCGTGCAGGTTGACGGAGTCCTGCAGACGAACCCGGCCGAGTTCAACCAGGAGCTGTTCGACATCCAGCAGATCGAGGTCCTGAAGGGCCCTCAGGGCGCACTCTATGGCCGCAATGCCATCGGTGGCGCCATCATCGTGGCCACGCGACCGCCGGGCGACGAGTTCGAAGCCAGAGTCAAGCTGGGCTACGGCAATGAATCCTCGTTGCGCGCCCTGGCGAGCGTCAGCGGTCCGATCACCGACACGCTCAAATATGCCGCTTCGGTCAATTATTACGAGACGGACGGATTCCTCGACAACGTGTTCCTGAACGAAAAAGTGGACCCCGTCGAAGACCTCGGCGCGCGCGTGCGCTTTATCTGGGAGCCGAGCGATCGCATGACCGCGGACCTGCGCCTGGCGATCAGTGACCTCAGCACCCGGGCGCTTTATTTCGTGATCCCGCGTGACGATGAGTTGAACCCCTTCAGCTCGTTCACCACGCCCCCGAATGCGAACGACGTGACGTCGCCGATCCAGCTCGACAATCCGGGCGTCAACGAGCGCGACCTCTTCAATGGCTCACTGAAGCTTGATTTCGGTGTTGGCGACGGCACCCTGACCTCGGTCACTTCTTACAACACGACCGAAGAAATCCTGACCGGCGATGCGTACGACTTCCGCCCGGCAGCCAACGGGGTCGAACAGTTTCTCCCGCCCACCTTCACGCCCCTGAACCAGAGCCAGTTCCTGGACCTGGAAACTTACAGCCAGGAGATCCGATACACGTCGCCGACGGTGGGCAAGTTCCGCTGGATCGCAGGCGCCTACTTCGTGCACACCGACCGGTTCATATCGACCGGCAATATGGTGGACACCGGCGCAGGAGTATTCCCGGTGTATCGGGAGCCGCGGCTCAGCGGCAACAATCCGAATGCGACCTACCTTGCCGACGAGCAGGACAACGATGCCTGGGCCGTGTTCGTGGATGCGATCTTTGAGGTAACGGACAAGTTCGAGATCAACGCGGCTGTTCGCTACGACGAGGACAAACGCGAGAATACGACCCTGACGCCGACCCAGTTCCTGCCCGATCCCTCGGCGTTCACGGGCGAGGTCCGGACGAGCACCTGGAGCGAGACGCAGCCCAAGTTGACGCTGCGCTATGCACTCTCGGACACCACGACCTTCTACGGCGGCTGGAGTCGTGGTTTCAGAAGCGGCGGATTCAACCAGACCGGCGTGGGTGCAGTCGCCGATGCCAGTGGCGTGGCGGGCGTCAACGACCTGTTTGAGGCCGAGGTCGCCGACACCATCGAAATCGGCGTCAAGTCCCGGTTTCTCGACAACCGCCTGAACCTGGGTCTTGCCTTGTTCCAGACCGAGTCGGAGAACGGCTATTTCTTCGTGTTCCTGCCGGCAAACTCGACCCAGAACCTGGGCAATCTGGATGCTGATTACGAAGGCATCGAGGCTGAACTCAGCTGGCGCGTCACCGACCGGTTCGATGTCTTTGCGAGCTACGGTTACACGGACAGCAAGATCACGGCCATGGAAGATTCGAGCGTCATCGGCAATGAAGCCCCGCTGGTCTCGCGCGCCACTGCCAATGTCGGCCTGCAGTATGTCGTTGCGGTCGGCTCCGCCCTCGATCTCTCGTTCCGCGGCGACTACCGGCACACGGGCCGCACGTGGTGGGAACCGTATAACCTGACCTCCCGCAACTCGGTCAACATCCTGGACGGACGCATCGGCCTCGAGGCCGAGCGCTGGTCCGCAACGCTGTGGGGCCGGAACCTGACCGACGAGGAGTACAACCAGGAGTTCTCACCGGGCGGCTTCCTGTTCAGGGCACTTCCGATCCGCTATGGCGTCGAGTTCGAGTACCGCTTCTGACCGGAGATGATCGACATGGCAACCCAGGCAAGACTACCGACGAGGCTCCACCACACGGCCTACGTGTCGCGTGACCTCGAGGCGACGCGAAAGTTCTACGAGGATGTGATTGGCCTGCCCTTGCTCGCGACCTGGTGCGAGAAGGACCTGCTGTTCGGCGCCGAACGAACTTACTGCCACCTGTTCTTCGGACTGGCGGATGGCGGGGCGCTGGCCTTTTTCCAGTTCGCGGATCCGGCGGACCAGGAGCAGTTCGGGCCGAAGATGCCGTTCACGCCGTTCCACCACATCGCGCTGCACGTGGACCAGGAGACTCAGGACGGCATCGAGCAGCGCCTCGCAAAGGCCGGCTACAAGGAGCCCCAATCCTTCGTGCTCGAACACGGCTATTGCCGCTCGGTATATGCGACCGACCCGAACGGCATGATCGTCGAGTTCACGCACGATCACCCGGACGTCCTGAAGATCAATGCGGCGCGCCGCAAGGATGCGCACTCGGAGCTCAAGCGCTGGCTGGCCGGCGACCACACCTCCAACAACACCTATCGATGAGGCAGAGCACCGAGCGCATCCTCACCACACACGTCGGCAGCCTGCCGCGCTCACAGGCAATCTGCGATGTGCTGTTCGCGCGCGAGAAGGGCGAGGTGGCCGACCCGACCGCCGCGGCACAGGTGATCGCCGACGGCGTACACGACGTCGTGCGCCGCCAGGTGGAGACCGGCGTCGACGTCGTCAGCGACGGCGAGATGAACAAGATCAGCTATGCGACCTACATCGCCGACCGCTTCGAGGGTTTCGGCGGCGACACGCCGCGCGAGCCCGGGCAGGACCTGGTCGAGTTCCCGCGCCTGCTGACCAAGCTCGCCGAGCGCGGCTCGACCGCGAAGTACCGCCGCCCGCGCTGCATCGGCGAAATCCGCGTCAAGGACACGAAGCCGCTCCAGGAGGACCTGGCGAACTTCCGGCGCGCGGTTGCAGCCGCGAAACCGGCGGAAGCCTTCCTGAACGCGGCCTCGGCCGGCGTGATCGCGCTGTTCCAGCCAAACGATTACTACCGGACCCAGGATGCCTATCTCGAAGCGGTCGCGGAAGCGATGCAGAGCGAGTACCAGGCGATCGTGGCCGCCGGATTCCTGCTGCAGATCGACGCGCCCGACCTCGGCATGGGCCGCCACACGATGTACCGGGACGCGAGTGTCGACGAGTACCTGAAGAGCGCCGCGCGGCACGTCGAAGTGCTGAATCATGCGCTCCGCAATATTCCCGCGGACCGGATGCGCATGCATATCTGCTGGGGCAACTACGAAGGGCCACATCATCACGACGTGCCGCTCAAGCAACTGCTGCCGGTCGTGATCAGGGCGCGGCCGCAGGCGCTGCTGTTCGAATCGGCCAATCCGCGACACGCGCACGAGTGGCAGGTGTTCCGCGACCAGAAAGTGCCGGACGACAAGATCCTGGTGCCAGGCGTGCTGAGTTCGACCACCAATTACGTCGAGCACCCTGAGCTGGTTGCCGAGCGCATCCAGCGCTTTGCCGACATCGTCGGTCGCGAGCGCGTCATCGCCGGCTCCGATTGCGGGTTCAGCACCTTTGCCGGATTCGGTCCGATCGACCCCGACATCGTCTATCTCAAGCTGGCTTCGCTCGCCGAGGGCGCGCGCATTGCGAGCAGCCGCCTCTGGCGGAACTGACATGGAGACCGGCGACTTCGACCGCTGGCTGCGCGGCTACCAGGTGGCCTGGCAGGATCGCGACCCGGTCGCCGCCGCCCGCCTCTTCAGCGACGATGCCGAGTACTACTGGACACCGCTCGACCCGCCGCAACGCGGTCCGGCGGGGGTCGCGGCGGCCTGGGCAGGGGCGGTGTCGCAGCAGAAGGACATCCGCTTCACCTACGAGATCCTCGCGGTAACGGGCACAACCGGCATCGCGAAGTGGCGCGCCGACTTCACGCGCCTGCCGGACGTGGCAAAGGTGCGAATCGAGGGCGTGCTGACCGCGGAATTCGCCGACGCCGCGCATTGCCGCATTTTCCGCGAGTGGTGGCATAGCAGCGAGTCGGCCTGACCTGCATCAGGGCGCCGCGGCGCGGCGCCTCCTACTCTATCCGGCATGGCATCGGCGCACGCATGGGCGGTAGTCGTGCTGCTCCCCTGTTGCATGCTGGCGGGCACGGCCGAGGCCGGCCCTGGCCCGCTTGAGCAGGCAATCTCCGATACCCGGTCGATCGGTGACGCGCGGATACGCTTCGAGCACGTCGACCAGGACCCGCTGACCGAAGATGCGCAGGCGCTGACGCTGCGCGCGCGTCTGGGCTTCGAGACCGGCAAGGCCTGGGAGACCGCGCTGCTGGTGGAAGGCGAGTTCGCCTGGCCGCTCATCAGCGACTACAACAGCACGACCAACGGCAAGACCGCCTACCCGGTGGTTGCCGACCCGGAGAGCTACGAAGTCAATCGCCTGCAACTCGTGAATACGGGCCTGCCCGGAACGACGGTGACCCTCGGCCGCCAGCGCATCAACCTCGACGAGCAGCGTTTTGTCGGCAATGTGGGCTGGCGCCAGAACGAGCAAACCTTTGATTCGCTGCGCATCGTCAACCGCTCGCTACCCAGGCTGACGCTTGACGCGTCATGGATCACGCAGGTCAACCGCGTGTTCGGCGGAGACTCGCTCCAGGGTCGCTACGAAGGCGACAGTTACCTGCTCAACCTGTCCTGGCAATTGCCGGCCGGCCGCCTGACCGGCTTCGGTTACTGGCTCGCATTTGACGCGATCGACGGCGTGCCGGCCGCCGTCGGCGACTCGTCGCAGACGCTCGGTCTGCGCTTCGCAGGCGAGCGGGCATCCGGCGAGTGGAAGCTCGCGTATGCCGCATCCTGGGCCACCCAGGAGGATGCAGGCAGCAACCCGTCGCGCTTCGACAATGACTACCGCCTGCTGGAACTGACCGCTCACTGGCGCAAGCTTCATGCCGGTATCGGCACGGAAGTACTGGAAGGCGACGGCACGAAAGGCTTCGTCACGCCGCTCGCCACGCTGCACAAATTCCAGGGCTGGGCCGACAAATTCCTGGCCACGCCGCCGGACGGCATCGAGGACACCTATGTCACCGCCGGGTTTGGCTTCGGCCGGGTCGGACCGCTCGATGCGCTCTCTGCGCAGGCCGGCTACCACGAGTACCGGGCGGAATCCGCCTCCGGTCGTTACGGGACCGAGCTCAATCTCCAGCTGCAAATCCGCTGGCATCGTCTCGCGGGCACGCTCAAGTTCGCTGACTACGACGCTGACACGCTGCTGACGGACACGCGCAAGTTCTGGGCGCAGCTGGAATACGCGTGGTGATGGCCGGCGTGTTCGACTCCGCACTGCTCCGTCGCTACGACCAGCCCGGACCGCGCTACACCTCGTACCCGACGGCACCGCAGTTCCGGGAGGGATTTGGCGCAGCGCAACGCCGGATGGCGGCGTTGCACAGCAACGAGGACCCGATCCCGCGGCAACTGTCGCTGTACGTGCACGTGCCGTTCTGCACGAGTCCGTGTTTCTACTGCGGCTGCAACCGCGTCATCACCCGCGACCGCAGCCGCGCCGCACCCTATGTCGCGCGCGTGATTCGCGAGGCGGCGATGCTGGCGCCGCTGTTCGATCGCGACCGCAAGGTGGTGCAGCTGCACTTCGGCGGCGGCACGCCGAACTTTCTCGACGTCGGGCAGCTCGCGGAACTCATCGACAGCCTGGAACAGCTCTTCAACTTCAGTCGGTCGCCGCTGCGCGATTTCTCGATCGAGCTGGATCCGCGCTGCGTCGATGCCGCCGGCATCGCGGCGATGGCGCAGGCGGGCCTGAACCGTGTCAGCCTCGGCGTGCAGGATTTCGACCCGGACGTGCAGCAGGCCGTGAACCGGGTGCAGTCGGTCGGACAGACGCTGGCGGTGATCGAAGCCTGCCGCCGCCACGGCATGCGTGCGGTCAACGTCGACCTGATCTATGGCCTGCCGAAACAGACGCCGGAACGCTTCGCCCGGACGCTCGACCAGGTACTCGCGGCGCGCCCCGACCGGGTCGCGGTGTACGGCTATGCGCACCTGCCGCAGACCTTCCGGCCGCAGCGGCAGATCCGCGCCGCGGATCTGCCCGGTGCGGACGCCCGGATCGCGCTGCTCGCACTCACCATTGAACGGTTGACGGGGGCCGGCTACCGGCATATCGGCATGGATCATTTCGCGCTGCCTGACGACGACCTGGCGGTCGCCCAAACGCGCGGCGACCTGCACCGGAATTTCATGGGCTACACGACCCATGCCGAGTGCGACCTGGTCGGACTCGGCGTGAGCGCCATCAGCCAGCTCGGCGACAGCTACAGCCAGAATCCGCGCGATCTTCCACAATGGGAAACGCAGGTCGATGACGGCCGACTCCCCTGCTGGCGCGGCCTGCAGCTCGACGACGACGATCGCCTGCGCGCGTGGATCATCCAGCGGATCCTGTGCGAGGGCGAGGTCTCGATCGCGGCGCTGGAGGACCGCTTCAAGATCGACTTCGCCAGGTATTTTTCTGCCGACCTCGCGCGGCTGCAGGCGCTGGCGCAGGACCGGCTGGTCGAGCTCGGCGACGGATACATCCGCGCGACAGCCCGCGGGCGGTTGCTGCTGCGTGTCGTCTGCGCGTGTTTCGACCGCTACCTGCACCACGAGTGCCCGGCACCCGGGCGCTTTTCCAGCATGGTCTAGTATCATGCGTTCCCTATGCGACCTGCCATCGCCGACGACGGCAACGAACTCGAGTTCTGCAGCACCTGCGCGTTCTCTGCCGCTTGCCGGGCCGCGGGCTATGACAAGCAGGCACTCTTGGAACTGCACTGCCTGGTCGAGCACGCCGGCCCGTATCGCGCGGGCGAGACGATTTTCCGCGAGGGCACGCCGTTCACGTCGATCGCGGCCGTGCGCGCAGGCACCGTCAAGACGCGCGTGATCGACAGCGACGGCCGCGAACACGTCCACGGCTTCTTCCTGCCCGGCGAGGTGATCGGCCTCAATGCCATTCACAGCGCCCGCTATCCATGCGATGCGATCGCGCTCGACACCGTCACCCTGTGCCGATTCTCGTTTCCGATGATGGCGGTGCTCGCCCGGAAATTGCCCGGGCTGCAGGCGCAGCTGTTCCGCCTGCTGAGCCAGGACATCGGCAAGGCACTGGTGGTAGCCGGCGACTACAGTGCCGACGATCGCCTGGCGGCTTTCCTCGTGTCGATGTCGCGGCGCTCGGCCGCCCGCGGCTTTCCGCCGAATCAGCTGTCGCTCGCGATGTCGCGGGCTGACATCGGCAACTACATGCGCCTCGCCTCGGAGACGGTCAGCCGCGTGCTGCGCCGCCTGCAGGACGAAGGCAAGATCGCCGTCGACGGCCGCTCGATCGAGATCCTCGATCCACCGGCCATGCAGGCAATGGCTGCAACCGTCCTGCGCGACTGAAGCCGCGCGGCGATGCTGATCGAACACTACGCCTGGATCAAGCTGGCCCACGTGGCAATGGTGCTGGCGAGCGGCACCCTGTTTTCCCTGCGCGGCGGGGCGATGCTTGCCGCATCCGCGCTCGCCAATGCCACGGGCGTGCGCTGGCTGAGTTACGCGATCGACACCGCCCTGCTCGCCACGGCGTTGATGCTGACGGCGGCGCTGTGGCTGAATCCAATCGCGACGCCATGGCTCGCGACGAAACTGGCTTTGCTTGCGCTTTACATCGTGTTCGGCAGCCTGGCGCTGCGACGCGGCCGTACCCGCGCCCGGCGCGCGGCGTGGCTTGCGGCAGCGCTGCTGGTGTACGCGCAGATCATCGGCGTGGCGCGCTTCCACCACCCGCTGGGTCTCCTGCTGTTGCCGGTTCCGCCGGAGGAGATCGTGCGATAATCGGCCGATTCTCCGATGGGCCCATGAGTAAGCTCGACCTCGACTTCGTCCGCGCGCAGTTTCCCGCCTTCAGCGAACCGACGCTGGCGGGTTTTTCGCATTTCGAGAATGCCGGCGGTTCCTTCGCCTGCCGGCAGGCCGTCGAATGGCTCGAGCGCTATTACCGGCAGACCAAGCTGCAGCCCTACTACGCGTTCGCGCCATCGACGCTCGCAGGCGAGCAGATGGACGCCGCGCGCGAGCGCATGGCCGCCTGGCTCAACGTCGGCGCGGATGAGCTGCATTTCGGGCCCTCGACCTCGCAGAACACCTATGTCGTGGCGCAGGCGCTGCGCAGGTTCCTGAAACCGGGCGACGAGATCGTCGTCACCAACCAGGATCACGAGGCGAACATCGGCGCCTGGAGCCGGCTCGCCGAGGACGGTTTCGTGGTGCGCGAGTGGCGGGTGGATCCGGTTTCCGCAGACCTCGACCTGAAGGACCTCGAGCCGCTGCTCGGGCCGCACACACGGATCGTCGCCTTCACCCATTGCTCGAACGTGGTCGGCACCATCAACCCGGTGCGCGAGATTGCCGACCGCGTGCACCGCGCAGGCGCGCTTGCGTTCGTGGACGGCGTCGCGTTCTGTCCGCATGGCCTGCCCGACCTGCAGGCGCAGGGCGTGGATCTCTATTGCTTTTCGCTCTACAAGGTCTACGGCCCGCATCTCGGCGCGCTATTCGTGCGGCGCGAAGTCGCGGCGCAACTGCCGAACCAGGGGCATTTCTTCAATGCCGGGTATCCGGGCAAGCGCCTGACGCCGGCCGGCCCCGATCACGCGCAGATCGCGACGGTCAACGGCCTGATGGATTACCTGCATGCAGTGGCGGATCGGCACGGACTGGCCGGCCAGCCGGTGCTGGCCAGGGCGGAAGCCGTTCGCCGCCTGTTCCGCGATCACGAGACCGAATTGCTGCAGCCACTGCTCGACTACCTGTCGAAGCACCCGCGTGTCCGGCTGATCGGCCGGCAGCGCGCAACCGAACGCGCACCCACCATTGCGTTCACGGTCCAGGGCCGCAGTTCATCAGACGTCGCGGCTGCACTCGCGGCACAAAAGCTCGGTGTCGGCGTCGGCAATTTTTACGCCTATCGGCTGCTGCAGGCGCTCGGCATCGACACCGACGACGGCGCAGTGCGCGTGTCGTTCGTGCACTACACGACGGCGACGGAAGTGGGCCGACTGATCAAGGCGCTGGACGGCCTGCTGGCTTAGGGAAGCTCTGCACAGGTGGCGTGGGCGCGGCCGTGGCGGATTTTCGATCCG
>JBBEAB010000073.1:0-2596 GCA_040899645.1 Steroidobacteraceae bacterium
GCCGGTCGGGCACACCGGCACGCACGGCGGGTCCTCGCAGTGCAGGCAGGACTTCGGGAAATGCACCGTCTCGGTGTTCGGGAACTCGCCCACCTCGAAGGTCTGCACGCGGTTGAAGAACGTGCCGGTCGGATCCTCGCCGTAGGGACGCTGGTCCGAAAGCGGGCCCGCTTCCCCGAAGGTGTTCCACTGCTTGCAGCTCGTCACGCAGGCGTGGCAGCCGACGCACACGTTGAGGTCGATGACGAGCGCGAGCTGCGTCATGCGGGGACCTTTTCGAGCACGCGGAACTCCGGCGACACCCCCTGCTCCGCGGCGGGGTAGATGCGCACGCGCACGTCGTACCAGCCCGCCTGGCCGGTGATGGGGTCTGAGTTGGAGGTGCTCCCCAACGTGTCGGTAATGAGATGGTTGAGCAGAAACCCCTTGCGTGCCTCGTTGGCCTCCGGCGCGAGCGCCCACGCGCCGGGCTGCTTGCCGATCGCGTTCCAGGTCCAGACCGTCCCCGACTCGACCGCCTCGCTATGGCGGCCCATGCAGCGGACCTTGCCCCACGGCGATTCCACCCACAGCCAGGCGCCGTCCTCGATGCCGCTCGCGCGCGCGGTGCGCGGGTTGATGAACAGGTAGTTGTGCGTGTGGATCTGCCTCAGCCAGGCGTTTTGCGAATCCCACGAGTGGTACATCGCCATGGGCCGCTGCGTGATCGCCGCGAGCGGATAGCGCTCGAGGTCGGTCACCTGGTGCTCCAGGGGAGAGAAATAGAAAGGCAGCGGATCGAAGTAGGTCTCGACGCGCTTTGCGAGCTCCTGCGGCGGACGTCGTCCCGGCCACTTGCCCTGGGCGGCGAGGCGGAAGCGCTGCAGCACCTCCGAGTACAGGTGGATCAGGACCGGCTCGCCCCAGCGGCGCAGGCGCGCGCGCTGCGCCCACTCCATGTAGCCGCGGTTCCAGTTGCGCATATAGCGGTAGGACGGGTCGAGCTCGTGCCTGAAGACGCAGTTGTTCTCGGCGTAGCGCTGCCACTGCGCGGGGTTCGGCTCGCCGCGCATCGATTTCGTGCCGTCGGCGCCGCGCCAGCCGGCGAGGAAGCCGATGCCGGACCCGGGCTCCGTCTCGTGCCGGACGATGAAATCGGGGTAGTCCTTGTACTTCCGGGAACCGTCCTTGTTCGTAAACGCCGGAAAACCCAGACGGCTCGCAAGCTCGATCAGGACCTCCTGGAACGGCCTGCATTCGCCCGTCGGCGGCACCACCGGGACACGCACGGAATCCACCGGCCCGTCGAACTCCGAGATCGGCCGGTCGAGCATCGACATCACGTCGTGGCGCTCGAGGTAGGTGGTGTCGGGCAGCACGAGATCGGCGAACGCCGTCATCTCGGACTGGAACGCATCGCACACGACGAGGAACGGGATCTTGTACTCGCCGTCGGCGTCCCGGTCGTTCAGCATGCGGCGCACCTCGACCGTGTTCATGGTCGAGTTCCAGGCCATGTTGGCCATGAAGATCATCAGCGTGTCGATCGGATAGGGATCGCCGCGCCAGGCGTTGGTGATGACGTTGTGCATCAGGCCGTGCACCGAGAGCGGGTACTCCCAGGAGAAGGCCTTGTCGATGCGCACGGGCTTGCCGTCGGCATCCACGAACAGATCCTCGGGCGAGCCCGGCCAGCCGAGCGCGAGGCCCGCGAGCGGCGTGTTTGGCTGCACGCCCTCGGGACCGGTCGGCGTCTTGGCCGAGGGCGGGATGGCGCGCGGGAACGGCGCCTTGTGGCGGAAGCCGCCCGGGCGGTCGATGGTCCCGAGCAGGCTCATCAGGATGGCGAGCGAGCGCACCGTCTGGAAGCCGTTGGAGTGCGCCGCGAGCCCGCGCATGGCGTGGAACGCCACCGGGTTGCCGGTCACCGTCCTGTGCTCGTTGCCCCAGCAGTCGGTCCAGGCGATCGGCAGCTCGATCTTCTCGTCGCGCGCGGTGACGCCCATCTCGTGCGCCAGGCGCCGGATGGTGGACGCCGGCACGCCGGTGATCTTCTCGGCCCATTCCGGGGTGTGCGGCCGCAGGCGATCGGCGAGGAGCTGGAACGCCGGCTGCACCCGGGTGCCGTCGGCCAGGCGGAAGTCGCCGAAGAGGGACGGATCGGCCTCCGGCGTATGGGTCACGACCGGGCCGCCGGAATGGCGGTCCCACCACAGCTGGTTCTGCGGATAGAGCGGATTGACCGGATCGGCGCCCTCGTCGACGGCGAGCAGGCCGTGCCGCGGCGAGGCCGGATCGACGACCACGAGCTGGCCGCCGTTCGTATAGCGCGCGACGAAAGCGCGGTCGTAGAGCCCTTGGACGACGATCTCGTTGTTGAGCGCGAGCAGCAGCGCGCCGTCGGTGCCGGGGCGGATCGGCACCCATTCGTCCGCGATCGCCGAGTAGCCGGTGCGCACCGGGTTGATCGAGACGAAGCGCCCGCCGCGCCGCTTGAATGCCGAGATGGCGATCTTCAGCGGATTGGAGTGGTGGTCCTCCGCCGTGCCGAGCATGACGAAGAGCTTCGCGCGCTCGAGGTCCGGGCCGCCGAACTCCCAGAACGAGCCGCCGATGG
>JBBEAB010000074.1:0-2552 GCA_040899645.1 Steroidobacteraceae bacterium
CGATCGACGGCGCGGCGCAGCCGCGCGGCATTGAACACGACGAAGGGATCGCGATGGACGAAGCCGCTCGCGGTTTCGCGCCCGCGATTGGCGGGCGTGAACACGGGCGTCTGCACCTCGCGCGCCGCAATCGGCTGGCCGTTGGGCATCGCCAGCCATTCGAGCTCCATCGGATCGGTTGACCCTTTCAGCCGCCCGTTCTCGAGATGGCAGCTGGCGCAGTGCCGCTCGAAGTTGATCGGCTGGAAGCCGCGGCGGTCGGGCGATTGCACGTGACACGACTGGCACGTGTCGCCCTTGGCTTTCTCGGCTTCGAGCACGTGGCGGTCGTGATCGAATCGCAGCGATGAGCCCGGCGTGGCGAGCAGCGCAGCAAACTCGGGATGCGCGCCCAAACGGCGGAAGGTGTGGCAGGACGCGCATTCGCGATCGTCGACGGTGCGGATGTTGAAGTTGCGGCCGCGATGCTCGACATGGCACTGCGCGCAATTGAGCGCGCCGGCGTTCTCCGCGGCCTTGGCGTCACCTGAACCGAACAGCACATGCGCAGACAACTGCAATCGGTCCGAGCCCACGGGATCGTGACACCGCTCGCACCGCAGGTCGACCACGCCGGTTGCCGCCGTGTGGCACTGCGCGCACCGCAGATCGATGCGCGCGTGCGCGGACGTCACGTTCCCCGGCGAAAATGTTTGCCGCGCGCCGGCCACGTGCAGCAGCACGGCACCGGCCGCGATGACAACCGCTGCGGCGGCGCTCAAGAACAGCAGCGGACCGCGGCGCCGTAACCACGGCGTGCGCAGCCGGACCGACGGGGGCGTACCGGGACTGCGTGGCCGCGCCATCAGTACCACACCACCGCGGCGACATGGACGACCAGGAGGCCAATCAGGATCAAGGCCGGTGGCACGTGGAGCAGCAGCCACGATCGGAGGAGGCCCTGCAGCGTCAACTGCGCGTCAAGATCGGTCTTGTCGCGCACGATCGATTCGAGGTCGTTGGCGCGCTCGACTTCCCCGGGGGCGAGCGACGAGCGAGCGGCGCTCAGCGGGGCCAGTGCCGCCGTGCGGCGCGCCGGCAAGTCGGTAAACCACGCCCACCCCGGCGCCGGCTGGCTGAGCGCCGGCCGGATGTCCGACAGATAGGTGCGAGAGAACGCATCCGATGCGTCCGTCATCAGCGCGTCGGCTTCCTGCGTCAGGTTCACCATCAACTCTGGGATGCGATCGTAAAGCGCCTCATGCGAAACCTCGCGGGCCAGCAGCACCGGAATGCGGCGCTGCAGCCACACGCCAACCAGGCCGCTGGCCGTGGTCCACAACGCCAGCAGCAGCAGGAGCCAGCCCATCACACCGGACGGCAGAGTGAAGCCAATGTGCAACAGCACGAAGGCCATCCCCAGTACGCTGCCGTAAATGTGCACATCGAGCCATCGGCGAGCCGTCCCGAACGGGCGCGCGCCCAATCGCCGGCGCGCTCCGTACACCACGGCGGTCACGAAGAGTAGCGCGGCCAGCGTTCCAAAAATCAATCCGCCGAGGCGTCCTGGACGCCACGGCCACCACCATGACGCGGCCACGAACGCCACCAATGCCACGACGGCAATTACCGCCGTGTCGGTGGTCTTACCGCCGCTCGGGAATCGTCGCCGCCCCGCCATATCACCGCGCGAACAAGCGGTTGACCTCGACCTCGTCGGTGAGATCCACGCGCTCCGCACACCCTTGAGGACACATCTGCACGCACGCCGGACCATCGGCGCGGCCGGCGCACAGATCGCACTTGGTCGCTAACTGAATGGTTTCGCCGCTCTCCTTCACATGCGTCGAGGTGAGGATGTTGCCCCACGGACAGCGGTTGACGCAGTTGCCGCAGCCGATGCACAGGCCGGCATCGACCACCACTTCCTTGGTGCCGAGCGGCCGCGAGATGGCGCCCGTCGGACATCCGATCATGCACACCGGATCGGCGCAGTGATAGCACGCCGTCGGTACCGTGAAATTCTTGAACTTGAATCCTTCGCGCACGAACCGCGGCGTACCCTCGTGCATGTCGGCGCATGCGCGCACGCATTCATCGCACCGGACGCAGCGCTGCAGATCGATCAGCAGGACGCTCTGCCCGCGAATGAGCCCGGTGTCGACGGCGAATTGCAGCGGCTCGCTGACGCGCGGGTCCTTGTGGACCCGGCCACGCAACTCCAGTCGCGACACCATCGCCGCCCACACGCGCGCGTCGGTCGCGCACTGCGGAAACAGTTTCTGGAGCTCGTCCTTGTGAATCCTGACGAGCTCGACGTGATCGATCGCCGTCACCGTGAATGGCCACGCCTCGTTCAACAACACCGCGGCCTCGCCGATCCATTCGCCGGGCCGTAAATACGTCACCGCCACTTCAGCGGTCGATGTTCGAACGCTCAGCTTCAGATGGCCGCCGCGGACGAAATAGAAATATTCGCAGGGCTGGCCTTCGGTGGCGATCGGCTTGTTCGGCTTGACGTTCACCAGGTCGCACTGGCGCAGCAGCGCATCCATCACCGCCGGGGCGGCGTT
>JBBEAB010000075.1:0-17543 GCA_040899645.1 Steroidobacteraceae bacterium
GGCGGGGACGACCACGGGCTTGCCGAAATGCCGCGCCAGGCGAACGCCCGCGACTCCGTCCGGGTAGAAAAAATGCGCATCGAGAATGTCGAATTCGCCAAATCGCCCGACATGGTCCGCAACCGCTGATTGCGTGTATTGCGCCATTAGCAGCGGGTTGATCCAGCTAGTCAATCCGCGGACCGCCGGGAAATCCACATAGGTCACGGGTATCCCGTGACGTTCGCTCGCGCGCGTCGGCCGGACGCCGCCGCGCCCGGCGACCGGCACGACCACCGATGCCGCGACGCGCCCGGTTGCGACCAGCCGTCGCAGGCGCTCTTCGACGAAGATGCCGTGTCGCGGTCGCTCCTCGCTCGGGTACAGGTTGGTGAATGTCAGCAGCCGGATCATGCCGCGTGCTTGCGCAGGAACCCTTCGAACATCAGCAGCGACCAGAGCGGCGCGCTGTGGTCGCGGCGGCCCGCAAGGTGGTCGTCGACGATGCGCCGCAGCGTGGCGGGATCAAATATGCCGGACTCCGCCAGCCGTCCGCCGGCAACGACCTCGCCGATGTGCTGCCGCAGCGAACCGCGGAACCAGACGTCGAGCGGCACCGCGAATCCCATCTTGGACCGGAACAGGATCTGCTCCGGCAGCAGCGGCCGCAACGAGTCCTTCAGGATGTACTTGCCCTCCCCGCCGCGCAGCTTGACGGACGTGGGCAGGCTGGATACCCATTCGACGAACTCATAGTCCAGGAATGGCGTGCGGACCTCGAGGCTGTGCGCCATGCTCGCGCGATCGACCTTGGTGAGGATGTCGCCGGGCAGGTAGGTCTTGAAATCCAGGTACTGCACCAGCGCCATCGCGTCCTCGAATGACTTGCCGCCCACGTGCCCGCGAAAAACCTCCGCAGCGTCGTATCCCTGCAGTCCGCTGCGGAACCCGGGCGAAAATAGTTGCGCCCGCAACTCCCGCGGGCAGATGGACACGCCATGCAGGTAGGCGTCTACGGAATCCCGGGCCAGCGCTTGCAACGTCGTCTTGCCGCGCAGGAAGCGCGGAGCGCGGTCCAGCTTGGGATACCAACGCCCAAGGGGCCCGAAGACGGCGCGGCGAACCGGAGCCGGAAGGAGCCTCCGGACACGCTCTTCGGCAGCGAATAGGCGATACCGCCGATATCCGAGGAAATTCTCGTCGCCACCGTCACCCGACAACGCCACCGTGACATAACGCCTGGCCAGCTGGCAGACGCGATAGGTCGGGATCGCGGAACTGTCTGCGTAGGGCTCGTCGTAGATGCCGGCCAGCCGATCCAGCAGGCTGTAGTCCGAAGCCTCGACGATCTCCGTCTGGTGGTCGGTGCGCTTGGCCGCCGCTACCATCGCGGCGTAGGCCGACTCGTCATACTGCGGTTCCCGGAAGCCGATCGAGCAAGTCATGATCCGGCCATCGCCGATCTCGCGCATCATGGCGACGACGGCGCTCGAATCGATGCCGCCGGATAGGAATGCGCCCAGCGGCACGTCGGACATCAGACGCTTGCGCACCGACTCCTTGAGCCGTTCCCGCAATTCCGCGTTCCAGTCCTTCCGCGAGCCGGTGGGCTTGCGGCTACCGGCGAGCGGAACGTCCCAGTAGCGGACCGGGCGCAGGTCGCGTTGCCCGCGTCGCACGCTCAGATAGCATCCCGGTTCCAGCTTGCGCACGCTGGCATAGATGGTTTTCGGGTCCGGCACATAGCCGAAGGTGAAGTACTCCTCCACCGCCTGCGGATCGATGTCGCGCGCGATGCCGGGGTGAACCAGCAGCGCCTTCAGTTCCGATGCGAACGCCAGCGTGCCGTCGGGCAACAGCGCGTAATGCAGCGGCTTGACGCCGAGCCGGTCGCGCACCAGGAACAGCTGCTTCCGGTTACGGTCCCAGATGGCGTAAGCGAACATGCCATTGAAGCGCTGCACGCTCTGCTCGCCCCACTCCTCCCAGGCGTGCACCAGCACCTCGGTGTCGCACCGCGTGCGGAAGACGTGCCCGCGCGCGAGCAGCTCGCGCTCGACCTCCTGAAAGTTGAAGATCTCGCCGTTGTAGCTGACCAGCACGCTGCCGTCCTCGTTGTAGAGCGGCTGCTTTCCGCCCTCCAGATCGATGATGGACAGCCGGCGATGGCCAATGCCGACCCCGGGCTCGAAGTGAAAGCCGTCCCCATCGGGTCCCCGATGCGCGATGGCGCCGTTCATCCGGCGCAACAGCGCCTCGTCGATCGGACGTTCACCGGCAAGGTCCACGATGCCGCTGATGCCGCACATCAGGCCGCCGTTCCCTGCAGCGCCGAACCGTAGAGCAGGCGATAGTCCTTCAGCATGCGCGCCAGCGAGTAATCGGACTGGGCGCGCGAGCGCGAGGCGAGGCCGTGCTCCCTCCGCAGCTGCGCGTCCTCGGCATAGGCGACGATTGCCTGGCAAAGCGCGTTGCTGTCGCCTGGGGGGACGAGTCGGCCGTTCACGCCGGCCGCGATGAGCTCGAGATTGCCGCCGGTCGCGGTGGCCACGATCGGCAACCCGGTCGCCATCGCCTCGAGGACCGTGTTGGAGATGCCTTCGCGCTGGGAACCCAGGACGAACACGTCCAGCGCGCGCAGCCATTCGGGAACGTCATCGCGGGCGCCGGGCATGAAGGCAGCCACCGCGGCCGCCTCGGCGATAACCAGTTCGAGGGCCTTGGCCCGCAACGGCCCGTCACCCGCAACCATCAGCCGCAGATCCACGCGCCGCACCGCAAGCTGCCGACGCGCCAGCAGGAACGCCCGCACCAGATTGAGCGGATCCTTGATCGGTTCGAAGCGCGTGACACTGCCGACCACCACGATGTTGCCGCGGTCTGCGCGGCCCGCAGGCGCCGGCTGAAACCGACTCGTGTCCACACCGTTGCAGATATGCCAGACCTTGCCGGGCGCGATGCCGATCGCCCCGACCAGCCATTGCTGCAGGTCGCGCGACACGGCGACAAACTGATGAATAAATGGATTCAATAGTTTCCGTAATATCCTGTATTTCCTTACTTTTCCATCTGGATCGTGAACGTCCCATCCATGTTCTCCGTGGATCCGGTACGGCACGCCGGCACAGGCTGCAACGGCCGCGCACTCCAGCGTGCCGACATTTCGGGTGTGCACGACCGCCGGGCGCAGCTTGCGCAGCAGCCGGTACAGCCGCCAGTAGGCCCCAGGGTCCTTGCCCGGGCGCTTGCCGATCTCGTGCACGGCGACATCGCTGCGTCGGATCCGCTGCCGGAACTCGCCCGCCTCCGTCAAAGCGATCACGGCGTGACGGAATTCTCCTTCCGGCAGGCCGTTGATCAGGTTCACGACCCCATTCTCGAGCCCGCCGATGTCGAAGCGGAACACGATGTGCGCGATCAGCGGGCGTGGATCAGAGGGGTTCATGCGGCGCGCGACATTTCGCCGAGTTCGGCCGACACATCGGCGGCCGAGCGCCCGTCCAGGAACATCCGACACCACAATTCCAGATTGACGAGACTCAGCAAAAGGTCGCTGTAGTCCTCGCGATTGGCGTCATGCGCCGCCGACAGCTCGCGCACGACATCCCACTCGAGCAGGCCCCGCGACTCGATCGCCACGCGTCCGAGCAGATCATCGCGCAGCGGCCGCAACTCGTTTTTCAGCCAGGCGCCCATCGGCGCGCCGAATCCGCGCTTGCCGCGATTCAGGATCTCCGGCGGGAGGATGCCGGCGAGCGCGCGGCGCAACAGGTACTTGAGTTCGCCGTTCTTCACCTTGAGACCCGCCGGAATGCGCGCCGCCAGTTCCGCCAGCCGGTGATCCAGGAACGGAACACGGCATTCGATGGACGCCGCCATCGTGACTTTGTCGGTCAGCAGCAGGAGATCCTCCGGCAGTTGCGTGCGCGCATCGATGCGCATCAGCCGCAGCAACTGATCCTCCGCCGCTTCGGAGCGCAACTCGCGATCGAAGCCATGCGCCGCGTGATCCTGGTGCGACGGACTCGATCCATGAACGAGACGCGCGATCCGGGCCGGCTCGCAGATCTCCAGGTAATGGCGATACTGGCTGCGCCAGTCCAGTTCGCCGGCCTGGATGAAGCGGCGTGCATAGCGCGCGAGATCCATCGCCCGGTTCTGGCGCCCGCTGGGCAGACGACTCGCCAGCGGCAGCAGGATGCGCCGCCGCACCCAGGCGGGGATCCGGCGGTAGCGCCGGCCATAGTGTTCGCCGAGATACCGCTGGTATCCGCCGAACAACTCGTCACCGCCGACGCCGGACAGGATGACCTTGACGCTGCCGGCCGCCAGTTCCGATACCAGCCACGTGGTGATGATGGCGCTGTCGGAAATTGGCTCTTCGACGTGCCACAGCAGTTTCGGCAGCAGGCCGATCACGTCCGGCGCGACCGGAATTTCGTGATGGTGCGTCCGGAAGCGCCGCGCCACCAGGCCGGCATACGACAGCTCGTTGTAATACTCCGCCGCGCCGGCTCCGGCATAGCCGATCGAATAGGTGTTGACGGGTTGCGGACTCTGCTCCGCCATCAGCGCGACGACGGCGCTCGAATCGATGCCGCCCGACAGGAATGCGCCGATTGGCACGTCGCTGACCATGTGCTCGGTCACCGCGCGACGCATTTCCTGCCGGATTTCCGCAATCCACTGCGTCTCGTCGAGGCCGTCCCGGACACTTTCCGGCAGGCTCCACCAGGTCTCGACGCGGCTGCCCGTCGCGTCCCGCACGAGCCGACCACCCGGCGGGAGCTTGAGAACGCCGCGAAACAGCGTGCGCGGCGCGACCGCGTAGCCCATCGACAGGTATTCCGGCAACACCGAGGTATCGAGTTCGGCGCGGATGCCGGGCAGCCGCAGCAAGGCCTTGACCTCCGACGCAAATGCGAGGCGCCGGCGGTCCTCGATGTAGTACAGCGGCTTCTGGCCGAAGCGGTCGCGCGCGAGCACGAGGCGGCGCCGGCGAACGTCCCACAGCGCAATGGCGAACATCCCCGACAGGTGTGTCACGAAATCGACGCCGTGCTCCTCGTACAGATGCACGATCGCCTCGACGTCGCTGTTGGTGCGAAAGCGGTGACCGAGGCGCTCGAGCCGGGTGCGCAACTCGCGGAAGTTGTAGATCTCCCCGTTGCAGACGACCCAGACCGATTGGTCCTCGTTCGCGATCGGCTGGTGACCGCCCGCAAGGTCGATGATCGACAACCGCCGCATGCCGAGGACAATGCCGGGCGACTCAAGAAATCCTGCGTCGTCCGGCCCACGATGCCGGATCGAGTCGGTCATGCCGCGGATCGCCTCGATGCCCGTGGCTCCGCCATTCGCCTCCTGCATGATGCCGACGATGCCGCACATCTCAGCGCCCCGCACCGGGCATGAACACTTCGTCCATCCGGCCCCAGCGGAAATCGCGCAACAGGCGGCGCAGCCGGGCCTCCATGCGGCCCAGGTTGGTGTAATGCCGGAAGCGTGATTTCAGCGACAATCCGGCGATCCGCGGCTGGTCCGGGTCGATCTCCCAGGGATGGCAATAGAAGACGCCCGGCTGGCCGTCGCGTGAGTTGACGCGCCGCAGGCCCGCGCGGAACAGCCGATAGGGCAGCAGGCGAAAGTACCCGCCTCCGCCGCAAGGCAGCCGCTGGCCGAAAACCTCAACCGTCGTGATCGGCACTTCGAGCAGGGCGCCAGGCCCCGGGCGGTAAGGGAAACGCGGTGCCTCCGGAATGCCGTACAGATCGTGATGGATCGGAAAGATGCTGGAATCGTAGCGAAAGCCGAGTTGCTCGAGGACTTCCAGCGCCCACAAGGACTTGCTGGTCACCGAGTAGGTCGCCGCGCGATAGCCGTTGACCGGCGCGCCGATGGTATCTTCGAGCCGCGCCTTGGCGTCGCGCGTCTCCCGCTCAAAGAGATCGCGCGACTGGCGATAGATCACCTGGTGGTTCTCGCCGTGACACGCCACTTCATGGCCGGCCGCATGAATCTCGCGCACCAGCGCCGTCGAACGGCACGCAATCCAGCCGAGCAGAAAGAAAGTGCCGCGCACGCCCGCATCGGCCAGCAGGTCGAGCAGCCGGTGTGTATTGCGGTCGGCCCGGTACTCCAGCCCGCTCCAGTCCTCCGGGCGGACGACCTGTGCCAGTGCCTCGACGTGGAAATAATCTTCGACGTCGACTGAAAACGCGTTGACCAGGTTCATCGCACGGTTCGCGCCGCCCGCGCCCGCTTCAGCGCCCGGGCGAATAGGTCAGTCTCAGCGTATAACGGTTCTCGCTGTAGTCCCGCAGATTGCTGCCGGCGGAGGTGTCGCCGCTGCCGTCGTAATGCTCGCCACGCAGCGACACGGCAATGCTGGAAGAAAGACTCCATTCGAGACCGGCGCCGGCCGACCATTCGCCGAAATCCACGTTGCCTACGTCGTAATCTTCATTGCTGTAGCTGCCGAACAGCGATGCGCTGACGCGCGAGCCGAGCCGCCGCGACAGGTTGGCGCTTCCCGCCACGCGCTTGCGATCCAGCGCCGTGTCGGTCTCGTGGTCTTCGCTGCGCCAGTCGGCTGAAATGTTGAGCGTCGAGCGCGCGCCAGCGATCGACCAGATCGCGATCGCGTAATCCTGCTGGAACGGATCCCGGGAAGGAATCACGTCCTCATTGCCGACCACGACATCGATGAATTCGCGCTCGCGGCGGAAAGACTCGGCAGAATCGTAGAACTGCGTGCCGACGTTGAGCGTGAGCGACGACCGGCTTCCCAGGCTGCGCGTCAGGGACAGGTCCAGCAGCGGCCCGTCGCTGCTTTCGCCGAAATCCCGCAGTGTCGTGTACCCCCCCCTTACCGACAGACTCGTGCGCGCGCCTTTCGCCTGGTACCCAAGGTAGGCCGACTGCATGTCGTAATCGCTGTTGGGCGGCGACTCGTCGAATTCGACCCGTTGCGCCGACACATTGACCGACATCGAGCTGGCGGCACTCATCGAGCGGATCAAGCCCACGACGCCGCTGAGACGCTGACTGTCGATATCGCCCTCTTCATAGTTGACGTCCGACCAGCGGCCCGAAATCGAAAGCTGGGTCCGCGAGCCGAGCGGCAGCAGGACATCGGGTCCGGTGCTGAAGTAATTGAGATTCTGCCGGTTGTCCGGCGTCTCGACCTGCTGCGGGTCGATGAAACTCTGCCCGAAATTGTCCTCGACAATCCAGCTCAGACGATCGGGCACGAACTCGAAGCCCAGACGAGCATTCAGGCCGCCGAGCAGTTCGTCGTCGAATGCGTCGTCGGAATAGCCCCGGTACTGCAGGTCCGCCGAGATGTCCGCATCGAGCCGGCCCTCGCGGTTCACGGCCAGGATCAGGCCGGCCTCCGGCATCAGCTCGGAATCCTCATCGGTGGAAGTGCGACCGACATTGTCGGACCAGGTCGCGCCCACGCTCATCGAAAAGCGCGTTTCCTCCGCCATGGCATGGCCGGCCAGCGTGGCGGACGCGATCAGAACGATCAGCCTGGAATGAAATTTCATGACTTACCCGCCTGAGTGGTGGCCCCGGTCTCACCCGGTAAATATCCGTACCCGTAGCCATAACCGTAATAGTTGCCAGCCGGCCCGACGTGGGTTGCCTGGTTCAGGATCAACCGCAAGCCGGGTTTCTCGCCGATTGCCGCGAGCGCATCGAGTACCGCCTGCTGCTGCGTCGCGCCGGCGCGCACCACCAGCAGAACCTGCTCGAACAGACCCGCCAGCACGCGCGATTCGCTGGTCAGCAGCACGGGGGGCGAGTCGACGACGATCAGCAGGTGCGGATCGAGCCGTTCGAGATTACCAAGCACCTGGCGCATGCGCGCGCTCGCCAGCAGTTCCGTCGCCTGTTCCGAGCGGGTACCGGCCGGCAGCAAGCTGAGCCGTGGCGTATCGGTGGACAAAACGACGGACTCGACCTGACGCGACGGATCCGTCAGGACATCGAGCAGGCCCGGCTCGCCGGCGGCGCCGAAGATCTGGCTCACGTTCGGTTTGGCGACGTCGCCGTCCACCAGCAGTACGGCGTAGTCCTTTTCCATCGCCAGGCTGAGCGCGAGATTGATGGCGGTGAAGGTCTTGCCCTCCCCCGGCAGCGCGCTCGAGACCATGATCGACCGGCCGGTTGACCGGCTCAGACCGAACCCGGAGCTGTCCGCCGGAAACGCGTGGCGGATCAGCGGACGCTTGATCGTTCGAAATTGATGGGCCAGTTCCCGCTCGTGCCGCTCCGGCGGCAGGAAGCCGCTGGTCCGTAGCGCCTCATGATCGATGCGCACGGTGCGTATACCGTTGCCGATCGTCAGACGAGGCTGTGGCAGTTCGTCGCTTTGAGTCACCTGACGTTGCACGTCGACGACGCGGCCGACACGCACGGGCGCGGGCGACACCGACCGTGGCGCAGGCGACGGCTGGGCGGCCTTCAATTTGTTGAGCGCTCTCTCGACCAGGCTCATGCGTGTGTCACCCCATCAATCGCTGTAATTGCGCGGCGCCCGGCCCCTGGACAAAGCTGATGGCGGCATAGAGTCCCACCAGCGCCAGCATCGCCGCGGAAAATTTCCACACTTCCTGCTTGCGATCCCGGCGATGCTGGTCCTCGAACGTGCGGCTCACCGCCGCGAGTACCTGCTGCCCGGTCACGTCGGCCAGCGTCCTCACGCTATGAAACACCGGCCTGATCTGATTGATTACCCAGGTGGCGCCACCGCCTGCAGCAAGGCCCAGCAGCAGCACGGCCGCCAGCAGGAACGGCCGGTTCGGCGCGATCGGCTTGAAGTCCGCGGCCGGCGGATCTATGACCTGGAACTTGACCGTGCCGGTCCGGTCGGCGTCCTGGGAAATATTGGCCTTCTCCCGACGCTGCACCAGTTCGAGATAGCGCTGCCGTGTCACGTCGTAGTCACGATTGAGACGGGAGAGCTCCGCCTCGACCTCCGGGACCGTGTCGACTCGCCGCCGCAGGCCGGCGACTCGCGCATTGGCCTGGGCCAGTTCCTGACGGAGCTCCGCGACACGCACCTGCGTCCGGTTCAATTCGATCTCGAGATTCTGGTAGATGGGATTCGACTTGAGCGACGACGAGAGGCTGCCGGTGCCGCGGCCGCTCGATTGAATGCGCGCAAGTTCTTCTGCCTGCCGGCGTCGCAGTTCCTCGAGCGTGGACCGCGTCGAAACCACCTCCGGGTGCTTCTCCGTGTATCTCAGCAACAGCTCATCGAGCGTCTTTTCCAGGTCCTGGATACGGAAGGTCAGGTCGCCGGCCGCCCCGCTCGACGGTTTCGACTCGGCGCCGGAATCGAACCCGAACAGGAAGGGTTCCTCGCCCGCGAGCTGACGCTGGATTTCGGTGCGGCGGCTCTCTGCCACGGCCAACTGCGTGCGGAGACCTTCCGCGACGGCTGTTTCCTCCTGCAGCCGCGTAAAGTAGTCGCCGCGGTTATCCGGCATCATGCCGACGTTGTTCTTTTTAAAGTCGGCGAGCCGCGCTTCCGCCTCCGTCAGACGCCGTTCATGATCGGCAATCTGTTCATCGAGGAATCGCTCGGCTGTCTCCTGGCCGATTCGCTTTTCTCCCAGCGCATCCTCGACGAAGGCATTGAGCAGCGTCTGGACGACCACGATGCTCTTGGTACGGTCATGGTCCTGGAATCCGATTCGATACAGGCCCTCGCCCGGGCGCGTCGTGGCGCGGGCGTCAACACCTTCGATCTTGATGCGTTCCTGGATGCTGCGAACCAGTGCATCGCGCTGTTGCGGAGTCCTGGCGCGCAGGTCCAGGTCGGTTTCGCGCGCCACCTTCTCGATGTTTGGACGGCTCAGCAGTGCGGCACGCACCAGATCGAGTCCTGAGGCGACGTCGGGATTGACGGCAAGGCCCTCGAGCAGCGGCCGCAGGATGCTGCGTGTGTCGACGAATACGCGCGCATTCGCTTCATAGGTATCTGGCATGCGGAACACGACCAGCCAGCCGATCAGACAGATGCCCCAGGCGACCGCAAGACCCAGCCAGCGGAAACGCCAGGCGCCGCGGATTTCGTCGAGCAACTGGTGAAGGAGTTCCTGGGTCTGCATCAGCTTGTCATCGCCCTAGAAAACCGATTCCGGCACGATCAGCACGTCGCCCGGCCGCACTTCCAGGTTCTGGTCGAGCCGGCCCTTGGTCAACAGATCCTTCAGACGTACCTTGAATTCCTGCTCCACGCCGTCCGGGTCCTTGCGGATCAGCCGGGCCCGGTTGCCGGCGGCAAATTCGGTCAGGCCGCCGACCGCCAGCAAGACGTCCATCATCCGCATGCCTTCCCGGTATGGCACGGTCTGCGGCGACTTGACCTGGCCGATCACCGTCACCTGGCTGAAGCTGCTGCGTGCATTCGTGACAATGATGTTGACCTGCGGACTGCGGATGTACTCCGAAAGGCGCGCTTCGATATCACGCGCAAGTTCCGATGGAGGCTTGCCGACGGCGATCATGTCCTCGACCAGCGGCGTTGAGACCTTGCCGTCCGGGCGCACCGGCACCGTCACCGACAGCTCCGGGTTGCGCCAGACGAAGACCTGGATCGTGTCGCCGGGACCGATGATGTAGTTCGTGGCGGTCGCTGCGGCGGGAGCCTCGACCGGCGCGTCCTGCGCGGCCAGGCAGGCGCTGGCCAGCCAGGGCACGAGCCCGGCGCATGCGATACGGGAGAACAGGCGTGTCATCATTGCGGCAGGGACCTCAGCAGGTTTTCGGCGGCGACCCGGGAGGGGAACGGGTCCGGGGCCCGCAACAGGCTGCGCAGGGCCGCAGCTGCCTCGCGCTGCTGGCCAGACTTCGCGAGGGCCGCCGCATGGTGGTACTGAATCTCCGGCTGCGCGGGCTCGGCCTTGATCGCGCGCTCCAGGATCGCGAGCCCTTCCTGGGTGCGGCCTTTCTCCACCAGTATCCAGCCGTAGGTGTCGGCGATGGCCGCGTTCTCCGGGGCGGAGTCGTAGGCCTTTTTCGCGAGCGCTACCGCGCGCCCGTCGCCCGCCTCGTAATAAAGCCAGGCGAGATTGTTCTCCACGGCCGGGTTGGCCGCGACCTGGATCACCTGCTCGTAGTGGGCGATGGCGCCGGCGCGGTCGCCGACCTGCTGGCGGCGTTCCGCGAGCAGGGTGCGCGCCAGCGTATCGCGCGGATTGCGTTCGAGCCACGCAATCAGGCTCGCCTCCGGATTCGCGAGCTGGGCTGCGAGGCGCGCGCGGTACAGCTTGATGGCGAGACCGGAGGTCGGGCGCTGTCGGTTGGCGCGCTCGTACGAATCCACCGCCTTGCGCTGTTCGCCGGCAGCGCGATGCACGTCACCGCGGATCTCTTCCGCCGCATGTTGCGGTGCCCCCGCTTTCTCGAGCGTGGCAACACGCGCCAGCGCGCGATCGAATCGTCGCTGGCCGGCGTCCAGCGCCGCGAGATAGACGACCGGCGCGGCCCAGTCCGGACGCTTGCTGGAGGCAGCCTCGAACCGCGCACGCGCCTCATCCAGACGCCCCAGCGCGACCAGCGCGAGGCCCGCACCGACCGCAGCACTTTCGTTGCCGAGCGAATAGGCCTCCGTGAAACGCGTCAGCGCTTCTTGATGCTCGGACGCGCGCATCAGCAATTCGCCGATGCGGGCGAGCGTCCCGGCGCGAACTCTGCTCACTTCCAGCGCTTGCCCGGCCAGCGCGCGCATGCGGGCCTTGTCACCGGCGACCAGCGCAAGCTCAGCCAGCTGCAGCCGCGACTCGACCACCGCGGGATCCGCGCTGATCGCGCGCTCGAGCCACTGGCGCGCCGCGTCGCGATCGCCTTGCAGCATCTCGATGCGCGCGAGTCCCATGTAGGCGCGCTCCAGGCGGGAATCGAGCTGCAGCGCCGACTGCAAGTGGCCCGCCGCGACCTCGAGTTGACCCTGTTGCAGTCGCGCGGCGCCGAGCGCGAGCGCTGCCTCCGCGCTCTTCGGATCCGCGGCAGCGGCCTGCTCGAGCGTGCGGACCGCGGCCGAGGAATCGCCAGAGCTCAACTGCCAGGCGCCCGCTGCCAACAACAAGCCGGCGTCGGAGCTGTTTTCGCGAACCAGCCGCGCGACGTGCAGCCTGGCCGTGGCCGCGTCCTTGCCCGCGATTTCGGCCAGCACAGTCAGTTGCTCGCGCATGCGGCCACCGGCGCCCGCCGGCAGGCCGCGCAGCAACGCGCGCGCGTCCGCCACGCGGTCTGCCATCAGGTAAGCGCGTGCGAGATCGAGCCGCAGCGGCACGTTCGAGGGATCCGCGGCCGCGCCCTGCTCGAGGCGCGCGATGGCATCCGCCGTCTGGCCGGAGACGAGCAGCACGGTGCCCGTCAGCCAGTCGGTCCCCGCGTCCGGCACGTCGATGGCAGGCGCCTCAGAGAGCACGCGGCGCGCCGCGGCCACGTCGTTTCGCGACAGGTACAGCCGCGCAAGCAGCTTGCGCGCTTCGAGGTTGTCCGGGTGATCGGCGACGAGATTGGAAAGTTCTGATTCTGCCTGCTCGAGCGAGCCTTGTGCGAGCAGGGACGCGCCGAGCAACAGCCGCGCAAAGGGTTGCCCTGGGGAGAGATTCAGCGCGCGTTGCGCCTCGCCGACCGCTGCCCGGTGGTCGCCTTTGACGTAGGCGACGCGCGCGGAGAGGTAATGCGTCAGGAATGCCTCCGGCGCCCATGCCTTGAGTGCGGCCAGGGCGGCATCAGCGCTTTCGGTGTCGCCGAGCGCCAGTGAACTTTCGATGATGCCGCTGTGGATTCCGAGCTGTTCCGGGACGCTCAACCGGGCTTTCGCTGTCTTCAGCGACTCGCGAAAAGACTCGCGCGCGGCGACCGCATCGCCGCTGCCCAGCGCCAGTCGGCCCTGGTACATTCGGGCCGCAGCATGATCGGGCATCGCCGCGATCAGTTCATCAAGCGACTTGCGCGCCTCCTCCAGCCGGCCTGCGGACCAGAGCCAGCGTGCATGCAACAGCCACAGGTCCGGGTCGTTGGGCGCCTGCGCATACGCCTGGGTGATGGTCGTCTCGGCTTCGGCTTGCTGGCCCAGTGCAAGTTGTGCCGTGCCGATGACGATCTGCCGACGCAATGGGTCCATCTGATCGTCAGCGGCGGCGGCAATCAACGCGTCCCGGTAACTGCCCTGCTGCAGGAAGATCTCGTAGTGCAGATCCTTCAGGCTTGCCGGATCGGCACCCGCTTCGATCGCACGATCGAGTTCCTTGCGCGCGCTCGCCGTGTCGCCCAGGCGAAGTGCGATCCTTGCCAGCAGCACCCTGCCACGGGCGTTGTCCGGCTCTGCTTCCAGGGCCGTCGTGACATCGTTCATGGCGGCGGAGTAGTCGCCAGTCTCGAAAGCCGCGGCCGCGCGCTCGATGCGCCGGTCCGCGCTCAACAGGCGATCGCAGGCCGATGCGCCGAGCGCGGCACTCAGTGCCACGACCACGAGCATGGAACTGCGCGTGATCAGCGTCATGGTTGCCCGCCTGGCTGGACGGGAAGCGTCCGCGCCAGCATTCCCAGCATCGAAGTTGACATGTCGTTCCAGAAAGTACTCACAAGTGCCCGCACAGCTTCACAATTTGGCCGGCACGGGCTTGCCAAGATTACCATGCCGGAGGGCACGGGACGGACGGTCGACTGCAGCCCGTACCCGAACTGGGCGAAGGCGTCCCGGGTCGTGCGCCATCGGCCGACTTGATAGGTGTACGCAACCATCCAGGCATCGCCGGCAGGGCTTTCTGCCTCGAACGCGATCAGGTCGGCGGTCGCGACGCCTCGCAGTGCAAGTGACTCCAGAGGCCATTTGCGCGACCAGTCCGCCGGCGCCAGCAGCAAGTTGCCATATTGGACGAGCTCCGACCCCTGGCGCTGTTCCCCATACTGGTTGACATAAACCTCGACGACTCCGCCATCGGATCGTCGGTAAGCGGCGCGGGCTTCATCCGCGGCACCGATGAATGCCGGCTTCCACTCGACGTCACCCGGCAACGGCCCCTGCCAGGTACCGACGGCCAAGGGCAGGGGTCCCAGTGCAGGCTGGGGCCAGTCGCCTGCCGACCGGAACTGAACGAGGGTGACCGTGAGCGCCAGCCACAGGAACGGCGCAGCAACGCGCAGGCCAAGATTTCCCGTTCGCTTGTTGCTGCCGGTCGTATGCGTCGCAGGAGCCGCCTCGGCGACGCGCGCTTGCGGAAAGTACCTGACCAGCACGAATACGGCGACCAGCAGCAGTATGAAGACGGCGTTGCCGAAGGTCTCGTGCTCGACTGCGACCAGGTAATGCTGCATGTCGCTCCAATGGCCGGCCGCGATCACGACCACGATGCGCAGCCAGTTGGCAACCAGCGCCAGCAGCCCGGCCAGCGCCAGGAATGCCGCAGCGTGAAGCCACTGGAGGCGATGAACGGCGATGGCCAGACAGGCAACTGCGAGTGTCACCATGAAGTAGCGCTTGCCGCTGCAGCCTTCGACAATCCGGAAAGTGCCCTCGGGAATGGTCACCTGGTATTCGCGTACGACCGCCGGGATGCCCATGACGCTCAATGCCGCCTCTGTCACGGACACACTCATGCGTTGCAGGACGGGCACCGCGTAGTCCCAGACCGGGATCGAGAAGTAGAGGAAGGCGACGGGAGCCACGGCCTTCGCCGCAGTGCGCCAGCCGGCGACGGCCGCGATCGCGAGGCCAATGATCCAGGGCACGAGCAGTTGGTGCACGATCTGGCTGTTCGAGTTCCAGGCCACGAGCCAGGCCGCGAGGCAGGCGGCGAGCATCAGGGCTCCGCTTCGGGAAGGATCGAGCGGCGCGGCGACACCCTTGCGCGCCGCGGTCACGAGCCACGCTCCCGCGATCACTGCGATCGGCAGCCCGTACTCGTAATCGCGGATGCCGAACCAGAAGTCCACCAGGGACAAAAAACTCGGCCAGGTGGCGAGTACCGCCGCGGCTGCGGCGGCCACGGCCAGCGCCCAGGCCGGCGCAAGAGTCATGCGGGCTCGTCGCCGCGGCGGATGCCGAAGCGGTCCATCAGGTCGTACAGGGTCGGCCGGCTGACACCCAGCAGGTCGGCGGCCTTTGAGATATTCCCGTCCGCGACGGCCAGTGCCTGCAAGACGGCGTCGCGCTCGGCACGCGAGCGGACCTCGCGCAGGCTGAAGTTCAGTCCGTCGGACTCGCCCGCCACCAGGCGCAGGTCCCCTGCTGTCACCAGCGGACCCTCCGACATGATCACCGCGGTTTTTATCCTGTTCTCCAGCTCGCGCACGTTGCCTGGCCAGGCGTAGGCCTGGATCGCTGCGATGGCATCGGGCGCAAAGCCGCGCTTGTGGATGCCCTGCTGCGCGGAAAAGCGGCGCAGGAACGCACGAGCCAGGATGACCGCGCCGCCCGCCCGTTCCCGCAGCGGCGGCAGTTGCAACGGCACCTCGCTGATTCGGTAATACAAGTCCTCGCGGAACTTCTTCTCCGCGATGAGCGCCGCGAGGTCCTGGTTGGTCGCAGAGACGACCCGGACGTCCACGGCGATGATTTCGCGGCCGCCCACGCGCTCGATGACGCGCTCCTGCAGGAAGCGCAACAGCTTGGCCTGCAGGGCGGCCGGCATGTCGCCGATCTCGTCCAGGAACAGCGTGCCGGCGTCCGCCAGCTCGATCTTCCCTTGCGTGGTCTTGACCGCGCCGGTGAAGGCGCCCTTCTCGTAGCCGAACAGCTCGCTTTCGAGCAGGTTCTCGGGAATAGCCGCGCAGTTGATGGCGACAAAGCGTCCCTTGCTGCGCCGGCTGAGGTCGTGGATGCCGCGGGCGATCAGTTCCTTACCGGTGCCGCTTTCGCCGAGGATCAGCACGGTCGCATCGGTCGGGGCGACCTTTTCGACCATGCGGCAGACCTTGAGCATCGCGTCATCGCTCGCGATAACGCCGGCCAGCGGCGTCGCGGCGCCCGGGCCCTGAAGCAATAGCCGGTTCTGCTCCTCAAGCGACTGCACGTGAAAGGCGCGCTCGACGATCAGGCGCAGGATGTCATGGTCCAACGGCTTCTGGCAGAAATCGCAGGCGCCGAGGCCGACCGCCTTGACGGCGTTGTCGCGATCCGCGTGCCCGGTCACGACGATCACCTTGGTCTGCGGCGCGAGGCTCAGGATTTCCCGCAGCGTCGCAAATCCCTCGCTGACGCCGTCCTCGTTGGGCGGCAAGCCCAGGTCCTGGAGCACTACCGGAGGGCAATAGCGTCGCAATTGCGCGATCGCTTCCTCGCGGGTGGTCGCCTGCAAGACCTCGTATTCCTCGAAGGTCCATTTGAGCTGCTTCTGGAGCCCGGCATCGTCCTCGACGATCAGCAGCCTGCGCGCATTGTCAGCCATCGGTCCGAGCTCCGTCCCGCCACAGCGGGAACATCATCGTAAACCGGGTGCCTTCGCCCGGGCGGCTCGCGACCTCCACGTCCCCGCCGAGGCTGCGCACGTATTCGCGGACCTGGTGCGCCCCGATACCCATACCGGCCGCGCCCTTGGTGCTGTCGAACGGCCGGAACAGGCGTTCGCGCACGAATTCGGGAGTCATGCCCGGACCCGTATCCCGAACCTCCACGCGCACCGTGCCGTCCATGGCCGCGACTCGCACCGTCACCGTTCCGCCCTCGCGGGTGGCGTCCTGCGCATTGCGGATCACGTGCTCGACTGCCGTCGCGAGACGATCCTCCTGGCCGCGAATACGCAGGTCCGCAGCCGGGGCCGGTTCCAGTTCCGGCACCGGGGCCCGGTCGCTGCAGCGCGAGATTGTGCGCTGCACGAGTGGCAGCAGTTCGACCGGCGCCATGCGGGACTGGGAATCTGTTTTCCGCAGCTGCAGGATCAGGCGATTCATGCGGTCCACGGCATTGGCGATGGTGGCGAGCGCATCATCGATGAACGCCGGATTGTGCCGGTGGCGCTCGGCGTTGCGCACGACGAGTTGCAACTGCGCCACGGAGTTCTTGAGGTCGTGCATCATGAACGCGGTCAGCCGGTGATAAGCCTCGAACTGGCGGCTCTCCGCGAGCCGCAGGTCCGCCGCGTGCTGGGCGACGATCGTTGCGACGTGGCGGCCGACGGTTTTGAGCAGGTCCCGGTCCTCGTAGGTCAGCTCGAACGGCGGGGGTGGCTCGAACAGCACCACGAAGCCGGTGAGCGACTGCTGCTGCATCAGCGGCGCCACGATCCGCGCGCGCGGCAAGTCGCGGAGGAATCCGGGAATTCCGACATTCTCGTAGCGCTCCGGCACCTCGGCCCATTCCGCGAGATCAATCACCCACTGGCGGCTGCCGAGCAGGCGGGCGAGCTCGTCGTACGCCGCCACTGGTGCGAGTGCCTCGTGCACCTCGAGGCGCATCGGCCAAGAGGCGGTCGGCACCAGCTGCTGGCCGGAATCATCGAGCGTATAAAGCACGCCCCCAGAGCTCTCGAAGATTTGCGCGATGGCGCGGATGCTCGTGCGCCGGATGTCGTCACCTCGCTCCGATGACAGCGTCG
>JBBEAB010000076.1:0-502 GCA_040899645.1 Steroidobacteraceae bacterium
CGACCTGGTGGACGGCAAGGTGGTGGGGCTGTTCTAGCGCGGCTTGCGCCGCAGCCGCAGGTTCAGCATCTCCACGGCCACCGAGAACGCCATCGCGAAGTAGATGTAGCCCTTGGGCACGTGGAAATCCAGGCCGTCGGCGACCAGCGCCATGCCGATCATGATGAGGAAGGCGAGGGCAAGCATCTTCACCGTCGGGTGGCGCGAGACGAAGCGCCCGATCGGGCCCGCGGCCACCATCATCAGGGCGACCGAGGTGACGACCGCGGCGACCATGACGCGCACGTCGTCGACCATGCCGACCGCGGTGATGATGGAGTCGAGCGAGAACACGAGGTCGATGACGATGATCTGGCCGATGATGGCACCGAAGGTCGCGCGCACCGCCTGCACGGCGGGCTCGCGCGGCGTGGCGTGCTCCTCGTACATCTCGTGGATCTCCGCGGTCGCCTTCCAGAGCAGGAACAGGCCGCCCGCGAGCAGGATGATGTCGCGTCCCGAG
>JBBEAB010000076.1:512-2511 GCA_040899645.1 Steroidobacteraceae bacterium
GGTGATGATCGAGTCGAGCGAGAACACCAGGTCGATGACGATGATCTGCCCGAGGATGGCGCCGAAGGTGGCGCGCGCCGACGCGGCCGGCCTGGGCGCGCCGCCGTGAGCCTCGAGCAGCTCATGGATCTCGCCGGTCGCCTTCCACAGCAGGAACAGGCCGCCGGCGAGCAGGATCAGGTCGCGGCCCGAGATCTCGTTGCCCAGCACGGCGAACAGGGGCGCCGTGAGGCCCACGACCCAGAAGATGAGCAGCAGCAGCGCGATGCGCATGAACATCGCGAGCCCGAGGCCGATGCGCCGCGTGAATTCGCGCCGTGCCGGCGGCAGGCGGTCGACGAGGATCGAGATGAACACGATGTTGTCGATGCCCAGCACCAGCTCGAGCGCCGTCAGCGTCAGGAAGGCGATCCAGGCCTGGGGATCGGTTAGCAGGTCCATGGCGCACATTGTGCCAGTCTAAGTAGAATCCGGAACTTTCGAGGGGAACAACAGTGATGGACAGTCTGGGCGGCGCGATACTCGTGTTTCTGGTCAGTGCGGCGTTCGTGGTCGCCGCCGGCGTGGGCCTGGCGCGCTTCGGCGACGACCTTGCCGACGTCACGGGCTGGGGCAAGCTGTGGGTCGGGACCTTGCTGGTCGGCATCGCCACTTCGCTTCCCGAAGTGGTGGTGAACGTGACGGCGGTATGGCTCGAGAAGAACCCCGGCCTCGCCCTCGGCAATGTGTTTGGCGCGAACATGATCAACGTGTTCGTGCTGGCGGTGGTGGCGCTCGTGTTCGGCGTGAAGCACCTGTTCGGCAACCAGGGGCGCGACACGGACCTGCTGATCCTGAGCAGCCTGGTGCTGGTCGCGATGGCACTTTTCTTCGGCTCGTTCGGCGACATCAAGCTGGTGGGCTGGACCAGCGTGGGCGCGGTGCTGATCGGCGTGGCCTACGTCTACGGCATGCGGCTCGTGTACAAGGCCGGGAAGACGGACATGGACCTGGAGGACATCCGGCCGCCCACCGGCAAGGCGCGCAACGCCTGGATCGGCTTCCTGGTCTCGGTCGCGGTGGTGATCGTCGCCGGGCGCTATCTCGCGGGCAGCGCGGACGCCATCGCCGAGGCTTCCGGCATCAGCGCGAGCTTCATCGGCGTGCTGCTGGTGTCGATCGTGACCACCCTGCCGGAGGGCTCCGTCACGGTGGCGGCCAGCCTGCGCAGGTCCTACGGCATCGCGATGGGCAACGTGTACGGCAGCTGCGCCTTCAACATCACCATCATCTCGATCGCCGATCTTTTCTACACCGAGGGCCCGCTGCTGCGCGCGATGGACGCAGCGCACTTCGCCGCTGCCCTGTCCGCCCTGGTGCTGATGTCGATGGGCTACGCCGTATACCGCCTGTGCCGCTCGGAAGCCCTCGCCCAGGCCCGGCTGGTGACGGCGCTCATTCCGGCGCTCTACGTGGGGGCGCTGTTCATCGTCTACGTGCTTGGCCAGGCTTGACGCGTGCCGGCTCACGCTGCCATAGCGGAAGGCCGTGCTGAGATTTCTTGACCCTTGTCAATGCCTGACGTATACACGGGTCAGCACAATGAGCTTGGAGAGACGGGTCAGGGAAGCGTTGAACAACCCGGCCCGCGGCGCAGCAAAACATAGGAGGAGTCCATGAAAACCCCATTTGTAGGCGCATTGGCCGCAGCCGTCATCAGCACAGTACCGTTCGCCGCCCAAGCCCAGGCCTGGGAGCCCACCAAGAACGTCGAGTTCATCATCCCCGCCGGCACCGGCGGCGGCGCCGACCAGATGGCGCGCGCGGTGCAGGGCATCGTCGCCAAGCACGGGCTGATGAAGCAGTCGATCCTGCCGATCAACAGGGCGGGCGGCGCGGGGGCCGAAGGCTTCCTCGACGTGAAGAACGCGGCCGGCGACCCGCACAAGATCATCATCACCCTGTCCAACCTGTTCACCACGCCGCTCGCCACGGGCGTGCCGTTCAACTGGCGCGACCT
>JBBEAB010000077.1:0-2496 GCA_040899645.1 Steroidobacteraceae bacterium
TCACGGCGTTGTCGCGGTTCAAGTCCGTCGCCGTCGTCGCTCGAAATTCATCCTTCATCTACAAGGGCCGCGCCGTCGATGTCCGCGAGGCGGCGCGGACGCTCGGCGTGCGCTACGTGCTCGAGGGCAGCGTGCGGCGGAGCGGGCCGCGGGTTCGCGTAAGCGCCCAACTCATCGATGGAGAGACCAGCAGCCACCTGTGGGCGGAGAATCTCGACGGCACCTTGGAGGATGTGCTCGACTTCCAGGACAGGGTCACCGCGATCGTCGTGGGCCTCATCGAACCTGAGATAAACAAGGCCGAACTCGATCGGTCGCGGCGGAAGCGCCCCGAGAATCTGGACGCCTACGAACTCTACCTTCAGGCACTGCCGTTGCTGCATATGCTTGGAGTGCAGCGGCTTGAGCACTACGACGAGGCGATCGATCTGCTCGACCGCGCCATCGCGCTTGACCCGGCCTTTGCGCCGGTTTTCGCGCTCGCCGCGTGGGCACATGAGAAGCGGCTGACCCGCAGCGGTGTTGCGCCGCCCGGTGTCGACGATGCGGCGTCGGCGATTGCGCTCGCTGAACGCGCGATGATCGCGGACAACGGCGACGCCTTCGTGCTGATGGTTGCCGGCGTGGTCCTGATGACCATCAAAGGCGAGCCCGAGGCGGGCTATGCCCTGATCAACCGGGCGTACGCGATCAATCCGAACAGCCAGGCAATCGCCAAAGTGGTTGGCTACGCGCATTGGCACCGCGGCAACTTTGACGAAGCTGTGGCCTGCACGCTGCGGGCGTTGCAGTTGAGCCCGACCGGAGGCCAGGCGCTCCGGTGCATGAGCCAGATCGCGCGCGCCCATCTTTCCGCGGGACGCATCGAGGACGCGCTCGTTTGGGGCTTGCGGACGCTTGAAGGTCTTGCGGCGCAGGATTTCGCGCTCTGCGTCGCGGCCGCCTGTTACGCGCATATGGGCCGCCACGAGGAGGCCTGCGCGAGCGTCCAGGCGACCCTTGCGATCTGGCCGGCGTTGACCATCGCCGGGCTGCTGGGACCCGGCGGCCGACCTGACGCCCACGATCGCCTCCTCGTCGACGGCCTGCTCAAAGCCGGGATGCCCCCTTCCTAGCGGGCCCGTTTCATCCCACTTTCATAACTTTTGAGCGCCGCTTAAGGACGCGGTCGCCAGCTTCATAGAAGGAATGCTGCGATGCCCGTGATAGGCGCGTCGCGATCAACCGTGGAGCAAATTAATGTCCAGGTACACTTCCGCCATCGCATTATGCGTGGCCCTGCTCGTCGTCTCGTCGTCGGCGTCGTCGGCGGAGAAAATTCCACTTCGCGATGTCACCGCCGACGGAACCTGGGACTGCAAGGACCCAATGGGGGCGAACGCCGGCACCATCGTGCTCGCCGAAAAGACCTATGCCTTCATCAAGACGGACGGAAAGCTGGGAGGGTATGGGACTCTGTACCTCATCGCTGAGGAAACCAACACGCCGAAGTTTGCGGTGATCGGCGGATATCTGAAGGACGAGCTCGGAGCGCAAGGTCTCTCGTTGACCGGCCCAAAAGACGACTATGAGAACCTCTCGGGTGAGCTGTACCTGTATGCGGCCGTGACCGCCGACCGCGCACAGAACTGGTATTGCGCGCGACGCACGGCACCGTAGCGAGCGCCGGTCATTCTCGAAAATTCAAACTGAGACACGACCAAGAAGCCATACATTCCAATGCTTACGCGAATAGAGCTTCTGGCGTTGGCCGCCACCGCCGTGCTGGTCGCCGGCGCCGCCTCCGCCGCCGAATTCGAAGTGAAGATGCTGAACAAGGGCGCCAAAGGCGAAATGGTCTTCGAGCCCGATGTAGTTCGGATGGCGCCCGGTGACACTGTCCATTTCGTTGTCGTCGACCGGGGGCACGCGCACGACGCCGTCTCTATTCGCGGCATGCTGCCAGAGGGCGCCGAGCCCTTCGAAGGCGAACCCGACCGAGACGTGACCGTCACATTCACCGTCCCCGGCGTCTACGGCTACAAGTGCTCGCCGCACTACAGCACCTACGGGATGGTCGGGCTGGTCATCGTCGGCGATCCGGTCAACATCGAGGCGGTGAAGAAGGTGAGACAATTCGGCGCCTCCAAGAAGCGATTCGCGGAAATCTTCGCGAGCCTTTGAGCCTCAGCGAAGTTTCTCGCCCGCCTGCTCGCCATGCAATCTCAGGAAGGGCGGCCTCAGCCCCGCGATGCGCGCATGTGGCCGGCGCACATGCCCTACCAGCCGACGGTCGCCGACCTCCACAACAACGGCCGCCTGTTCCCGCCGAACTACCTCCACGATTCGTGGATGGACTATCTTTACTGGGATACCGAACTGGAGCCGTCGGCGGCATCGGCCCGGGCGCGTGCCGTTCCCGGCCGTTCCTCGCCGGCCAACCAATCCGCAACCATGCGCCGCATTCGCCCTGTCTATCGGCGGTTGCCTGTGTTGTTATTCCGCCGATTCGTGTTG
>JBBEAB010000078.1:0-16936 GCA_040899645.1 Steroidobacteraceae bacterium
ATCCTTCCCGGAGCGCGTGCGCACGGCCAACTGCCTGGACTCGACTTCCCGATCGCCTGCCACCAGCAGGTACGGGACACGCTTCAGCGTGTGTTCGCGGATTTTATAGCCCACCTTTTCGTTCCGCAAGTCGAATTCTGCGCGAAGCCCCTGATTTTTAAGGAATTCGGTTGCCTCGGTCGCGTAATTTCCCTGCTTTTCGCTGATATTCATCACGACCGCCTGCACCGGCGCGAGCCAGGTGGGCAGCTTGCCAGCGTGGTGCTCGAGCAGGATCCCGTAGAAACGCTCGAGTGATCCGAAGATCGCCCGGTGCAACATCACCGGCGTCTTCTTCTGACTTTGTTCATCGATGTAGTGGGCGCCGAGCCGGCCGGGGAGGTTCAGATCCACCTGCCAGGTGCCGCACTGCCAGTCGCGACCGATCGCGTCCTTCAGCACGAACTCGAGCTTCGGCCCGTAGAAGGCGCCCTCGCCCGGGTTGAACTCGTACTCGATGCCCGCCGCGCGCGTGCCGGCCTTCAGGGCCTCCTCCGCGCGGGTCCAGGTATCGTCGTCGCCGACGCGCCGCGCCGGGCGGTCCGCGAACTTGACGCGCACCTTGTCGAAACCGAAGTCGCGGTAGATGGACATGATCAGTTCGATGCCGCGCACCGTTTCGTCGGTGATCTGGTCCTCGGTGACGAAGACATGGGCGTCGTCCTGCGTGAACGCGCGCACGCGCAGCAAGCCGTGCAGCGAGCCTGAGGGCTCGTAACGGTGCAACTTGCCGAACTCCGCGTAACGGATCGGCAGCTCCTTGTAGCTGTGCAATCCCTGGCGGAAGACCTGGACGTGCCCCGGGCAGTTCATCGGCTTGATCGCATAGACGCGCTCGTCCGGCGTCTTCGTCAGGAACATGTTCTCGCCGAACTTCTCGACGTGACCCGATTGCACCCAGAGTTCACGGTCCATGACTTCCGGGCTGCTGATTTCCTGGTAACCGGCGGCGTTCTGCTTGTCGCGCATGTAGGCGATGAGCTGCTGGAACACGGTCCAGCCGTTCGGGTGCCAGAACACGGCGCCCGGCGCTTCCTCCTGGAAATGGAACAGGTCGAGTTCGCGGCCGATGCGCCGGTGATCGCGCTTCTCGGCTTCCTCGAGACGCGTGAGATAGTCCTTGAGCTGCTTGTCGTCGGGCCAGGCGGTGCCGTAGATCCGCTGCAACATCGCGTTCTTCGAGTCGCCGCGCCAGTAGGCGCCCGCGACCTTGGTCAGCTTGAAGGCGCCGAGCTTGCCGGTGGACGGCACGTGCGGGCCGCGGCACAGGTCTTCCCAGTCGCCCTGGCCGTACAGCGAGATTTCCTCGTTGCCCGGGATCGCCGCGATGATCTCGGCCTTGTAGTGCTCGCCGATCGACTGGAAGTGCGCGACCGCCGCGTCACGCGACAGCACGCGCCGGTGCACCGGCTGGTCGGCCTTCACGAGCTCCCGCATCTTCGCTTCGAACTGTTCGAGGTCTTCCGGCGTGAAGGGCCGCTCGAAGGCGAAGTCGTAGTAGAAGCCGTCCTCGATGACCGGGCCGATCGTGACCTGTGCCGTGGGATAGACGGACTGCACCGCCTGCGCCAGCAAGTGCGCGTTCGAGTGGCGCAGGATTTCGAGGCCTTCCGGGTCCTTCGAGGTGATGATGCGGATCGTCGCGTCGCCCACAATTGTGAACGAGGTGTCCACGAGACGACCGTTGACCACGCCCGCGAGCGCCGCTTTCGCGAGGCCCTTGCCGATGGAGGCAGCTACCTCGGCAACGGTGACCGGCCGGTCGAACGGGCGCGGGCTGCCATCAGGCAGAGTGATTACGGGCATTGCGTGGCATCCGGATTCAAACGCGACATGTTAATGGTTTCCGCCGCGATCCGCGCCATGCACAATCCCGGATGATGCATGGGACACGATTCGGTCGAAGAACACCGGCGGTCGCGGCGCTGCTGCTTGCGGCCTGCATGGCGCCATGCGCCTGGGCCGGCGATGACCTGCCGCGGGCGGACGCCGCGCGCCTGGAACAACGTGTCCAGGCGCTTGGGCGCTTCGGCGCCAATCCGGGCGGCGGCGTGAGCCGGGTGGCATTCAGCGCAGCCGACATCGCGGGCCGCGAGTACGTCCAGTCGCTGATGCGCGAGGCCGGCCTCACGGTTCGCATCGATGCAGCCGGCAATCTCGTCGGCCGCCGGGCGGGCACCGATCCGACGCTGCCGGTGATCATGACCGGCTCGCACATCGACTCGGTACCGCAGGGCGGCAATTACGACGGCGACGTCGGCGTGCTGGGCGCCATCGAAGTTGCAGAGCTGCTGCGCGCACACGGCATCGCCACGCGCCATCCCCTCGAATTCGTCGTGTTCACGGACGAGGAAGGCGGCGTTGTCGGCAGCCAGGCGATGGCCGGGCGCGTCGGACCGGGCACGCTCGATGTCGTCAGCCACAGCGGACTCACGATTCGCGACGGCATCCGCGCCGTCGGCGGCGATCCCGGGCGGCTCGCCGAGGCTCATCGAGCGCCGGGCAGCATCCGGGCCTTCGTCGAACTGCACATCGAGCAGGGCGCGGTCCTCGACGAAGCGGGCATCGACATCGGCGTGGTCGAGGGCATCGTGGGCATCCGCTGGTGGGATGTCACGGTCGAGGGCGTTGCGAACCACGCGGGCACGACGCCGATGCATCGCCGGCAGGATGCCCTGCTGGCTGCGTCAGAACTCGCACTCGCGGTGAACCGCGTCGCGTCGACGATGCCTGGCACCCAGGTCGCGACTGTCGGTCGCATCCTCGCGGAGCCGGGCGCGCCGAACGTCATTCCGGGGCGCGTCGTCCTGAGCCTCGAGATCCGCGACCTGGCCGCGGAGAAGATGGAGGTCGTGTTCCAGGCGATCGTCGCAGAGGCGCGGCACATCACCGAGGCACGCGGCACTCCGATCCGCTTCGACGAAATCGATGTGGCGCTCGCGCCCGCGCCGACGGATGAACGGCTGCGCCAGGTCATCGAGGCGGTTGCCGCAGCGCTCGGGCTCTCGCACCGGCGCATGCCGAGCGGCGCCGGGCACGACGCACAGGACATGGCGCACGTTGCCCCGATCGCGATGATCTTCGTGCCAAGCCGGGGCGGCATCAGCCACGCGCCGCAGGAGTTCACGAAACCGGCCGACATCGCGAATGGCGCCGACGTGCTGCTGCGCACGCTGCTCGCGATCGACCGGAGTGCACCCGGGGAGTGACCTGGTGGGCGCGACAGGGATCGAACCTGTGACCCCTGCCATGCTCTACCGCTGAGCTGCGCGCCCGCAAGGGCGCGAAATGGTACTGGAATTGCCGAACCGGGGTCCGGACATCGGCCGTCTCGAGGAGAGACACATGACCGCAAGCGGCGGCCCGCCCGGGCTGAGTCGCCTGTCGATCCAGGAGCTGTTGACCGCATCGGTCTATCCGCACGCGATCGTGCATTTACGACTCAAGGAAACGCATCTGTCCTGGGTCATACTGACCGGGCGCTACGCCTACAAGCTCAAGAAGCCGGTGAAATTCGCTTTCGTCGATGCCACGACGCTCGAGCGGCGACGTTTCCTGTGCCACGAGGAACTGCGCCTGAATCACCGGTTCGCGCCGGAACTCTACGTGGACGTCGTGCCGGTCACGCGTGAATCGGGCCGGCTGCGGGTCGGTGGCGCGGGTGAGCCGGTCGAATACGCAGTTCGCATGCAGGAATTCGACGAGTCGCAGGAACTCGCGTCCCGCCTGGACCACGGCAGCGTTTCGGCAAACGACATGCAGGGCTTGGCTATACGCCTGGCCGACGCGCATCGACTCGCGTCGGTTGCGGCTGAAGCCAGCCCGTACGGGACGATCGAGGCCATCCGGCAACCGATGTTCGACAACTTCTCGCTCCTGCGCGCACACCTCGGCGATGCGGGGTACCTGCGGCTCATCGAGCGGCTCGAAGACTGGACGCACGAGTCGCTCACCAGGCGCCAGTCCCTGGTCGAGAGTCGTCGGCTGGCCGGCTTGGTGCGCGAATGTCACGGCGACCTGCATGCGCGCAATATCGTGCACTGGCAACAGCAATGGCTGCCATTCGACTGCCTCGAGTTCGATCCTGCCCTGCGCTGGATCGACGTGATCAGCGACGTGTCGTTTCTTTACATGGACCTGGTGTCACGGTCGCGTAAAGATCTGGCCAGCCATTTCCTGAGCCGGTACCTGGAAGTCAGCGGTGACTACAATGGCCTGCCGCTGGTGCCGCTCTATTCCGCTTACCTCGCGCTGGTGCGCGCAAAGGTCGATGTGCTCGGCGCCGAGAATGCCAGCCCGGCGGCGTGCAGCAGCCTGCGTGCTCGGCGCAAGCGCCGCCTCGAAACGGCCGCTCGATTCGTCGATGCGGTACCGCCAGCCCTGATCGCCATGCATGGCGTCACCGCATCAGGCAAGTCCTGGTTGAGCGAGCGCCTGATCGGCGAGATCCCGGCCGTGCGAGTGCGCTCGGATCTCGAACGCAAGCGCCTGGCCGGCGTCGCGGCGCTCGCCACCCGTGGATTTGGCGTCGGCGAGGGAGACTATTCCGAGCTGGCGACGCAGGCCACCTACGACCGGTTGCTCGCCTGCGCCGAGGCCGCTCTCGACGGCCCCTGCAGCGTCATCATCGACGCCGCATTCCTGGATCGCCGCCATCGGGACGCCTTCCGTGCCCTGGCGCAGCGCAAGAATCGCCCATTTCTCCTGGTTTCATGTTTCGCCGATTCTGCCGTGCTTGCCAGCCGCCTGGATGCACGTGCGGGCAGCGGAGCCGATCCGTCGGAAGCGACCCACGCCGTGCTGTCGCGACAACTGCGGGACACGCAGCCGCTGGGTGCGGATGAAGCGGTACAATCGCTCGAATTCGACATGGGCCGCCGGACTGAGACCGAGGTTCTGGTCAAGCGGGTACGCGAGCGGCTCGGGACCCGATGATGTCGTCATCTTCCAGTCGTGAAGTCCAGGCGCTGCTCGATGTCGCGATCGATGCCGTGATCATCATCGATCACCGGGGGACCATCGAGTCCTTCAACCCAGCCGCCGAACGGATGTTCGGCTACGCCGCTACCGAGGTCCTCGGCGTGAACGTCAACCTGTTGATGCCGGAGCCACACCGAAGCGCACACGGTTCCTATATCGGGCGATATCTCGCGAGCGGGACTCCGCACATCCTCGGGATCGGTCGCGAGGTCGACGCATGCCGCAAGGACGGCAGCATCTTTCCCGTCGCGCTCGCGGTCGGCCGGATCCGCGACAGCGATCCCGCGCGATTCGTCGGATTCCTGCACGACCTGACCGTGCGCCGCCGCGCCGCCGAGGAACAGCAGCGCATGCAGCAGCGCATGGCGCGCGTTTCGCATTTCGCGACGCTTGGCGAGATGGTGGGCGCCATCGCGCACGAGGTCAACCAGCCGCTCGCGGCGATCTCGAATTACGCCCAGGCCTGCGAGCGCCTGTTCCAGGCTCCCGAACCCGAGGGCGCGGAAATCCGGGAGGCGCTGCAGCAGATCTCCGCCCAGGCGCTGCGCGCGGCCGAGATCATCCGCCGGATCCGCAGCCTGGTTCGCGCCCGCGATCCACGCCGCGAGTTCGCCGACATCAATGCCCTGGTGCGCGAGGTTGCCGCCCTGCTGCGAAGCGAGGCCCAACCGCAGGGCGTGCGACTGTCGCTCGAACTCGCAGACGGCCTGCCGCCGCTGATGATCGACGGCATCCAGATCCAGCAGGTGATGCTGAACCTGATCCACAATTCAATCGAGGCGCTGGCGGCGCCAGCGATGGTTGAACCACGCGTGATTGTGCGCACCGAGCGCACGAACCTGGATGAGATCACCATTAGCGTGATCGATTCCGGTCCCGGCGTGGACCCGGCAATCGCGGACCGCATCTTCGACCCGTTCTGCACCACCAAGGAGCATGGCACCGGTCTCGGCCTCGCGATCAGCAGGTCGATCGTCGAGGCGCACCGTGGCCAGCTGGACTATCACGCCAACTCCCCGGCAGGCGCCTGCTTCTCGATCCGCCTGCCGACCGGACCTGGCGCGCCATGAGTGGCGCGACTGCGCCTGCACCGGTCGTATTCGTTGTCGATGACGACGATGCCGTCCGCAGCTCCCTCAAGCTGTTGCTGAAGTCTGCTGGTCTGGCGACCGAAACCTACGCGACGGCCACAGACTTCCTGGCCGCGTACGATCCGGATCGCGCGGGGTGTCTGGTGCTCGACATCCGGATGCCGGCAATGAACGGCCTCGAGTTGCAGGATGAACTGAACTGCCGCGGCGCCATCGTCCCCGTGATCTTCATCACAGGACACGGCGACGTCCCGATGGCTGTCGAAGCCATGCAGCACGGCGCAATGGAATTCCTGCAGAAGCCGTTTCGCGACCAGGACCTGATCGATCGCGTCCGCGATGCGCTCGAGCTGGACCGCCAGAACCGCGCGCAGCTGGCCGCGAGGAGGGTCATCGAAGTGCGGCTGGCGTCCCTGACTCCGCGCGAGCTGCAGGTGCTGCAGCTCCTGGCGACGGGGCAATCCAACAAGCAGATGGCCGGCACCCTTGGAGTCAGCCAGCGCACCATTGAAATCCACCGCGCACACCTGATGCGGAAGATGCAGGCGAAATCGGTCGCTCAGCTGCTTCGCATGTCGCTCAACGCAGTCATCGGTACAAGTACGTATTGATACTCCGGGCCGCAGCGCTAATCTTTATGCTGTTCGGATACGACAGGCCTGTGGCAAAGGAGGAGATCATGAATCTCATGCGTTGGGAACCCTTGCGGGAGACGGGTGATTTCTTCCGCAGCATGTCGCGGCCAATGCTTCCGAGATGGCCGGGAATGTTTGGTGAAGACTTCACCACGAAGTTCGAATGGTCACCTGCCGTCGACGTAAAGGAAACTGACAGCGAATACCTGGTCACCGCAGAACTGCCGGGCCTCAGTCGTGAGGACGTCAAGGTGACGTTGGAAGACAGCGTACTGACGATCGAAGGCGAGCGGCGTCATGAGAAGGAACTGAAGGACGAGAGGATCCACAGGATCGAGCGGTTCTACGGCGGTTTCTGCCGCAGCTTCACGCTGCCGGACGACACCAGGGCCGAAGGAATCCGTGCCGAGACCAAGGACGGCCTGCTGAAGGTCCATGTTCCGAAGATGGAGATCGAGAAAGCGAAAGCAGTCGAGATCAAGGTCAATTGACGACTGACTCGCCCACGGCGCCCGATCCTGGCCAGGGTCGGGCGCCGTGATTTCATCCGAGACTTTCAGCCCGCGAGGCGATCGTCGCGGAGGCACGGCGCTCACTGATGCACGCGGCACGCTGATCCGCTTCGACGAAATCGACGTGGCGCTTGCACCCGCACCGACCGACGAACGGCTGCGCCAGGTCATCGAGGCGGTTGCCGCAGCGCTCGGGCTCTCGCACCGGCGCATGCCGAGCGGGGCCGGGCACGACGCACAGGACATGGCGCACTCTGCTCGCGATCGACCGGAGTGCGCCCGGGGAGTGATCTGGTGGGCGCGACAGGGATCGAAGCTGTGACCCCTACCATGTCAAAAGGGACAAGGCCGAGACACCGGAATCCACCGTCGGCAAATCGAAACCTTAGCGCGACATTCTGCCACAGTCGATCCCCGCAAATACCCAGGTGAATTCAGATTCCGCTCAGCTGGCGGGCGCCGCTTGCACTCGGTCGAGGACGAACTGGAAGAGTCGAGAGCGGTGGTGGCCCGCGGGTCAGACCCTCGGCCCGCAACTGATTCGGAAGTCGATCCGCTCCTTCATGGCGTTCTCCCCCTCGAGTTCGAGCAGCGCGCTCCGGCCCTCGATTGTGAGCTTGGCAGTACCGGTTTCGCCGCTTCCCGCATTGACGACGTAGGCCGGAGGGCTCGACCCGTCCGGTTTAACCACGATGATGTTGAGGTGAAACTTCGTCGTGACGTCGTCGAAGATCAGGTGCTGGGCGCCGAACGAGACGCTGCTAATCTCGACATCACCGTAGGGCGAGTCGATCGTCCAGGAATTGGGACCCGTCGTCGCCATCCTTCCGCACATACGGTGGATCCCGCTGGAGTGATACCCGCCGGCGTTCGGGCCGCTCAGGATGACGACGCGAACTTCGGTGGGACGGATCGCTGCCTCCCAGTCCTCGCCGGCCGGCGCTCTCTCCGCGACCGGCTCGGCAACGTCATAGACGAGCTCGTCGGCCGCGCTCTCGTCGAGAGCGGCCTTGTCGGCGTCGTCTTCGGCGGGCGGTGCGCAACCCAGGAAGACCGCGATCAGTGCGGCGATGGCGAGTGGACGGCCCCACATCGGTTCCCCCTTCCCTCCAGGATGGTAGGCGCCCAGTTTACGCCGGGACCGGCGATTCCGCTGCCGGGGCACCGCGTATGCCGCGTCGGAGCGGCAAGGTAGAGAGGTATTGGAGAGCTGCCGATACCAACGTCGTCGGGAAGTGCGGCCCAGTCACTGACGAATTCTGGTGGGCGCGACAGGGATCGAACCTGTGACCCCTACCATGTCAAGGTAGTGCTCTACCGCTGAGCTACGCGCCCGAAAAGAGGCGGAATGGTAGTGGATTCCGGTACTTGGGTCCACCGGAAAACGGCACGCACGGGCAGCTCCCGCTCAAGGCGCGACCAGCTCTGCAAGCGCGCCGAAATCGATCGTCTCGATGACAGACTCCAGCCGTCTTTCGTCAGCGTGAACACGAACGGCAACGCCGTGCGCGAAGTTCGCCGGCACGTTTCCGCGCACCGCATGGCGGCGGCCGCCGTTACCTGTCTCGCGCCATTGACCGAACAGGACCACTGCTCCGCCCTGGTGCGAGTCGTCGTCACGGCTGTCCCAGCGGTAGGCCATGGCCGGGCTCCCGTCGACGGCGATCGCGGTCGCATCATCGCCGGCCGGCGACTCGCCCCCCGGATTCACCTGCACCGAAATACCGATCTCGATGTCGCGCATCATCTCCTTCATGATCGCCGCGCTACGCTCTTCGGCGTCGCCTTCTTCCATGATCCTGCGCGCCTCCTCCTGTAGCACTGCCATTTGCTCGTTCAGCTCAAGCGCCCTGGTCATGTCCCCCTTCTCCATGAACGCGACCTGCAGCTTGACGAGGACTTCGCTCTTGGCCTGGAGCGCGTCGAGGCGCGGCTGTTTTTTCGCTATGTCCGCTCGCATGATGTCGGCGGCCGCGCGCGTCCCGGCCTCGATCTCTGCCTGTTTCTGATTGTCCGCACGCCGGAAGGTGCGCGAATAGCTATAGGGCCAGGGCCGGCGCTCGGAGTCCATGCAGAGGCTCTGCGGCACCGATGGCGGGTCGTCATTGACGAGGACCCAGCCGGCGGGCGCCGCAGGCAGCGCCTGCCGGGCCGCTTCGAGGATTCGCGTCATGCTGGCGCGCTCCGCGGCCGTGGTGTCGCGAAAACCCTTGTCGCAAGGCCCATCGCCCATTGCCGGCGTAGCGCAAAGCGTCGACATCAGTACCAGACCGGCAGCTACAGTCTTGCTTCGCATGATCGTTCTCCAGTGCTGTTCAACCCGCCAGGCGATCCGCGTCCGCACCGAGGCTCGCATGCCGCAGCGCCGCGATCTCGTCGCGCAGCTGCGCCGCCTTCTCGAATTCCAGGTTCCGCGCGAGCCGGTACATCTCCGTTTCCAGCTTGCGAATCTGCTGCATCGCCTGCTCGGGCGTCAGCGGCACGGCCTTGCGCCCTCCACTTTCCCTGCCCGGCACCGCGCGTGCGCCTTCCATGATGTCCTTGACCGACTTGACGATCGACTTCGGCACGATCCCGTGTTCGGCGTTGTAAGCAAGCTGCTTCACGCGCCGGCGGGTCATCTCCGCCATCGCGCGTTCCATTGAGCCGGTGACCCGGGCGGCATAGAGAATCGCCATGCCGCGCTCGTTGCGCGCCGCGCGCCCGACCGTCTGGATCAACGATCCCTCGGAACGCAGGAAGCCCTCCTTGTCGGCGTCGAGGATCGCGACCAGTGAAACCTCCGGCAGGTCGAGTCCCTCGCGCAGCAGGTTGATGCCGACCAGCACGTCGAACTTCGCGAGCCGCAAGTCGCGGATGATCTCGACGCGTTCGACCGTCTCGATATCCGAGTGCAGGTAGCGCACCTTGACGCCGTGCTCGTCGAGATAGTCGGTCAGGTCCTCGGCCATGCGCTTGGTGAGGGTCGTGACCAGCACCCGCTCCCTGCGTTCGGCACGCAACTTGATCTCGGACAGCAGGTCGTCCACCTGGGTCGCGACCGGACGCACTTCGACCAGCGGGTCGATCAACCCGGTCGGCCGGACCACCTGCTCCACCACCTGGCCGGACTTTGCCAGCTCGCGCTCTGCCGGGGTCGCCGACACATAGATCGTCTGCGGCTGCACACGCTCGAACTCGTCGAAGCGCAAGGGCCGGTTGTCGAGCGCCGATGGCAGGCGGAAGCCGTATTCGACCAGGGTTTCCTTGCGCGATCGGTCACCGCGGTACATGCCCTGGAGTTGCGGAATCGTCACATGGCTCTCGTCGATCACCAGCAGCGAGTTCCGCGGCAGGTAGTCGAACAGGCAGGGCGGCGGCTCGCCTGGCGCGCGGCCCGACAGATAGCGCGAGTAGTTCTCGATGCCGGCGCAGTAACCGAGCTCCGCGATCATTTCGAGATCGAACAGCGTGCGCTGCTCGAGGCGCTGTGCTTCGAGCAGCTTGTCCGCGGCGCGGAGTTCCGCGAGCCGGCCGCGCAACTCGACCTTGATCTCCTCGACTGCAGCCAGCAGGCGCTCGCGCGGCGTCACGTAGTGGGTCGACGGGAACACGGTCAGGCGCGGCACCTTGCGCAACACCTCGCCGGTCAGCGGATCGAAATAGGCGAGCGCCTCGATTTCCTCGTCGAAGAACTGCACGCGCACGGCCTCGCGCTCGGACTCGGCCGGGAAGATGTCGACGACGTCACCGCGTACGCGGAACGTGCCCTGGCGCAGGTCCACTTCGTTCCGCGTGTATTGCATGTCGGCGAGCCGGCGCAGCAGCTGCCGATGATCCATGCGGTCGCCGCGCACCAGGTGCAGCACCATCTTGAGGTAGGCCTCCGGGTCGCCGAGGCCGTAGATCGCCGACACCGTCGCGACGATGATGGAATCCGGCCGCTCGAGCAGCGCCTTGGTGGCCGAGAGGCGCATCTGCTCGATGTGCTCGTTGATCGAGGCGTCCTTCTCGATATAGGTATCGGACGATGGAACGTAGGCCTCTGGCTGGTAGTAGTCGTAGTACGAGACAAAGTACTCGACCGAGTTGTGCGGGAAATATTCCTTGAACTCGCCGTAGAGCTGCGCGGCGAGCGTCTTGTTGTGGGCGAGCACCAGCGTCGGCCGCTGGATCTTCTGGATCACGTTCGCGATCGAGTAGGTCTTGCCGCTTCCCGTCACGCCGAGCAGTGTCTGGTGCGCGAGGCCGGACGATATGCCGTCAACGAGCGCGGCGATCGCGGCCGGCTGGTCGCCCGCCGGTTCATAGTCCGCCTGCAACTGGAATGGTCGGGGTTCGCTCACTTCCTGCCCGCATTGCAACGCAAAATGCCTTCCCGTACCTTAGCCGGGTTTCCGGTCATTCGGTACTCCCCTCGTGCCCATCCGCCTCGCCCAGCGTGTCCAGCGCATCAAGCCCTCGCCCACGCTCGCCGTGACCGCCCGCGCGGCCCGGCTGAAGGCCGAGGGCAAGGACATCATCGGTCTCGGCGCCGGCGAGCCGGATTTCGACACGCCCGTGCATATCGCCGATGCCGGCGTCGCCGCGATCCGCGCCGGGCACACGCGCTACACCAGCGTCGATGGCACCAACGAGCTCAAGGACGCGATCATCGCCAAGTTCCGCCGCGACAACGGCCTCGAATATGCGCGCAACCAGGTGCTCGTCTCGAGCGGCGCCAAGCAGACGGTATTCAACCTGTGCTGTGCCCTGCTCGACGCGGGCGATGAAGCGATCATCCCGGCACCCTACTGGGTCTCGTACCCGGACATGGTGCTGGTCGCCGATGGCACGCCGGTAGCCGTGTATGCGGGCGCGGACCAGGGCTACAAGATCACGCCGGCGCAGCTCGCCGCTGCCATCACGCCGCGCACGCGGCTCTTCATCCTGAACAGCCCCAGTAACCCGACCGGCGCCGCGTACTCGCGCGCCGAACTGCAGGCTTTCGGCGCGATCCTGGCCCGGCACCCGGACATCGTCATCGGCACGGACGACATGTACGAGCACATCTGGTGGGGCCCGGAGCCGTTCTGCAGTTTCGCGACCGCCAACCCGGGACTCTATGAGCGCACGGTCACGATCAACGGCTGCTCGAAGAGCTACGCGATGACGGGCTGGCGTATTGGCTATTGCGGTGGTCCGGTCGAAGTGATCACCGCGATGGCGACGATTCAGGGACAAAGCACGTCCAATGCATCGTCCATCTCGCAGAAAGCGGCGACGGTCGCGCTCAATTCATCGCAGGACTGTGTGGCGGAAATGAACAAGGCGTTCAAGGCACGGCACGACCTGGTCGTCGCCGGCCTCAACGCGCTGCCCGGCGTGTCCTGCTTGCAAGGCTGGGGCACGTTTTACGCGTTCGCGAATGTCGATGAAGCCATGCGCCTCGTGGGCGTCGCCGACGACAACGCTTTCGCCGAATTCCTGATCGTCGAGGCGGGCGTCGCCGTCGTGCCGGGTTCCGCGTTCGGCGCGCCGGGGCATTTCCGCCTGTCGTTCGCCGCCTCGGCCGACACACTCAGGGACGCGCTTGGCCGCATGCAGCGCGCGCTCGCGGGCGCCGTTCTGCGCAGGCGCGCCTGATTCGCGACAAGGCCCGGAAATCCCTATCGTTTTGTTGACTTGGACACGGCCTTGGCCGACAATCCCGCGCCCTGAAATATCGCTTCCCCGATAGCTCAGTTGGTAGAGCAACGGACTGTTAATCCGTGTGTCGTTGGTTCGAGCCCAACTCGGGGAGCCAATTCTCCTGCGTCATTTTTCACGCCGCACGCCTCAGTGCGCGGCCTGCTGCGCGCGGCGGCCAAGCGCGAGCGCATTGCCTGCTACGAGCACAGCCAAACCCAGGATCGAAAGTGGACTCCAGCGATATCCTTCGAACAGGGTCGACACCGCGAGTGCCACGACCGGGAACAGAACACTCGTATAGGCAGCGCGTGACGGTCCGATGCGCTTCAACAGCACCAGGTACAGTCCGAATGCCAGCGAGGTGCCGGCGAGTGACAGGTACAGCAGCGAGACCACGTAGGGCCATGACGGATCGAAGTTGACCGGCGTGCCGCGAATGAGGGCGATCGCGGCAAGGCCCAGGGTGCCGTACGCCATGCCATAGGCATTGGTGCTGACGACAGACAGCCCGCCCTGCGTATTGCGCAAGGCCGCCATGTTGCCGAGCGAGGCCAGGTAGGTCGCGCCGAGCGCCAGCAGCGCGCCATGGATGACCGCGCGATTCCCCATGGCCGCCTGCAATTCCGGCAGGAACAGGAGCGCCACGCCCATGGTGCCGGTCGCGGCGGCGAGCAGCACACGCGCCTCGACCGGCACGCCGAAGAAAAACCGCGCGTTGATCAGGTTCAGCAGGATGATCGACGTAAATAAGACTGCGACCAGGCCGCTCGTGAGGAACTGCGTGGCCTGGTAGGTCATCCAATAGTTCAGGCAGAACAGGGTCAGGCCCTGCAACGCGACGAAAGCGTGCTCGCGCCGGGACAGCCGCATCGGGCTGCCCGTGAACTTCGCGTAGATGAACACGCAGATTGCCGCGAGCCCGAAGCGATAGACCAGGGAGATTTCCGGCGCCACCACGCCCAGTTGAAACTTGATCGCGTACCAGGTCGTGCCCCAGATCAGCACGACAATCGCGTAAATGAGGGCGCTCGGCATTCGCGGCAAACTAGTCTTTTATCCAAGTACAATCAAACACTAAAGCTTAACTTCTCATGAAATATCGCACGTGAGGCATGCTCCGAAAGCCGCTATGATGCGCAACGACCGGCGACCAGCCGCCACCCAGACGGCTCTGCGCCGGTCGCATGACATTCGAGAGCGGCTGCACAAGGGGACTGCCGCATGAGTCTGACGGTCGCGCTGATCGCGACGCTTGCGCTGACCGCGCCGGCCGATGGCCCGCGCGATGCCGCGGGCTGGCGACAGCAATCCGACGCGCTCTACGCGCAAGGCGATTTCCAGGGCGCGCTCAACGCCGCCAACGAGGCGCGGGCGCTCGACCAATCCGATCCATGGGCGCAGTACGCGTGGCTCAAGGCGCTGGCCGCGATCGACCCCGAAGCGGCGCGCAAGGCCTTGCCCGGCCTGCAGGAACCCGCGGCGCTGCAGGCGCTTGCGCCCGAGGACCGCGCGCGCCTCCATGTTGCACAGGGTTACCTGTGTCTCGATCTCGGCGTCGAGCCCTGCGCCGCGATGCACTTCGAGGCAGTGCCGGCCAGTACGCCGAGCCATCCGCAGTCGCAGGCCGGCCTGGCAATCCTCGCAGTCCGTCGCGGCCATTCGCGGCAGGCACTGGTGCACTTTGTCGCCGCGCGCGCCACCGGCAAGCTCGATGCGCCGCTCGCCGAACTGGAACGCGAAACGCGCTTCCAGGTCGAGCTGCTGGAATTCAATACGGCTCGCAACCTGCGCGACGCCAATGCGGCGGGCCGCGCCTACTCGGTGCTCGACGAACTGCGTCCGCATCATCCGGCGACGCTGCGCGCCCGCGCGGACCTTGCGGAGTTGCGCGGCGATGCGCCGGCACGCGAGCGGGCGCTGCGCGACCTGCTGGATGTCGACCGGCAGTCGCCGGGCGCGGCCGGCCAGCTGGTCGACACGCTGCTCGCACTGAATCGTCCTTACGATGCGCTGATCGTTGCGCGCGACCTGGCGCCGGATCGCCTCGCGGCCGACCGCAGCCTGCAGACGATCGAACGAGCCTGGGTCGGCCACGTTGAAGTGGCGCTTGGCGGGCGTTGGCGCGAGGGCCAGGTCGCTCACGATCGGCTCGAAATGCCGCAGTTTCAACTTGCGCTGGCCGGCGGGCACGCGCGCTGGGGCCGCTTCCGCATCGCTGCCGACGCCCTCGCACCCGATTCCGACCGGATCCCCGCTGGCGCGGCGTATGGCAGTTCGCCGGCGCTCGCATCCGTCGTCAACCCGCACAGCGAACTGGGAGTCGCCGCGCTGTTGCAGTGGGCCCCGTGGAACGGTTTCGTCGTCGAGCTGGGTCACACCCCGGATTCCTTCGAGGTCGCCAACCTGACGGGTGCGCTGCGCTTCCGCGTCGCCACCGCGGACGGGCCGTGGGATTTCGGACTGGAGCGTGAAGTCGTCGGCGATTCGATGCTCTCGTTCGCGGGCGCCATCGATCCGCTGACTGGCCTCGACTGGGGCGGCGTGACGCGCAATCGCGCATATGTCGGCGCCAGCTTTGGCGACGAAGACCTCAATCTCTTTGGCCAGGTCTCGGGCGCCATCATCGACGGCCATCGGGTCGACGAGAATTCGCAGTGGGAGGCCGAGGCCGGCTTCTGGCGCCGCGCTGCCTCGGGCAGCGGATGGAAGGCGCGCGTGGGCGGCCATGCGCGGGCGACGGGCTACGACGACAACCGCTCGCAGTTCACGTTTGGCCACGGTGGTTACTTCAGCCCGCGCAAGTACCTCGCAGTCGGCCCGGCATTCGACCTGAGCGGCCAGCGCGACGATCGCAGTTTCCGTTTTGAGGGCGGGCTGACCTGGCAGGTCGTGCGCGAGGCCGCGAGCGAGTACTTCCCGGCCGATGCGCTGCTGCAGGCGGCGAGCGGCGATCCGCGCTTTCCCGCCGACTCGCGCGAGGGCGTCGGCGCGCGCCTGGCGGCGACCGTGGAGTGGCGCGTATCGCAGCGTGCGGTTGCAGGCGTCAGGCTCGAGGGCGTGCGCGGCGAAGATTACGACGAAGTGCGATTGCAGGTCTACACGCGGCGCTGGAGCAGCGCGATCACCGAACCGCTGCGCGTCCCGCCGCACGCGGTCCTGATCCCCGATTCATACGAACTGAACTGACGCGTCGCTTCAGGACCGGCCCTTGCGGCCGGCGACGAAATCATCCAGGTAGCGCGCGAACTGGTCGCCGAGTTCCGGATGCCGCAGTCCGTACTCGACGGTCGCTTCCAGGTAACCCAGCTTGCTGCCGCAGTCATAGCGCTTGCCGCTGAACCGGTACGCGTAGACTGGCTCGTCTGCGAGCAGTGCCGCGATACCGTCCGTCAGCTGGATTTCGCCGCCGGCGCCGCGGCCGATGTTCCGCAAACGTTCGAAGATCGTGCCGGAAAGCAGGTAGCGCCCGACGACCGCGAGATCGGACGGCGCATCCGCCGGCCGCGGCTTCTCGACGATGCGCAGCACACGCGTGAGCTCGCCGCCCGAGTCGTCGGTGGCGACAATTCCGTAGCGCCCGGTTTCACTGCGTGCCACCTGCTGCACGCCGATCAGGCTGCCGCCGCTCACCAGGTAGCGATCGCGCATCTGCGCGAGCACCGGCTGTGCGGCGTCGATCAGGTCGTCGGCCAGGTGCACGAAGAATGGCTCGTCGCCGACCACCGGCTGGGCGCACAGGACCGCGTGCCCGAGACCCAATGGCGCGGGCTGCCGGATATAGATGCAGGACGCGTCGGCCGGCAGCATGGCGCGCAGCTCGTCCACCAGGTCCTGCTTGCCCTGGGCTGCGAGCGCCGCCTCGAGTTCCGGGTCGGTATCAAAGTGGTCTTCGATCGCGCGCTTGGAGCTGCCGGTGATGAACACGAGGTTGCGCACGCCGGCGGCGAGCGCCTCCTCGACTGCGTACTGGATCAGCGGCTTGTCGACGATCGGCAGCATTTCCTTCGGACTCGCCTTGGTGGCGGGCAGG
>JBBEAB010000079.1:0-8314 GCA_040899645.1 Steroidobacteraceae bacterium
TTGACGCCACCGACGCCACCACAGCCGCAGGCCTCATTGACGCCACCGGTGTCATCGCCACCACTGGCGCTGCAAGCATCGCCGGCTCCGCAAGTCGAGCAGAAAGAAGCGCCAGCGACGCCAGCCGCAGTGACGCCGGAGATACCGCCGGCGTCGCCGGTCTCGCTGGAATCGGCGAAATTGCCGCCACCGCAGTCATCGCCAGGCCCGCAGGCGGCGCAGACGCCAGCGAAGCCGCCGGCTGGACAGGCACCACACGCGTCGCCGAAGCAGCGAGCGTCACTTTGGGCGCGCGCCTCAGTGAGGATACAGATGCTGACGCCACGGTCTTCGCCGATGCCGCTACCGGAGGCGTCCTTGTCTCCGCCGCCCGCGCATGAACCGGCAACGCCGCCGCCTGTACCGTCGCCGCAGGAACCTGCGGCGGCGCTGCAGGTCGCACTGGCGCCACCGCCACCGCCACCGCCACCGCCAACGCCATTGCCGCTGCCAGCGAAAACATCGTCGGCTCTGCCGCTCGCGCCAGGACAGAAGACGAAAGCGCCGCCCGCCGCAAAGTTGTTGCAGCTATCACCGGCGCCGCAGATCTCACTGGAGCCGCCGAAACGACCGCCGCCGGCACCGCAACCAAGAGCATCGCCTGCTCCTTCGATCGCGCAGGCTTCGCCTGCAACGCCGGCTTCAGCTTTGCCAATGGCGATTCCGTCGGGCGTGCCTGCGCAGCAAGCCGCCAACGTCATCGTGCTGTCGGCAGATCGCGCATTGAATGATCTGCTGCGCGATTCCCTCGCCGGCATGCATCGGGTCTGGCGTGCCGACGACGTGGCACATGCCGGTGAATTGATGCTGACTGCCGGCAATCCGGTGTTGATGATCGACACATCGCTCGCCAACTGCGACACGCGCGAGCTCGTCCATCGAGTGCACGGGCAGTTCCCGGATCTCGCCATCATCATCGTCGGCAACCGCGACAACGAGGCGCTGCTTGCACCCCTCGTCTCGTCTGGATCCATTTTTGGTCGTCTCGACCATGCGGCATCCGCCGAATTCATTTGCGACATGGTGGACGCCGCGCTGCGCGGCCAACGGCCGACGACCGATCAGCGCGCGGCAACCCGGCGCAGGGTTCTTTCCGCCGCAATCGCCGGCATCCGTGCGTTGATCAAGGCCCCAAAATTCAGGCTGCCGAGAATAAGCGTGAACCGTACGTGGGTTCGGCGTTGGTCCGGCCGCTGCGTGCGACTGGTTGCGCTGCTACTGGCCGTCTGGGCGCTCTCGCACTGGAAGCCGTGGAATGACGTCGACCAGCTCGTCGCGCAGCTGAAGCCGGCACCGGCAGCACCCGTCGAGATCGACAACGACGCGAAACTGTTGCAGCTGCTCGACGACGCCGGAACCGCCCTGATGCAGGACAAGCTGGTGGACCCGCCCGGGCAGAACGCCCTCGAACTGTATCGTGCGGCGCTCGCGCTCGATCCGGACAACGGCCTGGCACTGCTCGGCATCGATCGCGTCGCGGACAAGCTGCTGGTCGAGGCCGAACAGGCATTGAAGGCGCGCGACATGCCGCGACTTGCCAGTGCCGTCGACGCGGTCCGGTCCGCGCGGCCGGATCACCCGCGCCTGGAGTACTACTCGCTGCAACTCAAGCGCGAACGGGAACGACCGCTTGCTCCCGCCAGGAGTCGGCCCGCAAGCGCTGCCGGCAACCGTTAGTCCGCTGCAATGTGACCCCGGATCTTCGGGCGACACGGAACGTATGTCTCTGTAATGGGTCCTCTTTGTCGAACGTACTTCATCGCAGCGCGCGGAGCGGTTAGGATGGCGCCGTTTTCTGCAAAGTACTGTGGACATGCCTGACCGATCGCAACCCGATACTTCGCATGGCACGCGCGGCGAGCCGCCATTGCACCGCTTGATCACGCCCTTTGCCCGCGCCGATGATCGTCGCGCCGCGATTCAGCTCGTAACCACCGGTTTGCTGTTCATCGCGGGCTGGGCTGCCATGGTCCTGGCTGTTCGCCTGGAATGGCACTACGGTATCGTGCTGCTGCTGGCGCTTCCGGTCGCCGGGCTCTACGTCCGGCTGTTCATCTTTCAACACGACTGTGGCCACGGTTCGTTCTTCAGCAGCAACCGCGTGAACGACGCGGTCGGCCGCGTGCTCGGTGTGGTGACCTTGATGCCGTATGCCTATTGGCGGCGCACCCACGCGATCCACCATGCGACCTCGGGGAACCTCGACCGCCGTGGCGTCGGGGACATTGTCACGATGAGCGTGAGCGAGTACGTGGCTGCAAGCCGGTGGCGGCGCCTGGGCTATCGCGTCTACCGCAGCATGCCGGTACTGCTGGGCCTCGGGCCATTGGTCCAGTTCTTCTTCAAGCAGCGCCTGCCGCTCGACTTGCCGCGTTCCTTCCGCAAGGAATGGATGAGCATCTGGGCCAATAATGTCGTGCTGGTGTTGGTGTTTGCCCTGCTCTCGGTGACGGTCGGCTGGCAGACGCTGCTGCTGGTGCATCTGCCGGTGTTTTTCCTGGCAGGAGCGGCGGGCGTCTGGCTCTTTTACGTGCAGCATCAGTTCGAGCGAGCCTACTGGACCCGGAGTGATGACTGGAGCATCGAGCGCTCGGCGGTCGAGGGCAGTTCCTATTACGATCTGCCGGCGATCCTGCACTGGTTCAGCGGCAACATCGGCTACCACCACCTGCATCACCTGGCGACGCGGATTCCAAGCTACCGGCTGCGGGAGTGCTTCGAATCGCACCCGCGTCTGCAACGGGCTCCGCGCGTGACACTGCGGACCAGTCTGCGCTCAGCACGGCTGCGTCTCTGGGACGCGCAGGCTGAGCGCATGATCCCGTTTTCGGCGCTGATTACGACTACGCAAGCCTGATCGGAGTGCGTTCGAGCGTGGTGGTTATGGTGTTTTGTATTGCGTCGATGCGAGATTGGGGCTGAGACGTGACAGATAATCGGCGACCGCTTTTCGTTCCGCGTCGAAGAGTGCCCCGATCAGCTTGACGTGCGTGACATCCATCCCTGGGCGCATTCGGTCAGCCGTTTCCTCGAGTTGACGCAACAGGTACTGATAGCGTTGACCCGCGAGACGCGGTCGCATGCGATGCAGTTCGCCGAGCCCCAGCGGTCCGTGGCACTCCGCACAGTAACGGTGGTAGACGACCTTTCCCAGCTTCAATGCTGCGCCTTCACCGGTGCCACCCTCGAGCGGTGGCCAGCGCGGAAGACTCTCCGCATATGCAGCAACATCGAGCAATTCCTGCGGGCCGCTCAAATTGTGCTGGGAAGCGAAGTTCCGCATCCGCTCGTTCCAGCGCCGATCGTGCCGGAAATCAACGAGTTGCTTGACCAATACCGAAACATGCTGTGCCGCGATCGCCGGAATGCTGCCGTCAGTGGTGCCGAGTCCGTCAGCCGCGTGGCACGCTGCACAGGGAGCGAAGAGCGCGGCTCCGCGCTGCAAGTCGGGCTCGAGCGCCACTGCCGCACGAAAGTCAGCGATGGCGGCTTTCGTGCGACCCGGCAATTCGCCTGAATTGAATTCAATCGCATTGGCCGTGTTGGCCAGGAAGATGGTGGCGGCGATCGTCAGCAACCCGATGGATGCGCGACGGGATGCACGTCCGTACATGCGGGACAGTGTGCTCTGAATTAGGCGCGGCGGCAATGTGACATGCGCGCTGCGGTCGCGCGGCTACGCTGCAGTTGTGTGCGCTACCGAACTGACCTTGTGAATCGCTGGCGCGAGAATGGGAGTCCAGTGAATGCTGCGACGACCCGTGGTTTACCGCATGCCGCCGGCATCGCGAGATCGCAGATGCGGTTCGGGGTGCGGATGAACCCGCCGCAGTTGAACAGCCCGACCGCCAAGGCGGGCGTTGCGATGCGGCCTCTGTGTCAGCCTCGACTCGACGATATTGCCCTCTGCCAAGGCGACTTATTGCCTCGCCAGTCGCGCGGCCGCCGCGAAGTGGCCTTATCATCCCGGCCGATGCCGCCGACACTCGCTGACATCCGCCAGGCGCGCGCGCGAATCGCGCCAGCCGCCATACGTACGCCCCTGGTGCGACTCAACCTGCCGGATGGGCCGGCCGAGATCTGGCTCAAGCTCGAGAACCTGCAGCCGATCGGCTCGTTCAAGATCCGGGGCGCGGCGAATGCGATGGCCTGCATCGAACCGCGCGCGCTGGCTCACGGCGTGCTGACGGCCTCGGCCGGCAACATGGCGCAGGGCGTCGCCTGGTGCGCGCGGGAGCGCGGCATCCCCTGCACAGTGATCGTGCCGGAGACCGCGCCCGACACCAAGATCCGGGCCATCGAAAGCCTGGGTGGCCGCGTGATCCGCGTGCCGTTCGAGCGCTGGTGGCAGACGTTTCAGGACCGTGCCTATCCGGGGGTGGTGGGGACGTTTATCCACGCATTCGACGATCCGCAGGTGATGGCCGGCAACGGCACGATAGGACTGGAGATCCTCGAGGACCTGCCGGATGTGGATGCAGTCGTCATACCCTGGGGTGGCGGTGGGCTGAGCTGCGGCATCGCGACGGCCGTCCGTTCGTTGCGTCCTGAATGCAGGCTGTGGGCGGCCGAGGTCGCCAGCGCCGCGCCTTTGGCTCCATCGCTTGCCTCCGGATCGCCGCAGACGGTCGATTATCAGCCAAGCTTTGTCGACGGCATTGGCAGCAGGACCGTGTTCCCGCAGATGTTCGCGCGCGCGCGATCGCTGATTGACGGCGCGCTGGTCGCGACCGTCGCCGAGATTGCCGCGGCCATCGTCCTGCTGGTCGAGCGCAACCGCGTCATTGCGGAGGGCGCCGGGGCCTGCGCGCTCGCCTGTGCGCTCGCGGGCAGGGCGGGGCACGGCAAGGTCGTTTGCGTGGTTTCCGGCGGCAATATCGACCTCAGCACTTTGCGTCAACTGCTGTCGCCGGTGCCTGCGTGATCGGGATGTTTGCGCTAGCATTTGCAGATCGGGCCTGGCCCGAATGAGCGGAGACAACCCGATGCCCCGCGCCCTTCGCAGAGTTGTCCTGGCCATCAGCTTGATGCTGCTTGCGAGCGCCGCGTCGGCGACCGCGCGGTTCACGATCAGTTATCCGGCCGAGATGAGTGGCGATCCGCTGACCGGCCGCCTGCTGCTGATCCTGGCGCCGGGCGGCGAGCAGGAGCCGCGTTCCCGGGTGAACTGGAACGTGGATGCGATACCGTTTTTCGGGATCGGCGTCAGCAAGTGGAAGGCGGGAGAAAAACGCGTCATCGACGGCAAGGCATTCGGCTTCCCGATCCGCTCGCTCGACGACCTGCCGGCCGGCGAATACCAGGTGCAGGCCGTGCTGAATCGCTACGAGACATTCGTGCGTAGCGACGGCCATCGCCTCGAGCTGCCGCCCGATCAGGGTGAGGGCCAGGTCTGGAGTCGCAAGCCGGGCAACCTGTATTCAAGACCGCTGACGCTGCGCATCGACGGCAAGCGTCGCCAACGCCTGGCCATCGTTCTCGACCAGAAGATCCCGCCGGTCGAGGCATTCCAGAAACAGGAAACGCCTTACGTGCGTCACCTGCGGATCCGCAGCGAGCGCCTCTCGAAGTTCTGGGGTCGCGACATGTACCTCGGGGCCTGGGTGCGTCTGCCCTGGGGATTCGACGCGCATCCGGCTGCGCGCTATCCGCTGGTCATCGCCCACGGCCATTTCCCATCGGAGCCAACCGGGTTCCGCGAAACGCCGCCGGATCCCGACCTCAAGCCGGAATACAGCAAGCGCTTCCGGCTCGAAGGCTACAACCGCATCCAGCAGGAGTACGCGTGGCAGTCGCACCAGGACTGGATCACGACTGGTTTCCCGCGCGTGCTGCTGGTCGAGATCCAGCACCCGACGCCATACTACGACGATTCCTACGCGGTGAATTCCGCAAATAACGGCCCCTATGGCGACGCCATCCAGTACGAGTTGATCCCGGAGATCGAGCGCCGCTTCCGCGGCCTCGGCACCGGCTGGTCGCGATTCGTTTACGGCGGATCGACCGGCGGCTGGGAAGCAATGGCCGTGCAGATATTTTACCCGGACGATTACAACGGCGCCTGGATTGCGTGCCCGGACCCGATCGATTTCCGCCACTACGAACTGGTCAACATCTACGACGACAAGAATGCGTACTTCATGCCGAATCCGTACAAGCGCACGCTGCGGCCCGCGCATCGCAACTGGCTCGGGCAGGTGGACACGACGGTCCAGCAACAGAATCTCTACGAACTCGCGCTCGGCACCAGGGGGCGCTCGGGCGACCAGTGGGATGCCTGGGAATCGGTCTATTCGCCGGTCGGCCCCGATGGTTATCCGCGCCGCATCTGGGACCGCCTGACCGGCGAAATCGATCCGGTCACCGCTGCGTACTGGCGGGAACGTTACGACCTCGGTCACATCCTGCGTCGCGACTGGGCGACATTGGGCCCGAAACTTCGCGGGAAGCTGCGCATCTATACCGGTGACATGGACAACTACTACCTGAATAACGCCGTTTATGCAGTTGAAGAGTTTCTGAAGTCAGCGGACCCGCCAGCTGACGCCGTGGTGGAATATGGGGATCGGCATGAGCATTGCTGGAACGGTGACCACTCGCGCGCAAATGCGTATTCCCGCCTGCGTTACCCGCAGATGGTTCTGCCATGGGTCGTCGAGCGCATTCTTGACACGGCACCGCCCGGTGCCGATGTGGACAGCTGGAGATACTGAAATGAATCGTGCCGCACTTCGCCTGCTGCCGGCCCTGGCTGTTGCAGCGCTGCTGGTTTCCTGCACAACCAATCCGGTGACCGGCGACCGGGACCTGATGCTGGTCGGTGAAGGATCCGAGATCCAGATGGGTCAGAAGAACTTTGCACCGATGCGCCAGGCCGAGGGTGGAGACTACGTGATGGATCCCGGGCTGACGACTTACGTGCAGCAGGTGGGACAGCGCCTCGCTGCGGTCAGCGACCGCAAGCTGCCCTACGATTTTGCGGTGCTGAACAATTCGATCCCGAATGCCTGGGCGATGCCGGGCGGCAAGATCGGCATCAACCGCGGCCTGCTGACGCAGCTGAAGTCGGAGTCGGAACTCGCAGCGGTGCTGAGCCACGAAATCGTGCACGCCGCAGCCCGGCATTCCGCGCAGCAGATGAGCCGCGGCATGCTGCTGCAGGGTGGCCTGCTGGTGGCGCAGGTGGCGACCAGTGACAGCGATTACGGCGGCCTGTATGCCGCGGGCGCAGGACTTGCCGCCCAGCTGGTGATGCAGCGCTATGGCCGCGAGGCGGAACTGGAGTCGGACCGCTACGGCATCGACTACATGAAGCGTGCCGGCTACGACGCCGCGGGCGCCGTCAGCCTGCAGGAGACGTTCGTGCGCATGAACGACCGCAAGGACAGTGGTTGGCTGGCCGGACTGTTCGCCAGCCACCCGCCGTCGAAGGAGCGGCTCGATACCAACCGCAAGAGGGTAGCGTCGCTGCCGCCGGGCGGCGAACTCGGCGTCGAACGCTACACGACGGCGATGGCGGCGACGATGCGCGCGAAGCCCGCCTATGACGTCTACGACGCGGGCCGCAAGGCGCTGGCGGACAAGAAAGCCGACGTGGCGCTGTCAAACGCCGAGCAGGCGATCAAGCTGCTGCCGGGTGAAGCGCATTTCCATGCGCTGAAGGGCGATGCCTACCTGGTGAAGAAGAACCACCGCGCCGCCACGCAGGCGTACACTGATGCGATCGCGCGTAACGACGGGTTCTTTTACTACCACCTGCAGCGCGGATTGATCGCCGAGCGCGAGCGCAACGACGTGACGGCACGGGCCGACCTCGAAACCAGCATCCGGCTGCTGCCGACCGGGCCGGCTTACTACTCGCTCGGCAACATTGCGCAGCGGGCGCGGCAGTTCGATCAGGCCAAGCAGTACTACGCAGCGGCGGCTGGTGCACCGGGAGAACTCGGCGCTGCTGCAGCGCTTTCGTTGATGCGGCTCGACCTGCCGGACAACCCGGAGAAATACCTGCGCAAGCAGGCGGCCGTAGATCAGAAGGGCATGCTGACGGTCGCGGTCGGCAACCCGACCCAGGTGCCGGTGACCGACATTGCGGTGAACATCCAATATGTCGATGCTGCGGGCCGCACGCGTGAACTGCAGCGCAGCCTGGGCGGAACGCTGGCGGCCGGACAGCAGTCGCAGGTCGCGACCGGGCTCGGCCCGTTCCAGAACGCCAATCAGTACCGTTTGACCATCACGTCCGCGCGCGTCGCGGAATGACCCCCTGCCGGCTCCC
>JBBEAB010000079.1:8324-16447 GCA_040899645.1 Steroidobacteraceae bacterium
GGCTTGTGCCGCGGGGACGGGGAGAACCCGGGGGGTGCGGGTTCTTCAGGACTTCGTCAGGACCAGTTCGCCGTCCTCGACCGGGATGCGCTTGCCCGGGTCGTAGTCCATGCGAACGACGCTCTCGACACCGTCGAGTTCGTAGGTGACGTCAAAGCCAGCCGGCTTCGACTCGGTGTCGTAGACCACGACACAGCGCGTTTCGACGGTCTCTTTGAGATTGCCTTCCTGCATGCGCTTCTGGATCTTGCTGCCGGCATAGCCACCCGCGGCAGCGCCCGCGACGGTGGCAGCGGTGCGGCCGCTGCCATCACCGACCTGATTGCCGAGCACGCCGCCGACAATGGCCCCGATCGCCGCACCTGCAACGCGCTTCTCGTCCTTGACGGGCGCCTGCTGCAGCACGGCTTCGTCGCCGCAGACTTCGCGGGCGACCTGGTTGGTTTCGAAGGCAGGTTCCACGCCCACCACGGTGGCGTAGTCCTGCAGCGGGTTGTAGCCGTTCTTCGTGGCTACGGCCCCTGCGGCCGTGATCACGACGGCGCCGACGATCACGCCGGCCAGTACGGTGTTGTTCATCTGGTATCTCCTCGGCGACTTTCAGCTGCCGCCATTGCCCTGGTGCAGGTCATCAGTATCCAGAGCAGGGGAAGCGTGGGTAGTGCAGCGCGTCTTGGATCCGCGACGTGTAATTTTCGCTGACTGAACGGGTAATGCGCGCCTACATCACCGCGATCGGGGAATGGAAGCGACAATCGGCGCAGGACTCGCCGGGCAGGAGCGCTCGCGGTGCCTTCGGACTGCAGCAAGGCGACCTGCACCAGTGCTCGCGCATTGCCGAGGCGCGCCGCTTCAACCAGCCAGTCGAGTGCGCGCGAGCCAGACGATAGCCGCATCGTCTTCGCCTTCATCGGCCAGCCGCTCGGCAAGGAGCAATTGCGCCCCTGGATCGCCGCCTGTAGCAGCCGCAACGAGTTTCAGTTGCGAAGCCAACCCGCTCTCCCGATGACCGGGCAGACCGCAAACGGTCCGTCCTCCCTGATGTCGGATGCGGTCTGCTGGGCGTTGGTTGCTCGCTTCGTCGCGCGGCGGCAACGGCTGGACTGGAACCGGGCAATCGTGCTTCCATGCCGCGCCATGAATGGGGAAAACACCTGGGTCAGCGACCCGGTCGCGGTGCTGGTGGTGCTGCTGGCCGTGCTCGCGCTGATCTTCTGGTTCGGCGAAACGACGCCGGGCAGGAAGCTGTTCGGCATCGTGCCAAGCCTGGTGTTCTGCTATTTTCTGCCGACCACGCTGACGACGCTCGGCGTCCTGCCGGCCGAGTCGGTGACCTACGACTGGATCAAGGCCTATCTGCTGCCAACCAGCCTGATGCTGCTGATCCTGGCGCTCGACCTGCCGGGCATCGTCCGGCTCGGGCCCAAGGCACTCATCATGATGCTGGCCGGCACGGCAGGCGTCGTGATCGGGGCGCCGATCGCGCTGTGGATTTTTGCGGCGTGGGTGCCGGCCGACACGTGGCAAGGCATGACGGCGCTCTCCGGGAGCTGGATCGGTGGCGGCGCCAACATGGTCGCGCTCGCGGAAATCGCGGGAACATCCGGCACGATGTTCGGGATGATGGTGATCGTCGACGTGGCGGTCGCCAACATCTGGATGGGCGTGCTGCTGTATGCGGCGGGTCAGCAGCGGCGGATTGACCGCCTGACCCGTGCCGATACTTCCGCAATCGAGGACCTGAAGGCCCGTGTCGCGGAGTTCACGGCGAAGACGACACGCGTGGCCTCACTGCCGGACCTGTTAATGATCGCTGCGGTCGGATTCGGTGGCATGTGGCTTGCCACGCTCGCCGGACGCGCCGCAGGCGCGTCGACCGGGCTGTTCGACGCAACGATCTGGAAATTCATCATCGTGACGGCCATTGCGGTCGCACTCTCGTTTACGCCGGTCCGCAGGCTCGAGGGAGCCGGCGCGTCGCGCATCGGCACCGTCCTGCTCTACCTGCTCATCGCCAGCATCGGCGCGCATGCCGACTTTACGCAGATGAAGGAGGCGCCCGTGCTGGTCGCGGTCGGCGCCGTCTGGATGCTGTTCCACATCACCGTGCTGCTCGGCGTGGCGTGGCTGATCCGTGCGCCCATCTTCTTCGTTGCCGTCGGCTCCCAGGCCAACATCGGCGGCGCGGCGAGTGCCCCGATCGTCGCTTCGGCATTTCATCCGAGCCTGGCGCCGGTCGGCGTGCTGCTCGCCATCCTCGGCTACGTGCTCGGCACCTATGCCGGCCTGTTGACGATGGCGATGCTGAAATTCGTCGCGGGCGCCTGACGCCGGTCCGGGATTCCACTCAGCAATCGAACAGGCGCCGGAACCGCCGGTGACGCAGCACCTGCCGTAGATACACGCGCTCGCTACGGCCCGCTTTGGCGACGATCAGCCGCAGGAGTTGCCGGCGCTCCGCCGGCCTCCAGCGCCCGCGAGTTGTCATTGCGAGCACGAGACCCGCCCAGCGATCGAGCATGGCGCGCTCGTTCGTGTTCCATTTCATGCCGCTTCCGGCACGCAGGCTGTCGAGCGCGGCGGCCGTCGCGGCACTGCGGCGGTCGGACGCATCGGCCTGACGGAAGCGGCGCAAGGCCTGACCGGCCGCTGCCGTCCAGTCGGCGGTTCGCGGCAGCCGCGCCTGCCGCCCGGCGTCCAGGGAATAGAAGACATGGGAACGCGCGAGCGCGCGCAGCGTCGCCGCAGAACTGCGATAGCGCGGATTTGCGACGCGCCGGGCCATTTCGCGCGCGGCTAGTCGCCGAGCCTGCGCCGCCCGCGGTCTGAAGCCGAAACGGCGGTAGAACCACCAGGCGCCGGATTCGATGCCTTCCTCGTTGTTGATACCGAGCTGGTAAGGCTCGACGCTGAAGTCGGTGCAACCGAAGATCTGGTGCGCCACGGCGATGAATCGCGCAAAGACGTGCGCCGCCTCGGCCCCGCGAAAGGTCTCGAAGGTGTTGAAAGACAGTGCGCCGTGCCGCCCCAGCACATCGACCTGGATATAGCCGATTGGCACGCCGTTCTTCAGCGTCAGCGCCGTGTAGGCGCTGGTCAACGTGGCACGCCGTGCCGGCATCACGCCCAGCATCGCGAAGGCGAGTCCATGGCCGTCATCGACCAGGAAAGCGTCGTCGGGACTGGCGAACTGGAATGCGGCCAGGTCGCGTTCGCGGGTGATCATCGAGATGCGCGCGAGGCGGATCGCCGCGCGCGCGTCCTGGTTGCGCAAGGGACGGATATGTTGCGGCCGGCGTTGTGCCTCGACGCGCAGGTCCGGGTATCCCGTCTGCAGGGCGGCGCGCTGGAAGTGCACCGGACCGGTGTCGAATTGGGTCGTTGTCCGTTCCGGGGTATTGCGGCCCGCGCGCAGCACATAGGACAGGTCGAGGCGGTCGCCGAACGCTTCGCGGCTGAACTCATCGCCGGGCATCGCGGCAATCAGGCTGTTGACGAAGTCGGCGTCCGTCATGCCCGCCGGTAGCAGGCGATCGACCGGCGTGAAGTTGGTTGCGTGTTGCGTCGCAAGCCAATCGGCCTGCGCCGGCTCGAGCAGCAGTGGTAACGCGGCCAGCAGGTCGCGGATCGCCTCGTGGTCGTCGCGGTCCAGCACCAGTGCGCCGGGCCAGTGCTCCGAGATCCATTGAGCGGTCGGGAAGAAAAAGCGGAAGGGCGTGTCCGTGCCGGCGATGCCGCTGCCGGCCAGCGCTGCGCGGTGTTCACGCAGGTCCGGCCGCGGGCCGAAATTGCGCAGCATCCGGCGTACGCGGTCGCGAACCCGCCGATCGTCCGGGTAGGCGTCGAGATAGCAGAGCAATTCGTGCAGCCGCGCGACCTGTCGCGGCCTTGCCAATCGAGCGCGCGCCAGCAGATCGAGCAGGGCGCATTTGCGTGCTGCCAGGCCGGGCGCATGGTGTCGGCCGATGCGCCCGAGCGAGGCCAGCGCGCCAGCCGCATTCCGTCGTTTCACCGCTCGATCCTAGCAGGCCGGCTGCGCTAAAGTGGTCGCCAATGCACGCCCTGTATGCGTTGTTGGTGCTGCTCGCGGCAGGCATCGGGTCCGCCCGGGGCGCACCCGCGATGGACGAGGCCGCCGCCGCGCGATTTGCAGAACTCGCCCTGCACTGCGCGCACCTCGAATACCCGAACAAGATCGCGCACGTGTTGCAGGGCGATGCCGACGTGCGGCCGCCGCGCGAGCTGACGCCGGTCTTTTATGGTTGCTACGACTGGCATTCCGCGGTGCACGGCCACTGGTTGCTGGCGCGCCTCGCGCGGCTTTATCCGGACGCCTCGTTCGCAGCCGCCGCCCGCAAGGCGCTGGCCCGCAGCTTGACCGAGGCCAATGTATCGGTCGAACTTGCATACCTGCGCGGCGCCGGGCGCGTTTCCTTCGAGCGCCCGTATGGGCTTGCATGGTTGTTGCAGCTGTCCGCCGAGTTGCGGGCCTGGCCCGATGCGGACGCCGCGCGCTGGGCGGCCGTCCTGCAGCCGCTCGAACAGGAAGCGGCCGACCGCATCCGCTCCTGGCTGCCGAAGCTGCGTTATCCGATCCGGGTCGGCGAGCATGCGCAAACGGCTTTTGCATTCGGCCTGATCCGCGACTGGGCCGTGGTCGCGGAGGATGCCGCGGTGCGCGAGTTGATCGACGAGCGCAGCCGCAGCTACTACCTGGCCGATGTCCAGTGCCCGCTCGACTACGAACCTTCCGGTGAGGACTTTCTGTCGCCGTGCCTCGCCGAGGCCGACCTGATGCGGCGCGTGCTGGCGCCGCTGGAATTTGCGGCCTGGCTGACGCGATTCATGCCGCGCCTGCCTGCCGACGGCACGGCCGCCTGGTTACCGCCCGGCATCGTGACGGACCGGGCCGATCCCAAGCTGGCGCATATCGACGGGTTGAACCTGAGCCGGGCCTGGATGCTGCGTGGCATTGCATCCGGCCTGCCGGCGGAAGATCCACGCCGTGCGGCGCTCGAGAGTGCCGCCGCACGACATGGTGAAGCCGCATTACCCGCCGTGACCGGCGAACACTACGAAGGTGGTCACTGGCTCGGCAGTTTTGCGGTGTATCTGCTGGGCGGCTCGGGCCGCCCGCAGGTTGAATAGCGCTTCGCGTTATTTGAACTCGATGCGGCGGAAGTTCTGCTCGCCATAGAAGCTGCGCAGTTCCTCGTAGCCTTCGACCAGCTTGTCCTGCGCGTCTTCGGCCAGCTTGGCGCGCATCTGCTTCTGGAATTCCTTGAACTGCGCTTCATTCGGATCCGCTGAAGCACCACTCGGGAACTTCATCACGAGCATGAGGTTGAAATCGCGGTTGGCGGCGGTTTCGCTCACGTAGATGTAGCAGTCGAGGACCGTGCCTTGCTTCTTGCCGATGTCGCATCCCGACTGCCAGGTCTGCTCGAGGCCCTGCAGATAGTCGTCGATGCGGTTCGGTTTCACCTTCACCATCGTGACGTTCCAGACTTCCTTTGAAGCCGTGTAGTCCGTGTAGATCTCGAATGCCTGCGCGTTGAACGCCAATACCAATGCCGCGGCAGATGCCGCAATTGCCAAACGCTTCATGATCAGACTCCCTTGTCGGACTGGAGAATTCCCGTCCGCTTGTTGCCAAGGTCCGCGCTGCCCAACCGGGCCCGACGCGAACGTGCGACGACGATATGCCTGCGCCCGGCGGGAGTCAAAGCAAATTGGATTTCTGCCGACTCTGGCGCAGCTCAGTCGGCCGGCGCCGCCTGCAGGTAGTCGACGGCGATGCCGAGCATCGTGCGCAACCCGACCGCCAGCGCGGCTTCATCCACATAGAACAAGTCTGAATGATTGTCGGGAGCAGTGGCCGGGTCGTGCGAGGGCGGCGTCACGCCGACCCAGTAATAGAAGCTCGGCACGCGCTCGGCGATGACGGCAAAGTCTTCGGCGACAGTCAGCAAGTTGCTGGTCTTCACCGACTCCGTGCCGAGTACGGCACGAAGCGAGGCAATGGCGCGCTCGCTGAGGTCCGGGTCGTTGACCAGCACCGGATTGGGTGCCGGCATCATCTCCAGCCGTGCGTTCGCGCCATTCGCCTCGGCCACATTCGTGACCGTGCGATTCATTCGATCGATGATGTCCTGACGCATTTCCGGGCTGAACGTGCGCACGGTGCCGAGCATTTCCACCGTCTCCGCAATGATGTTGTGACGCACGCCGCCATTGATCGCGCCGACCGAAACGACGGCAGGTAGCGCAGTCAAATCAACCTGCCGGCTGACGATCGTCTGCAGCGCGTTGACGATCTGCGCCGCGGCGACGATCGCGTCCACGCCCTGCCACGGCCGCGAGCCATGGCTCTGGCGTCCGGTCACGACGATGCGGAAGAAATCTGATCCCGCCATCAGCGGGCCCGGACGCACGGTCACGGTGCCGGTCGTGTGGCTCGGACCGACATGCAGCGCGAACGCGGCGTCCGGCTTGGCGATCTCGAGCAGGCCCTCATCGAGCATCAAGGGCGCGCCACCTTGCTCACCTTCCGGTACGCCTTCCTCGGCCGGCTGAAACACCAGCAGGACGGTGCCCGACAGGCGCTCGCGCAGGCCCACGAGCACTTCGGCGGCGCCCATCAGGATGGCCGTATGCGCATCGTGCCCGCAGGCGTGCATCACGCCGACCGTGCGCCCGCGAAACTCGCCGGTGGCCGTCGAACGAAAAGGCACCTCCGTGCGCTCGGTCACTGGCAGGGCATCCATGTCGGCCCGCAGCAGGATGGTCGGCCCTGGCAGAGCACCCTTCAGCACGGCAACGACGCCGGTATGCGCGATGCCGGTTTTCACTTCGAGGCCGAGCGCGCGCAGGTGCTCGGCAACCTTGGCCGCGGTACGGAACTCGCGGTTCGCGAGCTCGGGATGACGATGGAAGTCACGTCGCCACTCGATTACGCGGGCTTCGAGCCTGGCGGCGGCGGCGTCGAGCTCGGCCGGCATAATCTGCGCCTGCGCGGTCGCGCAGCCGAAAGCGAGCAGGGCGGCCAGCAGCGTAGTCTGTTTCATCGATTTCCCCTCGAGAATGCCGGGCGCAGTCTAGCGCAGGGGATTCCAGGCCTGGCCGGCGATGGCGGGTTGAGGCCACGGGCACCCCTGCGGTATCATGCGCGCCGGTCGGGGGCGTGGCAGAGGCCACCGCGGTCCGGGCAGCGAGGCCCGGTCGTGGTCCCCCGGAACCAGAAGGTCGTTCAGAAGGCCCCCTCGCGGGGCCTTTTTGTTGCGATCGGGTCGCCGGAAATGGGCCTCGTGCCCATTTTTTGTTTCCGGGGGCTGAGGAGGCCGGATGAAAGACAGGTTGTTCGGCTTGCTTGCGCCGGTGGCCGCCGGTCTCGGTTATGAACTGCTCGAGGTCGAGTTCGGTTCCTCGGTTCGCAGCGCGCTGGTGCGCGTGTACATCGATCGGACGGACGGAATGGGCATCGGGCTTGACGACTGCGAACGGGCGAGCCGCGCAATCGCGACGGTGCTGGATGCCGGGGACCCGATAGGGCACGACTACCAGCTCGAAGTGTCGTCGCCCGGTTTCGACCGGCCGCTCAGGACCGAGGCGCATTTCGCCCGCTTTGCGGGCAGCGAGGCGCGCATCGAACTCGCGGCGCCACTGGAAGGCAGGCGCCGCTTCAAGGGCCGGCTCGGGCCGGTCGCGGACGGGAACGTGACGATCGAGGTGGACCGGAAAGAGTGGAAATTGCCGCTCGCCGGAATCAGCAAGGCGAGATTGGCAGGTTGATCATGAACAAGCAGATCCTGGAAGTCGTCGAAGCCGTCTCCAACGAGAAGGGCGTCGCACGCGAGATCATTTTCGAGGCGCTCGAGGCGGCGCTGGCTTCAGCGACGCGTCGCAAGCACGGCGACGACATCGACGTGCGCGTCGAGATCGACCGCAAGACCGGTGAGTACCTGACGTTCCGCCGCTGGAAGGTGTTCGCGGACGACTCGACCGAACTCGAGTTCCCGGAGCACGAGCTGCGCATGGACGACGCGACAGACGTCAATCCGGCTGCCGAAATCGGCGGCTTCGTCGAAGTGCCGATGGAGTCGGTCGCGTTCGGACCCAACGCC
>JBBEAB010000080.1:0-2194 GCA_040899645.1 Steroidobacteraceae bacterium
CATCACCCAGCAGCTGGAGGCGGAGCGCCTGAAGAAGGAATTCACCTCGACGCTCTCGCACGAGCTGCGCACCCCGCTCACCTCGATTATCGGCTCCCTGCAGCTGGTGAACAGTGGCGTGGTCGGCGATGCCAGCGGCGAGATCTCCGAGCTGGCGACGGTCGCCGAGCGCAACGCGCAGCGGCTGCTCGACCTGATCAACGACCTGCTCGACATCGACAAGATCGAATCCGGCAAGTTCACGCTGGTGCCCGAAAGCGTGCGGCTCGCCGACCTGGTGCAGGAGTCGCTGATCCTCAACAAGTCGTTCGCGGACCGTTATCGCGTCGGTCTCGAGGTGCGCGGCGACGTGCCGGACGTGCGCCTGCACGTCGATCGCAAGCGGCTCATGCAGGTAATGACCAATCTGCTGTCGAACGCCGCCAAGTTCTCGCCAGAAGGTTCGGCGATCGAGGTGAACACGCGCTGCGCCGACGCCATGGTGCGCGTCGAGATCAGCGATCGCGGCCCCGGCATCCCGGACGACTTCCGCTCGCGCATATTCACGCGCTTCGCGCAGGCCGATTCGACGACCACGCGCCACAAGGGCGGCACCGGGCTTGGCCTGGCGATCTGCAAGCGCCTGATCGAGCTGATGAACGGCCGCATCGGCTTTGACAACCGGCCGGGCGGCGGCACCACGTTCCACTTCGAGCTGCCGGTGCTGGTCGACGCGGTCTCCACCTGAGAAGAGGACTCGATGCCCGATCGTCCGCTGCTGAAGATCTGCTACGTAGAAGACGACGACGACATCCAGCGCGTTGCGCGCCTGTCGCTGGAGCGCGTCGGCAAGATGGAGGTGTCGATCATTGGTGACCCGACGATCGCGCTCGACGCCATCCTCGCCTTCATGCCGGATCTCGTGCTGCTGGACTGGATGATGCCGGTGATGGACGGGCCGACGCTGTTCAAGCGCATGCGTGAAACGGAGGGCTTGCGCGACATGCCCGTCGTGTTCCTTACTGCCAAGGCGTCGCAGCGCGAGCTGGACGAGCTGCGCGGGATGGGCGCGGCCGGGGTGCTGTCGAAGCCCTTTTCGCCGAAGGACCTGCCCGAGCAGCTGCGCGCCATCTGGCGCGCGCTGCCCTAGCGCGCGCGGCTAGCCGGCAACGACCTCGGCGACCGAAACGCCCGCCCGCCCGAACTCCAGCGTGCGGCGGATGCGGTAGGGCTCGTCCGCGGCGACCTTCGGCAGCTTCGCCAGGTTGAGGAATTTCTGCGGCCGCAAGGGCGCGCCCCGCGCGTCGCGCACCACCATTACCTTGGGCTGCAGCCGCTGCTCGGCATTCTGCGCCACCACCACGCCGACTTCGCCGCTGTTCAGCTCGACGATGCTGCCGACCGGAAAGTAGCCGATGCAGCGGATGAACTGCTCGACGAGTTGCGGGTGGAACGTCCGGCGTACGGGCGCTTCACCGTCAGGGCATCGAAGGTATCGACCATGCCGGCCATACCGCCGATCACGCCGAGCGCGTCGCCCTTCAGCCCGCCGGGGTAGCCCGAGCCGTCGTAGCGCTCGTGGTGCAGGGCCGCGAGCTGCGCCACCTCGGCCGGCAAGCCGCGGGTGCCGGAGAGTATCTCCCGGCCGCGCGCCACATGGCCGCGGATGATCTTGAATTCGGCCGGCTCGAGCCGGGTGACCTTCTGCAGCATCTCCTGGGGCAGGTCCAGCATGCCGATGTCCTGCAGCAGACCGACGTGGCCTGCGCGCTCGATATCGCCCTCGTCCATGCCGAGAAAACGCGCGAAGGCGATCATGTAGACGCAGACGTCCAGCGCGCGCTCGAGCTGGTAGCCGCCGCGCTGGCGCATGGCCGCAAGCAGCATCAGCGCGTCGGGGTTGCGCAGCATGCTCTGCGTCATGTTGCCCACCGCGGAACGCGCCTGCGCCGCGTCGAGCGTCTTGCGCACGCGCACGGATTCGAACACGTCGCTCAGTGCCGCATTCGCACCCAGCAGCGCGTCCTTGGCCCTGGGCCATTCGGCCTCCACCGCCACGGACTCGCGGTGCAACACGCGGCCGGTGGCCGGCAGGCCGGCGATCGCTACACCCGCGGCCGGCGTCACGCCGGCGACGTCGGCCTTCTCCGTGTCGATGTACACCTCGCGGCAGTATTTCCTGAGGTCGGCGAGCTCCTGCGGCGTGCGCACCACG
>JBBEAB010000081.1:0-2169 GCA_040899645.1 Steroidobacteraceae bacterium
CGCAAGGTGACGGTGCAGATGATCGACGAGATGACCGGACAGATCGGCCGCTACATTTTCTACCTGTTCTGGAGCGGCGCGCTGGTCGGCGTGGTGACGTGGCTGGCGTTCTGGTGGATGGGGGTGCGCTATGCGGGGTTGTGGGGCGTGGCGGCGGGTGTGCTGAATTGCATTCCGTACTTTGGGCCGACGGTCGTGATGGTGGCGTCCGCGGTCGCGGCGTTACTGCAATTCAAGTCGGTCGCGATGATGGCGTCGGTGGCCGGCGTGTCGGTGGCGATTACCTCGCTCGAAGGATTCCTGCTCACGCCGATCTTTTTGGGCCAGGCGGCGCGGGTGAATTCGGTGGCAGTGTTCGTCTCGGTCATGTTCTGGGGATGGATGTGGGGCACACCGGGCATGTTGCTGGCAGTGCCGATCCTGATGATGGTGAAGACCGTCAGCGATCACGTGGCATCGCTGTCGAGCGTGAGTGAATTGCTCGACGAGAGCTGACGGGCACATCCATTGCACTTCCCGCCGATCGGGGAGATTGCAATGGAACACAGCCATACAGATTGGAACCAGGAAGGCCTCGCCGCGCACATGCCGGCGGCCAATGTCGGTAACGTCGAGCGTGTGGTCACGCTCGCGGCCGGCGCGGCGCTGTTGGGCTACGCGTGGCGCCACCGCTCGCGCGGCCTCGGCCTGACCTCGGCCGGACTCATCGCGCGCGGCGCCACCGGCTATTGCCCGGCATACGCCGCGATCGGTGTCGATCATTCGGACACCAGGCATGCGCTGGCGGGCGAGCGCGGCACTCACGTCAGGGAATCGATCAGTATCAACGCCTCGGCGGAAGAGCTCTACACGTTCTGGCGGCAGCTCGAGCGCCTGCCGGAGGTGATGCCGCACCTCGAGCGCGTCGAGCACATCGATTTCAAGATATCGCGGTGGACCGCGAAGGCGTTGGGCGGCGTGCCGCTCACGTGGATGGCGGAGATCATCAACGAGGTGCCGTTCGAGACCATCGGCTGGCGCACGTTGCCCGGCGAATCGATTCAACATGCCGGTTCGGTGCAGTTCAAGAGCCTGCCGGGCACGCACGGCACTGAAGTGCGCGTGCATCTGCAATACGCGCCGCCCGGCGGCAAGGCGGGCGGATGGTTTGCGGCGATGCTCGGCGAGGATCCTGCCCGGCTCACTCGTGAGGGATTGCAGGCACTGAAACACCGCTTCGAGCGCCGAGAGCCATAGCTTGTAGAGGCTAATATTAGACTATTAAATATCATTAGTGATATTAACGTGCTATTATTAGCCTATGGATTTGACCACTCTGACCGACCGGGAGATTGCGCGCACGCTGGCTGCTCAGCTTCGGGCCTGGCGCCTGGACCCTCGGGGCGCCGCCATGACGCAAGCGGCACTGGCGCGTCGCAGTGGCGTTGGACTCACACCGCTGAAACGGTTCGAGCAGACCGGTGGCATTACGCTGCGCAATCTCATCGCACTGTTGCGGGCTCTGGGGCTGGTCGACGGATTAACAACGCTGATCCCAGCGCCTGAGACGCCGAGTCCACTGGAATTGCTCGCGGCCGACCGCGCGAAGGGGCTCCGCCAACGTGCGCCGCGCACGAGACGATTGACCACGGTGGCCGCGCGGCCGGCAAAGCGTGTCTGACGTCAGCGCAGTCGAGGTGCGCCTGTGGGGGCGAACCGCCGGCGCCATCGCGCCCCTCCTCCGCCGGCCGGGTTGGTACGAATTTGAATACGAGCCATCCTTCACGGCGGCCGGCATCGAGCTGTCGCCGCTGCATCTGCCGGCCCGGCCACAAACACGCTACAGCTTTCCTGCGTTGAATCCGGAGACCTTCCGGGGATTGCCCGGGGTGTTCGCCGACGCGCTGCCAGACACGTTTGGCAACGCGCTGATCGACGAGTACATGGCGCGCAAAGGCATCGACCGTACTGACGTGACTACGCTGCAGCGATTGTTGTATGCCGGCAGGCGTTCGATGGGGGCCCTCGAGTTCGAACCGGCCTTGCGCGACGGCACCGACGACGCCGCGGCCGAACCGCTCGCCATGGCGCAGCTGGTGGAGGATGCGCGGCGCGCCTTGCGCGGCGAGCTCAATGTGGTTGCCAACGACATCATCGACGTCGGCAGTTCCGCCGGCGGCGCTCGCGCCA
>JBBEAB010000082.1:0-58015 GCA_040899645.1 Steroidobacteraceae bacterium
GCCATGCTCGGCTTCGAATCCGCGACCGTCGCCGCGGGCCGCGCCCGGGATCCCAAGCGCACCATCCCGCGCGCGACCCTGATCGGCACGCTGGTCGTCGCGATCCTGTACGTCGCGATCGTCGGCATCAGCATGCTGCTGGTGCCGCAGGCGACGCTCGCCGCCTCCGATGCGCCGTTCGTCACGATCATCGACAGCCTGCTCGGCGCCGGCTACGGACGCTGGCTCGCGCTATTCGTCGTCATCAGCGGTCTCGGTTGCCTGAACGGCTGGACGCTGCTGGTCGGCGAACTCGCCCGCACGCTCGCGCTCAAGAAACTGATGCCGGAGGCGATGGGCCGCAGCAATCGTTTTGGCGCGCCGTGGATCGCGCTGCTGGTGATGGGGGCGGTCGCGACTTTCATCGGGCTGATGAACTACAGCGACTCGCTGGTGGCCGGCTTCACCTTCCTGTCGATCGTCGTGACCGCCGCGAACCTGCCGCTCTATCTCTTCATCGCGCTCGCGCTCTTCGTGCTGCGGCGCCGCGACCCGGCTGCGCTGCCGCCGATGCTGTGGCTCGCGGGTGCGGGCGGCCTCGCGTTCACCGCCTTCGCCTTCATCGGCGTCGGCAAGGAACCCTTCCTGTGGGCGCTCGCGCTCGCGGCGGCCGGCCTGCCGGTCTATTTCCTGATGCGCAAGTTCCACCCGGCGCCGGCCGTCGCCACGCCACCGCGGACGTGAGCGCGGAATCGAAGCCCGCCGGCGATCCGGTCGGCACGCTCGCGACTGCGCTTGCGCACACCGAGCGCCTGCTCGCGACCGCGCCGAAACTTGCCGCGGAACAGGCCGCCGAGATACTGAAGGTCGTGCCGGACCACCCGGCCGCGCTGCTGCTGCTCGCCAGCGCGCGCCGGCGCACGGGCGATGCCGCGGGCGCACTCGGGATGCTGACCCCGCTTGCGGCCGCGCATTCCACTCACGCCATGGTTCATTACGAGCGGGGGCTCGCACTCGGGGCGCTGCGTCGCGGTGATGAAGCGGTCGGCGCGCTCCGGCGCGCGGTCGAGCTACAGCCGGATCTCGGCGATGCGTGGCGCGCGCTTGCGGATCATCTTTTCGCGCTCGGCGACCCTGACGCCGCGGATGCCGCATATGCGCATCATCTGCGCCATGCGTCACGCGATCCGCGACTGCTGCAGGCTGGCGCAGCGCTCGTGGAAAACCGGATTGCGGAAGCAGAGATGCTTCTGCGCACGTATCTCAAGCAGCATTCAACCGACGTCGCTGCGATCCGCATGCTGGCGGAGGTCGCGGCACGCCTCGGCCGATTCGGCGATTCGGAAGTGCTGCTCGCGCGCTGCCTGGCGCTCGCGCCGAGTTTCACGGCCGCGCGGCACAATTACGCGACCGTCCTGAACCGCCAGGGCAAGGCTGCTCAGGCGCTCGCCGAGGTCGAGGGCGTGCTCGCTCAGGAGCCGGACAATCCCAACTATCGAAATCTGCTGGCGGCGATTCTGGGCCGCATCGGAGACTACAGTCGGGCGATCGAGATTTACGAGGGCGTGCTCGCCGAGTATCCGAAACATCCCAATGCCTGGATGAGTTATGGGCACGCTCTCAAATCTGCGGGACGGCGTGAGGACTCAATTGCCGCCTATCGCCGCTCCATTGAATTCAAGCCCGGGTTCGGTGAGTCGTGGTGGAGCTTGGCCAACCTCAAGACTTTCCGGTTTGACCCGGCCGACATCTCCGCCATGCGGGCCCAGCTGGCGCGCACTGACCTGACGTCAGCGGATCGATACCACTTTCATTTCGCGCTCGGGAAAGCACTGGAGGATCTGGGTTCATGGGATGAGTCTTTTTCGCATTACGCGGCGGGCAACCGGATGCGCCGAGCCCAGGTCCCCTACGATGCCGGCGAAATCGCGAGCCACGTTGCGCGCTCCAAGGCTTTGTTTTCAAAATCATTTGTCGCGGAGCGCGATGGCTTCGGTGCGGCGGCATCCGACCCGATTTTCATCGTTGGTCTGCCCCGCTCGGGTTCGACGCTTCTCGAGCAGATCCTGTCCAGTCATTCGGCCGTCGAAGGAACGATGGAGCTGCCGGATGTCATCTCGATCGCGCGCGTGCTCGGCGAGCGGAAGAGTCGATCGCAGGAATCGAAGTACCCCGACGTGCTGGCGACGCTTGGCGCAGCGGATTTCCGCGTGCTCGGCGAGCGCTACATCGAGCAGACCCGGATACAGCGCAAGACCCATGCGCCGTTCTTTATCGACAAGATGCCGAATAACTTCGCGCACATTGGCCTCATCCACCTGATGCTGCCGCGCGCGAAAATCATCGATGCGCGCCGCCATCCGCTGGGTTGCTGTTTCTCGGCCTTCAAGCAGCATTTCGCGCGCGGGCAGTCATTTACTTACGATCTCGGCGATCTTGGGCACTACTACCGCGACTACGTCGAGTTGATGGCGCATATCGACGCCGTGTTGCCCGGGCGCGTTCATCGGGTCATCTACGAACACATGATCGAAAACACCGAGGCTGAAGTGCGCTGCCTGCTCGAGTACTGCGGCCTGCCATTCGAAGCCGATTGCCTGCGCTTCTACGAGAATGAACGCGCAGTGCGGACCGCGAGTTCCGAGCAGGTGCGGCAACCGATTTACAAAGAAGCCGTGGATCATTGGCGACACTTCGACCACTGGCTCGGGCCGCTCAAGGAAGCCCTCGGCCCGGTGCTCGATTCCTATCCGGCCGCACCCGCATTTTGACGCCGGAGCGTCATGGCGTAGACTTGCCAGATCTCCGCGTGGGGGTTAACAAACATGCGACGCTCAAAGAAACGCAATGCCAGGCTCTCGCGATCTATCAACGCCAGAGCGCCACTGGCATCGGCGGTATTGCTGGCGCTCTCGCCGGCCCACGCGCAGGAAATCACCGGGCTCGGCGAAGTCATTGTCACAGCGCAAAAGCGCTCCGAAAGCCTTCAGGATGTACCGCTCAGCATCCAGGCGATCGGCACGAAGCAGCTCGACGAGTTGCGCATCGCGAGCTTCGCAGACTATGCAAAGTTCCTGCCGAGCCTTTCATACCAGAGCGGCGGCCAGAGCGGCGGCCCAGGCTTTTCCAGGGCCTCCATGCGTGGCATTACCAACGGCGGCGACGGGAACCATTCCGGCTCCCAGCCGAGCGTCGGCACCTATCTGGATGAGCAACCGGTCACCACGATCAACGGCGCGCTTGATGTGCACATCTACGACATCGAGCGCGTCGAGGTGCTGGCCGGCCCGCAGGGCACGCTCTACGGCGCCAGCTCCCAGTCCGGAACGATCCGTATCATCACCAACAAGCCGGACCCGAGCGGGTTCGCAGCCGGCTATGACCTCGAAGGCAGCATGATTGCCAAGGGAGATACCGGATACCTCGCAGAAGGCTTCGTGAATCTGCCGATTTCAGATGCCGCAGCCATCCGGCTCGTCGGGTGGGCGCGGCAGGACGCGGGCTTCATCGACAATGTCAGCGGTACGGTCACCTATCCGACTTCGGGCGTCACGAAGGACAATGCAAGCAGCGTTGAGAAGGACTACAACGATGGCGATGTCTATGGTGGCCGCGCCGCGCTGAAAATCGACCTGAATGACAGCTGGGCAGTCGCTGTAAGCGCAATCGGCCAGAATCAGACGCGCAACGGGAGCTACGGCTACCGATCCAATGGCGAGCTTACCCTCACGCGCTTCAACCCAGAGACGTCGAAAGATCGCTGGGTTCAGGCTGCGCTGACCATCGAGGGCAAGCTCGGCAATTTCGATGTCACCTATGCTGGTGCCTACCTGGACCGCAAGGATGAAACCCGCCAGGACTATGTCGATTATTCGTATTACTACGACTCCTGCTGCGGTTACGGCGCCTATATCTACGATGAGGCCGGCACATACATCGATCCCACCCAGTACATCCTGGGCCAGGATAAGTACACGAAACAGAGTCACGAGCTGCGGATTTCATCGCCCGCAGAGAACCGGTTCCGGTTTGTCGCGGGCCTGTTTACACAGCGCCAGACGCACGACATCGAGCAGAACTACAAGATTGATGGCATCGCGCAACGCATCGAAGTCACCGGGTGGGATGACACCTGGTGGTTGACCCAGCAAGTCCGGAAAGATCGTGACGAGGCGATATTCGGCGAACTGACTTACGCCTTGACCGACAGCTTGTCGGTAACCGCCGGTGTCCGCTTTTTCGAGGCGAAGAATTCCTTGCTGGGATTCTTTGGCTTCGGCCTGACCAATACGTTCTTCCCCGCACTTGGAGAGCCGCAATGCTTCTCCTCCGAATCAGTCAATGGCGGACCCTGCACCAATGTCGACAAGGGGACCAAAGACTCAGGCAATACGACCAAGTTCAACCTCACGTATCGCTTTGACGACGAGCGCCTGGTCTACGCGACTTTTTCGGAGGGCTACCGCCCTGGCGGCGTCAATCGTCGCGGCAGCCTGCCGCCGTACAGTCCCGACTTCCTGACCAATTATGAAATCGGCTGGAAAACGAGTTGGGCTGACAATCGCCTACGTTTCAACGGCGCATTGTTCCGCCAGGAGTGGGACGACTTCCAGTACTCGTTTCTGGGCCAGAATTCACTGACACAGATTGCGAACGCCGGTCAGGCGCGGGTCGAAGGACTCGAGGGCGACCTGCTTTGGGCGGCAACCGACAACCTGCGGCTGTCCGCAGGCTTTGCGGTGCTGGATGCAAAACTGACGCAGGCGTATTGCGGCCAACTGGGCCCGGACGGCAAGGACCTGAGCCCCTGCCCCGATCCGCCGCAGGCCCCGAAAGGAGCCCGGCTTCCGGTGTCAGCCAAGCTGAAGGCGAACCTCACCGGTCGTTACATATTTGACGTCGGCGGTTTCGATGCGCACGTGCAGGGTGCCATGGTCTATGTTGGTGACCGCTGGCCGGACATGCGCACCTCGCAACGCACGATACTCGGCAAGGAACCCTCCTATACGATCGTCGACTTTGCCGCGGGCATCGCCAAAGGTAGCTACACCGCGGAGTTGTTCGTGAACAACGCGCTCGACAAGCGGGCTCAACTCGATCGCTGGGCGCAATGTGACGCGGAGATCTGTGGCCTCGGGGGCGCTGGCACATACATCACGTCCGTCGCGCCACGGACCATCGGAATCCGGTTCGGGCAGCGCTTCTAAGTCTAACCCGCGAAATCGGCCCCGCCCGCTGCCGGGCGGGGCATTTTCATTCTCCGGCTAGCGCCCACCCCAGTTGACACCGATCTCCGCCAGCAGCGCCGCGTAGAGTTCGATGCCCTGCCGGAATTCCTTCATGCGCAGGTTCTCGTTCGGTGCGTGCTGGCTGTTGTCGGCGTTGACGATCGGCAGGATCACGAACGGCGCCCCGAGCACTTCCCCGATCGGCGCGATCGGCAGGCTGCCGCCCATCAGCGGAGCGATCCGCACGCGGTCGTTCGTTGCCGCCCGCACGACGGCGATGGTGCGCGCGACCGCCGGCTCGTCGGGCGGTGACATGGCGGCGGAATAGCCGTCCGCGCCCCATTCGATGCGCGCGAGCCGTGGATGCGCCAGGCGCTCGGCCGCCGTCGGCGGCGCATCGAGCAGTACATAGCACTGGGCGCGCACATGCGCCTCGATCGCGGCCTGCGCATCGGCGACCCGCATGCCGGGCGTCAGTCGCAGGTCGAACCCGGCGCTCGCCTCCGGGTCGATGGCATTGCGCTGCGTCCCGCTGCCGCCGTACTGCAGTTGCGTCACGTTGAGCGCCGGGCGCAGCATCGAGGCGCCGTAGTCGAGGCCGCTCTCGGTCGCGCCGATACCGGCATTCGCGAGCATGCCCGGCGTATCGAAGGCCTCGCGCGCGAGCGCAAGCTCTGCCGCGGTCGGCGCCGGGATCTCGAGTCCCGCGATCGCGATCCCGCCGTCCGGTCGGCGCATCGAGGCAATCAGCCCGGCAATCTGCGCGGCAGGATTCGGCGCGACGTTACCGTAATGGCCGGAATGCAGGCTGGTGATTGGCCCGTAAGCGCTCAGCCGGAATGTCGTGATGCCGCGCACGCCGAGCGCAAGCCGCGGCAGCCCGCGCGGATCGATCGGCCCGTCGCCGAAGACCCACAAATCCGAGCGCAGCAGTTCGCGGTGTGCCGCGAGCGTGCGCGCGAGATTCGGTGAGCCCGCCTCCTCCTCGCCCTCGAGAAATAACTTCAGGTTGACCGACAGCGGGATCTCCGCGGCGCGCAGCGCATCGATCGCCGCCAGCATCGCGACGATCGGCCCCTTGTCGTCGCTCGAGGCGCGTGCATAGATGCGCCAGTCATCCGGCAGCGGATACTTCGCCTCCGCCCAGGCGACGATGGGTGCCTTGTCTTCGAGCCTGCCGGCGCGCAGCGTCGGCTCGAAGGCGGGTGTCGCCCAGCGCTCCGGCGGACCGACGGGCTGGCCATCGAAATGCGCGTAGAAGAGCAGCGTCTTCGTCGCGCCCGGGGTTTGCAGGTCGCCATACACGGAGACCGGCGCGCCGGGCGTTTCCAGGATGCGGGCGGCGATGCCGCGCTTTTCCAGCATCGCGAGCAGCGCGCGCGCGTTGGTGCGGATGTCGTCGTGATTGTCGGCGACGTTCGGCAGCGCGACCAGCGCTCGCAGTTCGGCAACGATCGCCTCCTCGTGCGCCAGCATGTGGGCCCGCGCGGCTTCCTGGGCCCGGCCCACCGTCTCGGCCGCGTTGGCCGTCAGGCTCCAGCCGAGCAGCAGCATCGGTATCATTCGCATTACGCCCCGCCTTCGGCGCCGCAGCGCCGCATTACTTGCCGATGCAGAATCCCGAAAAAATTGCGCCGAGCAACTCGTCGCTCGACACCTCGCCGGTGATCTCACCGAGCGCCTGGTGCGCCAGGCGCAATTCTTCCGCGACCAGCTCGAACGACGCGCGCTCGGCGAGCCGCGCTTCGGCCAACTCGAACAGGCTTTGCGCCCGGGCAAGCGCGTCGAGATGCCGGCGTCTCGCCGAGTAGCCGCCCGCGGCATCGGCCTGATAGCCGGCCGCCGCCTTCAGCTGCTCGCGGAGCGCCGGCAAACCGGCGCCGGTCGTCGCGGAAATCGACACCGTCGGCAGCTTGCCATCGGTCGGCGCGGGCTGCGCCTCCGGCCGATCGGTCTTGTTCCAGACCAGGAGCGCTGCGGTGCCGGCCGGCAGCGCTGCCGTCTCCGCGACATCGAGGCCACGGGTCGCATCCACCACGTAGAGCACCAGATCCGCGCGCGCAATCTCGGCGTGCGCGCGGCGCACGCCCTCAATCTCGACGACATCCGTCGAATCGCGCAGCCCCGCGGTATCGACGACGTGGATCGGCAGTCCGTCCACGTGAATGCGCTCGCGCAGCACGTCGCGTGTCGTGCCCGGGATCTCGGTCACGATCGCGGCATCCAGTCCCGCAAGCGCATTCAGCAGGCTCGACTTGCCCGCATTCGGGCGGCCCGCGATCACGACCACGAGGCCGTCGCGCAGCGCCCGCCCCTGCCGCGCCGCCTCACCGATGGCGGCGAAGCGCTCGCCGATCTGTGCCAGGCGCGTGCGAACCTCGTCGTTTGCCAGGAACTCCGCGTCCTCGTCCGGAAAGTCGATTGCGGCCTCGACGTAGGTCCGAAGCTCCATCACGCGCGCCGCAAGCTCGCGGACCTCCTGCGAGAATTCGCCGGCGAGCGAGCGCAGCGCGGCGCGCGCGGCCTCTGCAGAGCCCGCATCGATCAGGTCGGCGATCGCCTCCGCCTGCGCGAGGTCGAGCTTGTCGTTGTGGAAGGCGCGTTCGCTGAATTCCCCGGGTCGCGCCATGCGCGCTCCGAGCTCGATGGCGCGCGCCACCAGCAGGTCCATCACGAGCGGGCCGCCGTGGCCGTGCAGTTCCAGCACGTCCTCGCCAGTGAAGGACTGCGGCCCGGGGAAGTACAGCGCGAGCCCCGCGTCGATCGCGCCGCCCGCCGCATCGGCAAACACTGCGACCGTAGCGTGCCGGGGCGGCGGCACGGTCCCAAGCATCGCGGTGGCGATCGCGCGCGCCGCGGGGCCGGACACGCGCACGATGCCGATGCCACCACGGCCGGGTGGCGTAGCGGGCGCGACGACGGTGTCCGCTGCGGCGCTCATCGGCCGCGAGTATACGGGCCGCGAACCACGCTCAGCGGCGCGGCTCGCGCAACGATTCCCCGGCGAGCGCCGCGAGGCCCAGCAGGCCCGGATGCGGATGCGTCACGACAAAACTCGGGATCGCGCGCAGCCATTCCACGTAGGGCGGTTTGGCCTCGAACGCGGCGCGAAACAACGCGGCGTCGAAGTGCCGTCCCCAGCGCGGCACGATGCCACCCGCGATCAGCACGCCGCCCCGCGCGCCGGCGGTCAACGCCAGATTGCCGGCGACGCTGCCGAGCCAGCGCGTGAACATCTGCACCGCGCGCCGCGCGCCCGCTTCGCCGCGCCAGGCGGCCTCGGCGATCTGCTCGGCGCCCTGCGTCGATCCCGGGGACAGGACCGCGTGGAGGCGTTCGAGTCCGGGGCCGCACAACACCGTTTCCGCCGCGACGCGGCCGCGGGCCGCGCGCAGTTCGCGCCAGGCTTCCAGCTGCTCGTCGTCCACCGGCGCGAGATCGGCGTGTCCGCCATCGCCCTGGATCACGGTCCAGCTCCCGGCAGCGGGCACCGCGATTGCGACACCGAGCCCGGTGCCGGGTCCGATGACGAGCCGCGGCGCGTCGCGCACCGCCTTGCCGCCGCCGCAGGGTTCGAGCAGCTCAGGCCCCAGCAGCGGTACCGCATGTCCGATCGCCGCGAAATCATTGATCAGGGCGACCCGCGCCTGGCCCGCGGCGGCAGCGAGCGCGGCCGGGTCCAGCGCCAGGTCGGCGTTCGTCAGCCGGATGGATCCGTCGTCGCTTAATGGTCCGGCTCCGCAGAACGCCGCGGCCATCGGGGTGGGCCCGGCCGCGTCGGCAAGATACCGCCGCACCAGGCTCGCGGCATCGCCCCCCGTTGGATACTCGCGCAGCTGTGAGATCGACCAGGCGCCCGGCTTCCCGTCGGCGCAAGCGAGCCGCGTGCGCGTGCCGCCGAAGTCGCCGACCAGGATCATCGGCGCTGGCCGCTGCGCGCCGGCACATCCGCCAGCATCGCGACGAACTCATTGCGCCAGCGCCGTACGTCGTAAGCGCGCAGCCCGCGCATCAGCCGCTCATGGCGCTGGCGCCGCTCCTGCCGCGGCATCGAGTGCGCGCGGTGCAGGGCCTGGGCGGTCTCCTCATTGTCAAACGGATTGACGATCAGCGCCTCCGTGAGCTGGCTTGCGGCGCCCGCGAAGCGCGACAGCACCAGCACGCCGGGATCCGCCGGGTCCTGCGCCGCGACGTACTCCTTCGCCACCAGGTTCATGCCGTCGCGCACCGGCGTCACGATGGCGACGCGGCTGGCGCGATACAGGCCCGCGAGCGTGCGCCGCGGCAATGCGCGGTTCAGGTAATGCACCGGGGTCCAGTCGAACTGCGCGAAGCGGCCGTTGATCTGCGCCGCCGCGCTCTCGACTTCCTGGCGAAACTCGCGATACGACTTCAACTGACCGCGGCTCACCGGCGCGATCTGCAGGTAAATGACCCGCCGGTGGGCCTCCGGGTGGTCCGCGAGGTAGCGGTCGAACGCCCACATGCGTCGCAACAGGCCCTTGCTGTAGTCGAGCCGGTCCACGCCGATGAACTGGTCGCGCCCGGTGAGCATCGACCGCATCCGCCGGAACTCGCCCTCGCCGGCGCGCGAGAACGCGAACCGGTGCACCTGATCCACGTCGATGCCGATCGGGAAGGCGCCCGCGCGGAGCTCGCGGCCGAATGCCGACACGACGCCGCCCCGGGCGCTGCCGCGCGCGGCGAGCCGGATGTGGTTCTGGAAGCGCGCCAGATCCTCGTCCGTCTGGAAGCCGACCAGGTCGTATTCGAACAGCGACTGCACCAGCCACTCGTGCTGCGGCAGCGTGCACAGGATCTCGGTCGGCGGAAAGGGCGTGTGCAGGAAAAAACCGATCCGGTGGCGCGAGCCCAGCCGGCGCAGCTCGGCGGCGAGCGGAAACAGGTGGAAGTCATGTACCCAGACCACGTCGCTCGGCCGCAGCATGCGCAACAACAGGCGCGCGAACTGCCGGTTCACGTGGCGATAGGCGGCCAGGTGCGCGCGCTGGAACTGCGCCAGGTCGATGCGGAAATGCATCAGCGGCCACAGGCAGCCATTGGAAAAGCTGTTGTAGTAGCCATCGAAATCCTGCGGGCTCAGGTCGACCGTCGCGAGCGTGATCCCGTCCACGCGCTCCTTGCGCACCCGCGATCCGCCGCGCGGGCTGGTCTTGCCGCTCCAGCCGAACCAGAGACCGCCGTGTTCGCGCAACGCATCGACGATGCCGACCGCGAGCCCGCCGGCGGCCGCAACGCCCTTGACCGGCCCGACCCGGTTGGAGACGACCACCAGGCGCCGCACCCGATTCAAACCACGTCCTCCCAGCCGCCGGACAGGCGCGTGGCCGCATTGATGATGCCGACCAGCGAATAGGTCTGCGGATAATTGCCCCATAATTCGCCGCTCTCGGGCTGGATGTCTTCCGACAGCAGTCCCAGGCGGTTGCGGCAGGCGAGCATGTGCTCGAACAGCTCGCGCGCCTCGGCCTCGCGGCCGAGCCGCGTGAGCGCGTCGATGTACCAGAAGGTGCAGATGTTGAATGCGGTGGACGGCACGCCGAAATCGTCGGCGGCCGCGTAGCGGAACAGGTGGCGGCCGCGCCGCAGGCGGCGCTCGATCTCCGCGACCGTGCCGGCGAAGCGCGGATCCCCGGCCGGCAGGAAGCCGACTTCCGCCATCAGCAGCAGTCCCGCCTCGACTTCGCTGCCGCCGAAACTGTCCACGAAAGTGCCGCGCGCGCTGTTCCAGGCCTGCTGCTCGATGGTCGCGCGGATCGTGGCCGCGCGCTCGCGCCAGTATGTTTCGCGCTGCGGCAGGCCGACCTGCGCGGCGATGCGGCCGAGGCGGTCGCAGGCGGCCCAGCACATCAGCGCCGAAGACGTGTGCACACGCTCGCGCGTACGCAGCTCCCACATGCTCGCGTCCGGCGTCGCATAGACCTTGAAGGCCTGCTCGCCGACCAGTTCGAGGCGCTCGAAGTCCTGGCGCGTTCCCGGCCGCAGCAGGCGCCGGTCGAAGAACGACTGCGCGGCGGCCAGCACGACATTGCCGTACACGTCATGCTGCAGGTGCGTGTAGGCCTGGTTGCCGATGCGCACCGGACCCATGCCGCGATAGCCGGCCAGTGTCGCGACCTCGGATTCCTCGAGCCGCCGCTCCAGCGCGATGCCGTACACCGGCTGCAGGTGTCCGTCCGGGGACGAGCCCACGATGTTCGCGATGTAGCGCAGGTAATGCTCCATCGTCTCCACTTCGGCCAGCGAATTGAGCGCGCGCACGACGAAGAAGGCATCGCGCAGCCAGCAATAACGGTAATCCCAGTTGCGTCCGGTGCCGGGCGCCTCGGGGATGCTGGTCGTCATGGCCGCGACGATCGCGCCGGTCTCCTCGAAGGTGCAGAGCTTCAGCGTGATGGCGGCGCGGATCACGGCGTCCTGCCACTCGCGCGGCAGCGCCAGCCGCCGCGCCCACTGGCGCCAGTACGAATCGGTCTCCTCGAACAGCTCGCGCCCGGTCTGGTCCACGCCCTCGCGCAGCGTCTCGTCGGCGCCCAGCACGAAGGTCGCGGAGCCCTCCAGCAGGAACGGCGTTTCCGACAGCACGTAGCTGGCCGGCGCGTTGGTCGTCAGCCGCAATGCGCGCTCGGGCCCCACGTAGCGCACGTGATTGCTGCCATGCGTGATCTCGGGACGCTGCGCGCCGTAGCCGAACGCGGGCCGGAGGCGCACGCGGATGCGCGGCGTGCCGGCGATCGCGCGCACCTTGCGCACGATCATCTGCGGGCGGAATACGCGCCGGCGCACCTCGAAGCGGGGACAGAAGTCGACGATCTCGATCGCGCCGTCATCCGCGTACAGCCGGGTCACGAGAATGGCGGTATTGCCGAGATACTCCTGTTCGCCGCGCGTGCGGCCGACCAGTTCGATGGCCCAGCTGCCCGCGGCATCCGTCGCGGCCGAGGCGTTGACCAGCGCGTGAAATACCGGGTCGCCGTCGAGCCGCGGCAGGCAGCACCAGACGATGGCGCCGTCGCGGTCGATCAGCGCGGAAATCACGCAGTTGCCGATGACCCCGAGGTCCAGTGCCTGCTCGCCGTTCATCCTTTGCCCCCGTTCGCGAGCGCCGCCAGGCTCTCGCTCAGCCATTCGTGCACGCCCCGCACCGCGCCGATGCGGTGGCGCGCAACGGTCGTGCCCGCGCCGACCTTGACACCAAAGCCGCCCAGCGCGCTTGCCGCGCTGAATCCATCCTCGTCCGTGACGTCATCGCCCACGAACACCGGGGACCGGCCGGCGAACGGCGCGTGCGCGGCCAGGCGCCGCAACGCGGCGCCCTTGTTGGCCCCGCGCGGGCGCGCCTCCACGACGCGGTTGCCGACCAGGATTTCCAGGGCCGCGGTGGCGGCGAGCTGGCGCAGCGCCGCGATGCATTCCGCCTCGCGTTCCGGCGCGCCGCGGAAATGCAGCGCCGCGCCGACGCCCTTGTCCTCGATCACGAGTCGGTCGTCATCGCCAAATCGTTGCTGCAGGGCGCGCACCAGCGCGGCGACCGCGCCGGTGCCGGCCGTGCGCGCAATGTTTCCGCCGGGAAGGCGCAGTTCCGCGCCGTGCAGTCCGGCGCCGGCCAGGTGTGCCGGCTGGATCAGCGCATCAACGGCCGCGAGCGGCCGGCCCGTCACCACCGCCACGGCGCCGGCGAGCCGCTCGCGCAGGGCCAGCAGCAGGGACGGCAGCGGCTCGCGCACCACGACGTAGTCGGGGTGCAGTGCGATGTCCGCCAGCGTGCCGTCGAAATCGAGGTAGAGCGCGGCCGTCGTGGACAACAATGGCGGCCGCGCATCCAGATCGCCGTCCGCCATCGCCGTTCATTGTACGCGCGGCGCGGCGCCACGCGGCATTTACCAGCAGGATCGGCGGAATCAGCCGGTGCGCTGCTTCTTCGCCTCGGCCTCGACCACGCGGTTGATCTTCCACTGCTGGGCGATCGACAGCGCCGTGTTGGTCAGCCAGTACAGCACGAGGCCGGACGGGAACCACATGAACATGGCGGTCATGATCACCGGCATGAAGGCGAATACTTTCGCCTGGACTGGATCCGGCGGCGTCGGATTCAGCTTGAACTGCGCGTACATTGCCGCGCCCATCAGGATCGGCAGGATGAAGTACGGGTCGCGAGAGGACAGGTCCTGGATCCAGCCGAAGAACGGCGCCTGCCGCATCTCGACGCTCTCCAGCAGAACCCAGTAGAACGCCAGGAAGAACGGGATCTGCACCAGCACCGGCAGGCAGCCGGCGACCGGGTTGATCTTCTCGCGCTTGTAGAGCTCCATCATCGCCCGCGCCTGCGCTTCGCGATCGTCCTTGTGCCGCTCCTGCAGCGCTTTCAGGCGCGGCGCCACGGTCTTCATCTTCGCCATCGAGCGGCCGCTCGTTTCCGACAGCTTGTAGAACACCAGCTTGATCAGGAAGGTCACGATGATGATCGTGAGTCCCCAGTTGCCGACGTATTCGTAGATCTTCGCCAGCAGCCAGAACAGCGGCTGCGAGAGGATCGTGAGCATGCCGTAGTCGGCGGTCAGCTCGAGGCGCGGGCCGGCCTTTTCCAGCTGGTCCTGCAGCTTCGGCCCGACAAACAGCGTCTCGGCGAGCTCGAGGCTGCCGCCGGGCGCAACCGTGTGCGCGGGGCCGACGACGCGCAACAGGTAGTCGAGGTCCTTGACCTTCAGCTCGTACTGGTAGGGCTGCCCCGCCGCGGGCACGATCGCCGCGACGAAGTGGTGTTGCATGCCGGCAACCCAGCCGCCCGTGATCGAGCGCGACAGGCTCTGGTCCTCGTCGTCCTCGATGTCGAGTTTCTGGTAGCTCTCGCCGTCGTAGTAGGCCGGGCCGCGGAACGAGTAGGTCTCCGGGTCGAACATCGAGCGTTCCGTGCCCTGCGAATGGCGCAGGAACTGCGCATACGACGCAAGCCGCACCGGCTCCGTGCCGGCGTTGAGGACGTGATAGCGCAGCTCGATCGCATAGGCCCCGCGCCGGAAAACGAAGGTCTTGGTGACCGACAGTCCTGCGCCGTCCGACCAGCTGAGCGGCACTTCGAGCGTGTCGCTGCCCTCCGCGAGGCGGAATTCGCTGGCCGCCGCGGTGAATGGGGCCTTGTGGTTCGGCTCGGCACGCCCCGCCTCGCCGCTCGTGAGCCCTGACTGGAACAGGAATTGCGTCTCGACCGCGTCCGTGTTGAACAGCCGCATCGGCGTCGATGGCTCGTCCTTGTGCCGCGGATAGACCGGCAGGTCGGCGCGGATCAGCTCGCCGCCCGCGAGCGCGAGGTCGATATCGAGCACGTCGGTGACGATGCGCACGCGCCCCGCCCCGGTTGCCGCCACCGGCAGCTCCTCGGGCGCGGACACGGCGCCGGCAACCGGCGGCGGCGCATCGCCCGCCACCGTCGGCAGTTCGTCCGCCAGCCCATTGCCCGGAACAGCCGTCACGGCAGCGCCGCTCGTCGCGGCCGCGTCCGTCGTGGGCGTTGCCGCCGGCGCCGACGCGTAGTCCTTCGTCCAGGCGCTGAAATTGAGCCACAGCACGAACAGGAGCCCGGCCCACAGCAGGATGCGCGGGTTGTTCATGCGTGCGGCACCGGGTCGTATCCGTGCGCACCCCAGGGGTGGCAGCGGCAGATGCGCTTCGCCGCCAGCCAGCTTCCGCGCGCCGCGCCGTGCAGCTCGATCGCCTCGAGCGCGTAGGCCGAGCAGCTCGGGTGATAGCGACAGTTGCTGCCGAGCATCGGGCTCAGCAGAAAGCGGTACGCGCGGATCGGGGCTTGCAGCAGCTTTTTCATCGGCCGGCCCCGATCCGCTGCCACAGACTCTCGAGACTCGCGAAGATCTCGCGGTTGCCCGCGGCGCGGGCCGGCGCGCGCGCGGTCACGAACACATCTACCGCCGGCAATTCCTGTCGCTGCATCCGGAATGACTCGCGAATCAGGCGGCGCAGGCGATTGCGCGGCACGGCGCCGCCGATCGCGCGGACGCTGACGGCCATGCCGAGCCGTGCCTGCCCGGCCTCATTGGGCGCGCATTGCACCTGGAAAAAAGCATCGCCGTGGCGTTCGCGCCCCTTGCGCACGCGATCGAACTCGGCGGCGGTGTGGAGCTTCTGGCCGGCCCGCAGTCCGTGGCGTCCTGACGTAAGTTCACTCGTCAGCGTTTTTCGGTGACGGCGAGGCGCTTGCGACCCTTCGCGCGACGGCGCGCCAGGACCTGCCGGCCTTTCTTCGACGCCATGCGGGCGCGAAAGCCGTGCGTGCGCTTGCGCTTGATCTTGCTCGGCTGGTAGGTGCGCTTCGTGGCCATGATCCCAAACCTTTGAAATTAAAGGGACTACAGATGTCTGCAAAGGGCGGCAAGGTTACGGAGCCGGTCCATTTCTGTCAACCGCGCAGGCCTGTGGATAACTCTGGCGCGGTGGCGATTGCCGACTTAGACTCGTCTGCCATTCCGGCGCCGGATTTTCATACGGGGATTTGCTCGTGCAGGGCACGCTTTGGCACCACTGTCTGCGTCAACTCGAGAACGAGGTGCCGGAGCAGCAGTTCAACACCTGGGTGCGGCCACTGCAGGCCGTCGAGCAGGGGGGCGCGCTGCGGCTCTTTGCTCCCAATCGCTTCGTGGTTTCCTGGATCGAGGAAAACCTCTACAACCGCATCGAGCAGCTGGTCGGCGCGGCGCCCAATGGCGAGCAGGCGCGCGTGACGCTCGAGGTCGGCTCGCGCCCGGTCGATGCGCCCGCCCCCACCCCGGAACCCACGGCCGCGCCGCCGCACGCCCAGGCGCGCGAACCCCGGGTGATCGGCAGCCGTTTCAACCCGGAATTCACTTTCGCGACCTTCGTCGAGGGCAAGAGCAACCAGCTCGCCCGCGCCGCCGCGACCCAGGTCGGCGAAAACCCCGGGAAGGCCTACAACCCGCTGTTCATCTATGGCGGCGTCGGCCTCGGCAAGACCCACCTGATGCACGCGGTCGGCAACCTGATCCACGAGCGGCGCCCGGGCGCGCGCATCGCCTACGTGCACAGCGAGCGCTTCGTCAGCGAGATGGTGCGTGCGCTGCAGCACAACACGATCGCCGAGTTCAAGCAGACCTATCGCACGCTCGACGCGCTGCTGATCGACGACATCCAGTTCTTCGCCGGCAAGGACCATTCGCAGGAAGAGTTTTTCCACACGTTCAACGCACTGCTCGACGGACAGCAGCAAATCATCCTGTCCTGCGACCGCTATCCGAAAGAAGTTGCGGGCCTCGAAGAGCGCCTGAAATCCCGCTTCGGCTGGGGCCTGACGGTCGCGATCGAGCCGCCGGAACTGGAAACCTGCGTCGCGATCCTGATGGCGAAATCCCGGGCCGCGGGTGCGGAATTGCCGGAAGAAGTGGCCTTTTTCATCGCCAAACGTATCCGCTCAAACGTCCGCGAACTGGAGGGCGCGATGCGCCGCGTGCTGGCGACCTCGCGCTTTACCGGCCGCGCGGTGACGCTCGAACTCGCGCGCGAAGCGCTCAAGGACCTGCTCGCTGCGCAGGAGCGGCTCGTCACGATCGAGAACATCCAGAAGACCGTCGCCGAGTACTACAAGATCCGCGTCGCGGACCTGCTGTCGAAGCGCCGCAGCCGCTCGATCGCGCGACCGCGCCAGGTGGCGATGGCGCTGGCGCGCGAACTGACGAACCACAGCCTGCCTGAAATCGGCGATGCCTTCGGCGGGCGGGACCACACCACGGTGATGCATGCCTGCGACCGCGTGAAGGATCTGCGCGAGATCGAGCGGCGCGCCAGCGAGGATTACCTCATCCTGTTGAGAATCCTGACCAGCTGATGTGGATAATGTGTGCGGGGCCGCGCGGGCGTTTTCGCTCCACAGCGGTTCCACAGGGGAGCAATAGGATTTGGCCGGTCTTTCTGCCTGGTTGTGCTTCGCGCAAGCCGTTGCGGGCGGTCGCTTTTCCGGGCTTTTCCACCGAAAATGCGCTCCTCTGTAACTACTACAGTCATCAGAAACATGATTCCTGTTAGAACAGATCAACGATCCATCACTCCGGGTGCACAGATGAAATTCAGTGCCGAACGCGAAAACCTGCTGGCCGCCCTGCAATCCGTCATCGGCGTGGTCGAACGCCGGCAGACGATGCCGATCCTGGCCAACCTGCTGTTGTCGGCAGAACAGGGCAAGCTCCTGATTACCGCAACGGACCTTGAAGTCGAGCTCGTCGCCAGCGCGGAAATCAAATCCGGCGCGGACGGCCGCATGACACTGCCCGGCCGCAAGCTGCTCGATATCTGCCGCTCGCTGGCGGATGGTACGACGCTGACCTTCACGCAGGATGGGGACAAGGCCACGATCAAAGGCGGGCGCAGCCGCTTCGTGCTTGCCACGCTGCCCGCTACGGATTTCCCGGTGATTGACGAGTTGGCGCAGCAGCAAACCCTGAAGCTCCCGCAGGCCGATCTGCGGCGGCTCCTGGACAAGACCCACTTCTCGATGGCACAGCAGGATGTGCGCTATTACCTGAATGGTATGTTGCTGGAAACGGACGGGAAAATGCTGCGAACGGTCGCGACTGACGGCCATCGTCTGGCATTGTGCGAAATGGACCTGCCGTCGAAAGCGGCGGCTCAGCAGGTGATCATTCCGCGCAAAGGGGTGCTCGAACTGCAGCGCCTCCTGGGCACGGAGGGCGACGTCGCAATCACGATCGGAAGCAACCACGTTCGCGCCCAGATCGGCGACGTTCGCTTCACATCGAAGCTCATAGACGGCCGGTTCCCGGAATACAGCCGCGTCATTCCGAGCGCGCCGCAGAAAGCGGTGGTCGCCGATCGCGAGGTACTCAGAGCCGCGCTGCAGCGGACCTCGATCCTCGCGAACGAGAAATACCGCGGGATCCGCCTGGCGCTGAAGAAAAACTCGCTGACCTTGCAGGCCCACAATCCCGAGCAGGAAGAAGCCGAAGAGCAGGTCGAAGTGAACTACAAGGGCGACGAGCTGGAGGTTGGCTTCAACGTCGGCTATCTGCTCGATGCGCTCGCGGCGGTGGACGGCAACGAAGTCGAGATCGGCGTGACCGACGGCAACTCAAGCTGCCTCGTGCGCGCGCCGGGGGCAACCAGCGCCCGGTATGTCGTGATGCCGATGCGGCTGTAGGGGCGAAATGCCCCTCGGCTGGTTTCGCGCCGAGCAATTCCGCTGTCTCGCCGAGGTCGAGCTCACGCTCGATCCGGCGGCCAATCTCTTCGTCGGACCCAATGCGTCGGGCAAGACCAGCCTGCTCGAGGCGGCCTTTTTCCTCGGGCGCGGACGCTCTTTTCGCAGCCGGCGCCGCGACGCGCTGATCCGCCATGGGCAGGACGAATTCCTGCTCGCCGGCCGCAGCCTGGCGGGCGCGGCGCCCGTGCCGATCGGCGTTCGCGCCAGCCGCAGCAGCACCGAGTGGCGCGTGCACGGCGCGGCCGCGAGCGGCATCGCGGAGCTCGCCGAACAGTTTCCCGCGCAGGTCATCGACCCTGAAGTCCACAAGCTGCTCGAAGAGGGGCCGGGCCGCCGGCGCCGGTTCCTCGACTGGGGCGTGTTCCACGTGGAACCCTCGTTTCTCGCCACCTGGCGCAGATACCACCAGGCGCTGCGCCAGCGAAACGCGGCGCTCAAGCTGGACCGCAGCGACGAAGATCTGGCCGCCTGGGAAAACGAACTCTCGGCCAGTGGGGAAGGGCTCGCCAGACAGCGCGAGGCCTATCTGGCGCGGATTTCGGGACCGCTCCGGTCCATCGGTGAGGCGCTGCTCGATCGGCCGATCACGCTCGCCCATAGCGCGGGCTGGGACGCGGACCGGCCGCTGCTCGAAGTGCTGCAGGCCGGGCGCGCGCGCGACCGCCGGTATCGGGCGACCCAGGCGGGCCCGCATCGTGGGGACGTCCTGGTCCTGGTCGCTGGCCGCGCCGCCAAGGACCATGTGTCGCGCGGGCAGCAAAAACTGGTGGCGGCCGCCCTGATGCTGGCGCAGCTCGAGATTCAGGAGCAGGAGCGGCCCGGTCGCTCGGCGCTCTTGCTCGACGACCCGGCGGCCGAACTGGATCGCGAGAATCTCGCGCGGCTGATGGCGATCGTGCAGACGCTGCCGGCGCAACTGTGGGTGACTTCGCTCCGGGCCGACATTCCGGGCCTGCCGGCACGCGGGAAGGTGTTCCACGTGGAACAGGGCGCGGTGCGACCGGAGTAGGGCGGAAAAGCGCGGTGTTTCACGTGGAACAGGCCGGTTTACTGCACCGCAAAAAGAAAACACCAGTCCGGCCGGCCGTTTGGGGACACAAGCAACTGAAAAACAAAGCAAAAAATCTCTTTTTCCAGCGCGCTTTCTGCTAGGATTTCCGGATCATGCAGCCCGGCCCCGACGTACCCCAGAAAGACGCCTACGATTCCAGCAAAATCAAGGTGTTAAAGGGGCTCGAGGCGGTCCGCAAACGGCCCGGCATGTACATCGGCGACACCGATGACGGAACGGGCCTCCACCACATGGTTTTCGAAGTCGTCGACAACTCGATCGACGAGGCGCTCGGCGGGCATTGCGATCGCATTGCCGTGACCATCCACGCCGACGAATCCGTGACCGTTACCGACAACGGTCGCGGCATCCCGACCGACATCCACCAGGAAGAACAGCGCTCGGCGGCTGAAGTCATCATGACCGTGCTGCACGCCGGCGGAAAATTCGACGACAACTCGTACAAGGTTGCGGGCGGGCTGCACGGGGTCGGCGTGTCAGTCGTCAACGCACTTTCCGGCGCGCTGACGCTGACCATCGCGCGCGACGGCAAGCTGCATCGCCAGCAGTACAAGATGGGCGAGCCGCAGGGGCCGCTCAGCGTCGTCGGCACGACCACCGATCGCGGCACGACGATCCGCTTCAAGCCCAGCAACACGATCTTCACCAACACGACGTTCTCGTACGACTGGCTCGCGAAGCGCCTGCGCGAGTTGTCGTTCCTGAATTCCGGCGTGCGCATCGAGCTGATCGACGAGCGCGAGGACAGGAGCGACGTGTTCGAGCACCAGGGCGGCGTCAGCGCCTTCGTGCAATACCTGAATCGCAGCCGCGCGGCGATCCACCCGAATATTTTCTATTTCCAGGGGCAGGAAGGCCCGATCTCGGTCGAGGTCGCGGCGCAGTGGAACGACTCCTACCAGGAGTCCATGTATTGCTACACGAACAACATCCCGCAGAAGGATGGCGGCACGCACCTGGCCGGATTCCGCGCGGCGCTGACGCGGAAAATCAACGATTTCATCGAGAAAGAAGGCCTCGCCAAGCGCGAGAACGTCACGCTGACCGGCGACGACGCGCGCGAGGGCATGACCGCGATCCTCTCGATCAAGATGCCGGACCCGAAGTTCTCGTCGCAGACCAAGGACAAGCTCGTTTCATCCGAGGTCAAGGGCGCGGTCGAGTCGGTGGTCGCGCAGAAACTCGGGGAATTCCTGCTGGAACGCCCGGCCGACGCCAAGGCGATCTGCATGAAGATCATCGATGCGGCGCGCGCACGCGAGGCGGCGCGCAAGGCGCGCGAGATGACGCGGCGCAAGGGCGCGCTCGATTCCTCGGGATTGCCCGGGAAGCTCGCGGACTGCCAGGAGAAGGATCCCGCGAAGTCCGAGATCTTCCTGGTCGAGGGCGAATCCGCCGGCGGCTCAGCCAAGCAGGGCCGCGACCGGCGCACCCAGGCCGTGCTGCCGCTCAAGGGCAAGATCCTGAACGTGGAGAAAGCCCGGTTCGACAAGATGCTGTCGTCGCAGGAGGTCGTGACGCTCATCAGCGCACTCGGCACCGGCATCGGCCGCGACGATTTTGACGCGGAAAAGCTGCGGTATCACCGCGTGATCATCATGAGCGTGGATGGCGACGACCATGTTTTCGTGCGCGATCACGGGGGTGGCGCGCGCATGGTCCGCATCGGCGCGTTCATCGATGCAAGGCTCGACGCGCATCGCGAAATCGGCGCCGTCGAGACGGACGGGCACGCCGAGAAACTGCGCGGCCGCGGGCTTGGCGAAGTGCTGTGTTTCGGGCTGGATGGGCACGAGGTCCGGTTCCGGCCGATCAAGGCAGTTATCCGCCATCCGCTCGATGAAAGGCTGTTCAAGGTGCGCACGGCCTACGGCCGCTCGGTGCGTGTCACCTCCAGCCACAGCGTGTTCGTGCAGGAAGGCGGCGCAATCAAGCTCAAGCGCGGCGATGAGCTTCAGAAAGGTGACCAGGTGGTTGCGCCGCAGCGCCTGCGGCTGCCGGAAGATGCGCCCAGCCGTATTGACCTGTTGCGAGAGCTTTGGGGCGACCCCGGGGCAGCAAAGCAGGTCTGGGTGCGCGGGCCCGCGGTGGAAGCCTGGCATCGACAGCGCGTCCTGAATCGGCATGCCGGCAACGCGAACCTGACTGCCGCGCGCCTGGAGATACCCGCCAGCGTGCGCGCGGAAGTGGCCGCCCGGCGCCGCGCCAGCGGTGTTTCCAACAAGGCCCTTTGCACCGCCGTGGGAATCTCCCAGCCCGTGACGTTTTATGCATGGGAGCGCGGATCAGAGCGGCCGACCGAGCAGCATTTTTCGGCGTATTTGCGGGCCGTCGGCGCGGATGTCGCCGGCGTCATGACGCGGGTGGTCAAGGGGCCGGGGCGCCTCGAGCGCATCTGGAATACCCAGTACACCGGTTCCGGGCGCAATGAAGTCCGTGACCGAGTGCGATTGTCGTCGCTCGGCCCGCAGGATCTGGAATGGATGTCGGCGCGCGAAGATCTGGAACTGACGCCGGAGCATTACAGCGGCAATGGAATTCCGCGGCACCTCGAAGTCAACGAGGGCTTGTTGTGTCTGCTGGGCTTCTATCTTGCGGAGGGATCGGCATCCGACCGCGGCGGCATCCGTTTTGCGATCGGAAAGGGAAACGAGAGGCTGGCACCGGAGATGCAGGAGCGTCTGGCGCGTGTGTTCGGCAGGGCCGCCTCGATCTACTCCAACCGGCCCGGCGCGGCAGATCTTAAACTCGTCAATCGGATTGCCGCGCTCGCCTGGCAACAGGTGTTCGGATTCCGCGCGGCGGATTCGGTGAGCAAGCGCATTCCGGATCTCGTGTTCAATGTGCCCGAACCGCTGCGACTCGCGTTCCTGCGCGGGTACCTGCTCGGCGACGGCACGGTCACTGGCAGAAAGATTGCTTTCTCGACTTCCTCGTACGATCTCGCGAGCGGGCTCATGTATCTGCTCTCGTCGCTCGGTGTCGTCGCCTCGCAGAGCGAGCGCGAGCCGGATGGCGTGGTGCGCGAGATCCGCGGATCGCCCTGTGTCACACGGCATCGGCACTGGGTCGTTTCGGTCTGCGCGGCCGAAGATTTGCGCAAGATTTCCGTCGTCTGGGCGGATCACCGCAACGGGCCCGCGCTCGCGGAGCGGCTGGAGAAGCGGCGCAAGCCGGTCAATCGTCGGTTCAATGGCTTGAGCGGTGATCTGATGTCTATACCCATCCAATCCATCGAGGAAGTCGAGGCCAGCAACGGCTACGTTTACGACTTTTCCGTGGAGACGGACGAGAATTTCGTCGCGGGCATGGGCGGCCTCTGTTGCCACAACACCGACGCCGATGTGGATGGCAGCCACATCCGCACGCTCTTGCTCACGTTCTTCTACCGCCAGATGCCGGAGCTCATCGAGCGCGGGCATATATACATCGCGCAGCCGCCGCTGTTCAAGATCAAGCGCGGCAAGCAGGAGATGTACGTCAAGGACGAGGCCGAGCTCGACCAGCTGTTGTTGACGAGCGCTCTCGACAACGCCGCGCTCTACGTGAATCCCGAAGCCCCGCCGCTTGGCGGTTCGGGTCTTGAAATGCTCGCGCGCCAGTACATGGAAGTGAAGGCGATCATCACGCGCTGGTCGCGCCGCTACGACCGCCGCCTGCTCGAGCAGCTGCTCGCGATGCGCACGGTCGGCGAACAGCAGTTCGCGGATGCCGCCTGGCTCGAGGGCTGGGCGAAGGAGCTGGAGGCGCGGCTCAACTCGGACGGCAGCATGGTGCACAGCTACAAGCTCTCGGTGCGCCGGAACGAGGAGGGCGAACCCACCCGCGTGGACGTCGCGCGCACCGAGCACGGTGTCACCGCCGAGAAGCACCTGCAGCGCGAGTTCTTCGAGTCCGCCGAATACGGCCGCATCGCGGAGCTCGGCACGACGCTCAACGATTTCCTTGGCAGCGGCGCGTACGTGCTGCGCGGCGACGAGCGCCAGGACATCAGCGCATTTCCGGAAGCGATGGCGTGGCTGCTTGACCAGGCGCGCAAGGGCCAGGCGATCCAGCGCTACAAGGGCCTCGGCGAGATGAACCCCGGGCAACTCTGGGAAACGACGATCAATCCCGAAGTACGCCGGCTGCTGCAGGTGCGCGTCGAAGATGCGGTCGCGGCCGACGATATCTTCACGACGCTGATGGGAGATGCGGTCGAACCGCGACGCGAGTTCATCGAAAAGAACGCGCTGTACGTGTCGAACCTGGACGTCTGAACGCTCGATGCGGCCGCAAGTGGCCGCGGCCATTGCCGTTTCAATGGATTGAGCGGAGACCGGATGCTTATGGACATCTGGAATCGGGTTAGCCCCCGCTCTTCGCGGACCCGGACCATCGTCGCGGTGGTCCCCGCAATCGCATACCCCGTGTTGGCCCATGGTGCGAGCATCTTTCGAAGCCCGGCGCTGACGATCGCGAGCGTCATCGTGCTCACGGCCGCGATACTGATTCCTCCGCTTTGTGAAGGCCGGCGATGGGCGAAGCTCGCGCTGCCCGCGGCCGCGGTCGCAATCGTCGGCTTGTGGCGCATCGACGCCGCTGCGCTCGTGCTTTTTCTGCCGCCGGTTTTGCTCAACATTTTCCTGGCCTGGTTGTTCGGTCACACGCTCGTGCGCGGCAGCACGCCGCTGATCGAACGCCTGGTGCGACTTCTGCAGCCAAAGAGCCAGCCGCCGGGACCAGAGGTGGTCCGCTATGCGGGACAACTGACACGGGTGTGGACTTGCCTGTTCGTCGGGCTCGGCGCGATGAACCTCGGCCTCGCGCTGTGCGCCACGCCGGGCGGACTGCTTGAGACGATCGGCGTTCGTCCGCCGGTCACGGTCTCGCGCGAGACCTGGTCGCTGTTCGCGAATGTCCTCAACTATCTCATCGTCGCGGCGTTCTTCCTGCTCGAATTCACCTATCGCATGCGGCGCTTTCCGGACCGGCCTTATCGCAATCTGGGGGAGTTCCTGCGCCGCGCTGCCGCCGTTGGTCCCGCGCTCACCGCCACGTTGCAGCCGCACGCCGAGGAAGCGCCGCTACAGGGCCTGCAGGCCCCGATCGTGGTGCCGGTGGACCACCCGGCGTTTGACGGACATTTCCCCGGGCGTCCGCTACTGCCGGCTGTGGTGCTGCTCGGGCTCGTGATCGATGCGGCGGAGCGGGGGTTCGGCCGGCCGCTCGCCATCGCGGGTCTGCCGCGGGCGAAATTCCTGGCGCCGCTCCTGCCGGGAGACAATGCCGCCGTCTCGCTGCGGCTCGATCGCGGGCTGCTGCACTTCGAGGTGCGCAATGGGCCGGTGCGCGTGGCGCAGGGGGTTTTCCAGGTCGTAGCCGGCGGGGGGCCCGCGTGACCACCGGCTGGATCCGGCGGCCGGAAGGCGGCGGCCGCGGGGCGCTGCAGTTGCTCAGCGCCTTTGCGCTGTCGGGCGGCCGCGCGCCGGCCCGTTTCGTCATCCTCTTTGTCGCGCTCTACTTCATGCTACGCCGCGGGCCGGAACGGAGCGCATCGCGCGCCTTCCTGGGGCGGCTGTTCGGTCGGTCCGCGACCGTCCTCGATGGGTACCGGCACATCCTCTGCTTTTCGCGGGTGACCCTGGACCGCATCTTCTTGCTGCACGAGGGGACGGCGCGGTTCGAAATCGAAACCACGGGCCTCGACGATGCGCACGCCATGATGGCGCTCAACCGGGGCGTACTGCTGTTTGGCGCGCATTTCGGCAGCTACGAGGTGATGCGGGTGTTGAGCCTCCGGCGCCCTGATCTGAGGTTCCGGGCGGTCATTGATCTCGACCAGGCGCCGGCCATGTCGCAGCTGCTGAATTCCCTGAACCCGGAACTGGCGGCGACGGTGATCAATGCCCGCCAGGCGGGGCCGGCGGTCGCGCTTGCGATGAAGGACGCCCTGGACCAGCGGGCGGCCGTGACATTGCTCGCGGATCGGGTGCGGCCCGGGGGCCGCGTGATCGAGGCCGACTTCCTCGGTGCACGTGCCCCGTTTCCGGCCGCGCCGTGGGAGATTGCCGCGGCCCTCGGGGCGCCGGTCGTGCTGTGCTTTGGCGTCTACCGCGGGGGCAACCGATATCATCTGTACTTCGACATTGTCGCGGAGCGCATCGTCTGGGAGCGCGATGGCGGACCGCCGCTCGCCGCGTGGGTGCAGATCTACGCCGACCGGCTGGCCGCTCGAGCCCGCGACGCGCCTTACAACTGGTTCAATTTCTATGATTTCTGGGCGGGTTAGCGCGACGCTGCTGTGGTTGGCCCTGGCGCCGTTCGCGGCCGCCGGGGAGGCTGCCGGTGGAAGCGTGGACTCGCTGCTGGCGGCGCTCGCCCGCGAACCGCCGCAGTCCATCGCATTCACAGAGTTTCGTTCGTCGCCGCTGCTCGATCGCGCGCTGGTCGTCACCGGCACGCTTGAGTACGCGGGCCCCGGCCGGCTCGCACGGATCGTGACGTCGCCGCACACGGAACGCACGGACATCGACGGCGATGAAGTGAGGATCCAGCGTGCCAACCAGGCCGAGCGCCGGTTCTCACTGCGGCGGATGCCCGAGCTCGGGGGCCTGCTGACCGGTTTCACGGCGCTGCTGGCCGGCGATCGCGCGGCGCTCGAGCGGGAGTTCGTGCTCGCGTACACCGAGGGCGCGACCGGCTGGCAGCTGGTGCTGACGCCGCACGGCAGCCGCGCCCGGGCGCGGATCGAGAACATCCGCGTGCGCGGAGCCGGCGACGCGCCGGCCTGCATCGTCACGACCCCGGCGAAGGGCGGCGCGCCGACCGAACTGCTGCTGGGTGCCATGAACGCAGACGCCGGCGATGCCGATCTGCGCGCTGCGCGGTGCGCGCCCCTCCTATGAACGGCGGAATACGCGCCGCCGCCTGGCTCGGCCTCTGGTTGCTGGCGCTGCTGCTGCTGTCCGGCACGGTCGCGCAGTCATTGCGTCTCGGCAGCGACCTGCGCCTGTTCCTGCCCGGCGCCGGCACGCCGGAACAGCAACTGGTGCTCGACGGCATCGGGGAAGGGCCAGCCTCGCGCATGCTGCTCATCGCGCTCAGCGGCGCGGACAGGCCCGCGCTTGCAGCGCTGTCTCAACGGCTGGTGGACGGATTGCGCGGCAATCCGGCTTTCCTGCGGGTGGACAACGGTTCGGCGGACACAGCGCCGGACTTCGTGACCGAGTATCGCTACCTGCTATCGCCCGCAATGGATCGGCGGCCGCTCGATGCAGCGACGCTGAAGCAGGCGCTTGCCAATCGGTTGCAGGACCTGGCTTCGCCTGCGGCACCGGTGCTGGAACCGCTGATCCCGGCCGACCCGACGCTCGAAGTGCTGGCAATCGCCGAGTCCTGGGCAGCGCGGCGCGCACCGCAGCATATTGGCGGCGTGTGGTTCGATGCCGCCGGCCGGCGCACGCTGCTGGTGGCGCAGACCCACGCCGGCGGATTCGACCCCGACGGCCAGCAACACGCGCTTGCGGCACTCGACGCAGCATTTCTTGCGGCCCGCACCGAAGAGACCATGCGGATGACGATCAGCGGACCGGGTCGGTTCTCGGCGCTGATGAAGGAGCGCACGCAACGCGAAGCGACCTGGCTGGGTTCGGCCGCGACGGCAGGATTGCTGCTGCTGCTGTTCGTCGCGTATCGCCGGCCGCGGGTCCTGCTGCTGGCGGCGCTTCCGATCGCGTCCGCGGCGCTCGCCGGACTCGCGAGCGTCAGCCTCGTCTATGGTGACGTGCATGCCATTACGCTCGCATTCGGCTTCACGCTGATCGGTGTCGCGCAGGATTACCCGATTCACCTGTTGAGCCACCAGCGCCGCGGCCTCGCGCCGCTCGCCAACGCAAGCGCTTTGTGGCGAACGCTCGCGACCGGCGTCGTCAGCACCTGCGTCGCGTATCTCGCGTTCCTGGCGTCGGGCGTCACCGGGCTCGCTCAGCTCGCCTGTTTCACGATCGTGGGGCTCGCGGTGGCGGGCTTGAGCACCCGCTATCTGTTGCCGCGGATTATCGGCGAGGATTTCGCCGACACCGCTGACGGGGCCCGGCTCGTGCGAGCGGAACGGCGGCTGTCGTTGCCGGCCCCGCCCCTTGCGTTGCAGTTTGGCATCGTGGCGATCTGCGTGGCCGCAATGCTTCTGGCACCCGGGCCATTCTGGGAAAACGATCTCGGCGCGCTGACCCCGGTTCCGCGCGAGCTTCTGGAACAGGACGCCGACTTGCGCGGCGAGATCGGGGCGCCCGATGTGCGCTACCTGGCCGTCATCACGGCCGCTACGACTGAGCATGCGCTGCAACGGCTCGAGGCGGTGACGCCCGGTCTCGAATCGCTGGTAGGGACGGGTGACATCGCGGGGTTCGATCACGCCGCGCGCTACCTGCCGTCGCAGTCCCGGCAACGACAGCGCCAGCAGCGCCTGCCCGCAGCCGAAGGGCTGGAGGCCGCCCTGACAGTTGCGCAGCAGGATCTGCCATTCCGTACCGGCGTGTTCTCGCCATTCATGGCCGACGTCGCGCGGGCGCGAACGCTGCCGCCCCTCGATCCGGCGGCACTCGGCGATAGCGCGCTCAGTTCATTACTCGAGGGTTTCCTGCGGCCGCGCGACGGCGGGATCGCCGCGCTGGTGGCGTTCTCGGGCGTCGCGAACCCGCAGGCGCTCGAGCGGTGGGTGGCCACAGCAGGCGACGACGCGACGGTGATCGACCTGAAGCGCGAGTCCATCGAGCTCGTCGTCCGCCAGCGCGAACGGATCCTGCTGTGCCTCGCGATCGCGGTGCTGATGCTGACGCTGGTCGTGCGGACGAGCCTCGGCGACTGGCGCCGGGTCGCGAGGGTGCTGGCGCCAATGATGCTCACGACGCTCGCGGTGGTGGCGGTGCTCCGCGTGGCCGGCGTAGCGCTCGACCTGTTCCACCTGATCTCGCTGGTACTCGCGGCCGGACTCGGACTCGACTACGCGCTGTTCTTCGAGCGCGCCGGCGCCGATCGCGACGAGCGATTGCGCACGCTGCACGGCATCCTGGTCTGCGCGCTGTCGACCTGGATGGTCTTCCTGCTGTTGTCGCTGTCGTCGATCCCCGTGCTCCAGTCCATCGGCGTCACGGTTTCCCTCGGCGTGTTTCTCAATTTCCTGCTGGCGCTCGCCATGTCGCGTAGCGACGCGCAAGCGGGGCGCGCCCGTGGCTGAGGACCTCCGCGGTCTGCTGCCGCATGGTGGCGCGATGTGCCTGCTGGAGCGCATCGTGACGCGGGACGAACGTGGCATGACGCTCGCGACCCGCACACACGCGGCGTCGACGAATCCGCTGCGGCAAAGTGGTCGGCTGCGGGCCATCCACCTGTGCGAGTACGGCGCGCAGGCCATGGCGGTGCACGGCGGTCTGGCGGCGCGCGAGGCGGGTGGTGTCCTGGCGCCGGGCCTGCTGGTGTCTTTGCGTGAAGTTGTCCTGTCCGCCGATTACGTCGAGTCGCTCGAGGGTGAACTGCTGGTCGAGGTCGAACGCCTGGAGGCCGGCGCGGCAGGGCTGCAATACGCGTTTCGGGTCACGCACCAGGGCGCAGAACTCGCCCGCGGTCGAGCCGCGGTGATCGAAGAGACGGCAGCGGCGCGGCCGGGCTAAGTCGCGGTGAAAAGCATGGAGCCGCCGCGCGGCGCGGCCGACTCCGGCAGCACGGCCGTCACGGCGCCCGCATCGAGTCCGGGGCATTCGGCACAGGCGGTATCCACGATCTCCCGCGCCAGGGCCGAGAGTTGCGCCGTCGTGCTGCGCACGCGCTCCGGGAACGCGGCGTCATCAAGCCGATCGCGCAAGCCCCGGTTGAGTTCCCGAAACCAGCCAAGACTCCATTGGTCGAGCATCACCGGCGGATTGTCGCGCTTCGAACGCTGCGACCAATGGCGCAGGAACGGCTGCATCGCGGCATTCTGCGCCATCGCGCCGGTCAGTTCGGGACGGAGCGCAGTAAGCGCGGCGAGATCCGTCAGCTTGCGCTGGTAGAAGATCTGGCACAGAACGCCCCAGTAGTATGTGTAATCCCACAGCACCTTGACTGGCAGCACGCGCGGATTGCCGAAAATCCCGTACTGGTCCGTGTAGATCGTCAGCATGCTCTCGTAGAAGGTCTTGTAGTACTGCTGGTAGATCCGGGCGCGCGGCCCGCAGGGCTCGCCGGCGAGCTCGCGCGCGACCAGGTCCGTGACGTAGGTGTTGCTGATGGCGATGAAATCACCGCCCGGAGAATAGAACGGATCAAGGAACAGGCCGGCCTCACCGGTGAGCGCCCAGCGATCGCCCGAGTACACCTGGCGGCAGCCGTAGGAAAAGTGCCGGAACGCGATGAAATCCTGCAACAGGTCCCGGCGGCTCTCGACCTCGCGCGCGACGCGCGGCTGAAACTTGTGCAGCCACGCCATCGAACGCTCGAAGCTGTTGATCGCCTCGAACGGGTGGTAAGCCTCCGCAGCGACGATGCCCACAGAATGCGAGCCCGAGGACAGCGGGATCAGCCAGACCCAGTAACCGGCGCCGACCATGTGATTCGTGGACAACCAGCGCGAGCGTGGCTCGCACTGATTGCGCCAGGCCTCGTTGTCGGACCAGGCGTCGACATCGAGGCGCGCAGCGATCCGGAACCAGGCCGCATTGCAGTCGTGTGCATTCGTCTCGGCGAGCCCGAACTTGCGTTTCAGCAAACCGGCGCGTCCTGATGCATCGACGAGCCAGCGCGCGCCGACGCCCCCTTGTCCGGCCCCGTCCTGCGTGTAACTCACGCGGTGGGGCGTGTCGCCGGCGCCCATCGCGACATCGCGGACCGTGCAGCCATCGAGGAAGCGGACGCCGAGTCCGGCCGCGCGTTCCGCCAGGAAGTTCTCGAAGATACCGCGGTCGATCTGGTAGCTGGTCGTCGGCAGGTAGCGGCTCGCGCCGAGCTCGGTCACGCCGTCAATGTCGTCGCGGCCTTCGGAAAAGAAGAAGCGGAATCCGAATTTCTTGAGCTGGCCGAGCCTCATGTGCTCCTCGAGGCCGAGCACAGTGTCGAAGTAGTTGGCCGCGATCTCGACCGAGGATTCGCCGACCTTGTGCGCGGCTGCTGGCACTGGGTGGCGCCGCTTCTCGAGCACGGTAATGCCTGCCTGTGGCAGTTGCTGCCGCAACTGCAGCGACAGGGTCAACCCGGCAAGGCCGCCGCCGAGGATGACGATGTCTTCGTGACGGTCGGCGCTCATGGTGGCGCAGGCGCGCAGCTGTCGAGGACGACATCGAGCAGGAGGTCCGGGCCGAGCGCGAGCGTCACCGGCCCGCCTCCCGCGGCCAGCGCCTCATAGAAGGGCAGGCACGCCGCCATCGCATTGCCGCCGATGAGCTCGGTGTTGGCGGACCGCGCGGCGGTAGACTGCGCGCCGCCGCCCGGACGCGTGGACCAGGAAAGGCGTGCGCGGCTCGTCGCCGTGCGGACCGGCGAGAGTACGAGCCCCGCGCCCAGCAGGCCGTGGCTGACGGTGATCGGCGCCAGCGGTCCACAAGCCTCGATGTCGAAGGCGACGTACAGCACCGGTCTCCCGTCGCTGGCAACCTGCAGGAGGGTCTCGAACAGTCCGGCGGCGAACGAATATTCGTGGACACTCAATGTGGTGTAGGGCGCATGGCAGCCGGTCGCGATGCACCAGTAACCCGCCGCCGCATTGTGCACCGAGTTGTGGAATCTGGTAGGCGACGTGTGCAGCGGCGCGCGGACCAGCGTCTCGCACAGGTAATCGGTGATCGCGAGGTCGGCGTGGGTGGTCGCGAAGACACTCGCGAGGCCCGCGGGATCGACCGCGGCGGCGGCGCAAGCACCGGCCGCCACCTCCATGGCCAGGGCCACGGAGTCGGGCGCGCGGCGCCGTTCTGCCGGCGGCAGCAATTCCGGCGACGGGCGACGGCCGGCTACGACCGGGGGGTCGGCGCGGCCCGCCAGGACGGCGCCGGCGATCTCCCATCCTGGCAGCCGTTGCGCCCAGAAAGAAATGCCGTCCACGAACGTCTCCTGCTGCATGGCCGCGTTCAATGGGGCCGCTCCGTGCCGAACGCGAGCACGCAATTGCTGCCGCCGAAACCGAACGACTGCGACAGCGCGACCGGCCGCGCGAGCGGCGCGTTGTCGAGCCGAATCTGCGGCCCGCAGGCCGGGTCGAGCGTGGTCGTGTTGAGGTTGCCGGGCGCGATTCCGTGCTGGATCGCCAGCAGGCTGATGGCTGACTCCAGGTACCCGGCCGCGCCCAGCGCGTGGCCGGTCCAGCCCTTGGTGGAACTCGCGTGCGTCGTCGCGGGAAACAGATCACCGATCACGCGCGCTTCAACCTCGTCGTTGCGCGCGCTCGCCGTGCCATGGAGATTGATGTAACCGATGTCGGCCGCCGCGAGACCCGAGCGCGCCAGCGCATCGCCGATCGCGAGCCGTGCGCCGAGACCATCGGGATGTGGCGACGACATGTGGTGGGCATCGCTCGATTCGCCATAACCGAGCAGCCACGGGCCAGCGCCATCGCGCTCCAACAGCGCGAAGCCGCCGGCCTCGCCGATACTGATGCCGCGACGATTCACGTCGAACGGGCGGCAGGGCTCGGTGGAGACGAGTTCGAGCGAGTTGAATCCGAACAGCACGCTGCCGCACAGCGTGTCGACGCCGCCGACTACGGCAGCGTCCGCCAGGCCGCAGCGCATCAGGCGCGCGGCCTGCGCGAACACCTTGACGCTCGAGGAGCAGGCGGTGGCGATCGTTGCGCAGATGCCGTCGAGCCCCAGCGCGCGCTGGACGAACCCGCCGAGCGAATGAGCGGTGTGGATGATCGGGCGGCGCAGCGCCGCCGGAAACTGCCCATCCGGTGTCAGTCGCCGGTAGGCTTCCTCGGTGGCGCCGATGCTCGACGTGGAAGTCCCGAGCAGCAGCGCGATCCGCCCGGCGCCGTGTCGCGCCCGCGCCCGCGCAATCGCGTCGAGAAGCCCGTCCTGCTGCAGCGCGAGCCAGGCAAGGCGGTTGTTGCGGCAATCCCATTCTGAAAAGCGCTCCGGCAGCGGCGCAGTCTCGAGGCCGCCCACGCGGCCGATCCAGGTCGCGAGCTCATGTTCGGTGAAGTCGTTGGCACGCAGGCCGCTGCGCCGGCCCACGAGCATGTCCAGCTGCGCCGCGAGCCCGCAGCCGAGCGCCGAAGTGACAGTAAATGCGTTGATCGAGAAAGGCGTCATGCGCCCCGGCGAGTAGTGCTCTGGTGCGCGCGACCCGGCGACGGATCGTTCGGCCGTCATCACGCCGACCGCTGGCTCTCGACGTGCGCCGCAAGCGCCCGCAGGGATGAGAAAATCCGCCGGTTCTCCTCGTCGTCGGCGCGCAGCTGCACGCCATAACGCCTGGAGATCTCGAGCGCGAGTTCCAGCGCGTCGATCGAGTCGAGGCCGAGACCGTCGCCGAAGAGCGGCGCCTCGGGATCGATGTCCGCAGGCCGGACGTCCTCGAGATTGACCGCAGAGACGATCAGTTGGGCAAGCGCCTGCTCGGCAGCGGTCTGTGGTGAGGGCATTTTCCGGGCCGGTCGGTCCGATGGGTTGATTCTGCGGGCGCGCGATTATACCGCGGGATGCCGACCCGGCTAGAATCGGGGCGGGCGAATCTCTCGCCCTTGTCCCGGACGGGCGCGGCGGCTGTCGTTATGGATTGCGATGCGCTGGTAATCGGCGGCGGACCTGCCGGCAGCACTGCCGCGGCGTTCCTTGCTCGCCGCGGCCGCTCGACAATCCTGCTGGAGCGCGATCGCCATCCCCGCTTTCACATCGGCGAGTCGCTGTTGCCGGCCAACGTTCCAATCCTTGAGCGCCTCGGCATACTCGAGGCGGTGCGCGGCATCGGCGTCCTGAAGCTGGGGGCGGATTTTCCGACGGCGGACGGATGCGGGTTCAACGTGTTCCGATTCAGCCGCGCGCTCGGGTCGACCCCGGGTTATGCGTTCCAGGTAAAGCGCGAAGAATTCGACCAGCTGCTGTTCCGACATGCGGCCGCGCAGGGCGTGGATGCGCGCGAGGGCGTGCGCGTGCGCGAACTCGAGTTCACACCACGGGGCGTGACAGCGCACGCGGAGGCCGACGACGGCACCCGGCTCGTGGTGCGCGCCCGCTACCTGGTCGATGCGACCGGCCGCGACGCCTTGCTGGGCGGCCGACTGAAGTTGAAGCACAAGCATCCGCGCCACCAGAGCGCCGCGCTGTTTGCACATTTCAGTGGCGTGACGCCGCGCGCCGGCGACGACGCCGGCAACATCAGCATCTGTTCCCATGAGCACGGTTGGGCGTGGATGATCCCGCTGCGGGATGGCGTCTTCAGCGTGGGCATCGTCGCCGATCCCTGGCTGCTGAAGAGCCGGCGCGAGACGCCGGCGGAGTTTCTGCGCAAGGTACTGGACGGGATTCCGAGCGTGAGGCCACGCATGGAGCGCGCCGCCATCGTCGGCAACCTGCACGCGACCGGCAACTACTCCTACCTGTGCGGCCGGCTGACGGGTTCACGCTGGATCATGGCGGGCGACGCCGGCGCGTTCGTGGACCCGATCTTCTCGACCGGGGTGTTCCTCGCGATGCGTTCGGCGGAACGGGCGGCCGAGATCGTGGATCGCGTGCTCGACGAGCCGGGTGTCGAGCGGCGGTTGCAAAGATCCTATGAGCGCGAAGTCTGGGGCGGGTTGCGGGCGTTGTCCTGGTTCATCGAGCGATTCAACGCGCCGGCGACGCGCTGGTTGTTCGCCAACCCGCGCAATTCGTTCGGCATGGAACAAGCGGTGATCTCAATGCTCGCCGGCGACGTATTCGGCACGCCGATGATTGGCCGGCGCCTGGCGGCGTTCAAGGCGATGTACTACCTGCTGTCATTGCGGCACCTGCCGCAAACGCTCATGCATGAGCGCCGCCGTCGTCGCCGGCTCGCGGCGGAATTCGCCGGCGGCACGACGCGCCAGGATCCTGCCTGACATGGCCGCCTTCGAGAATGGCGTGACCGGACCGTGCGTCGAATACCGCCGCGGCGAATGGCGCTCGCTCGAAGACGACGTGCTCGCGGCGCTCGTGTTCGGAGTGGAACCCGCGCCGTCGCCGGATGCGCGGTTCATTCATGCCGGGATTGCGACCGTCGGCGGTGGCCCTGCCGTCGAAGTATGGCGCGCCGGGCAAGCGGTCACCTGCGGCGAATCTGGCGCGATACGCTTCGCCGCGACCGGCGAGTTCCTGTTCGGTTGCCTTGAGGTCCGCGAGCAGGAGCACGGCGGGCTACCGGCGGCCGCCGAGGCGGCCTACCGCAGGCTGGTGGAATTCCAGCACGGGCGCGCCGAGCGGCACCTGCTGCGCGTCTGGAACCATCTCGATGCGATCAACGAGGGTGAGGGCGATCTCGAGCGCTACCGGCAGTTCTGCATCGGCCGGGCCCGCGGGCTCGGCGACCTGCCGGCGGACGGCCTGCCGGCGGGGACGGCGGTCGGCCGCCGCAACGCTGCTGGCCTGCTGCAGATCTGCTGGCTCGCCGGGAGCCACGCGGGCTGCCCGGTCGGCAATCCGCGGCAGGTGCATGCCTACCAGTACCCGCGCCAGTACGGGCCGACGCCACCCAGTTTCTCGCGCGCAATGCTGTTGCCCGGCGACGAGCTGATGGGATCCGGCACCGCGAGCATCGTCGGGCACGAATCGCGCCACGACGGCGACGTCGAGGCGCAGATCGACGAGACACTGAACAACCTGAGGGGATTGCGCCAGGCCGGCGAGCAGCTTGCGGCGCGCGGTTCGCGCAGGGACCGCGACGAAGCGCCGGTTGCGGTCAAGGTGTACCTGCGGCGCGGCGACAGCGCGCCGGTAGCCGTGGCCCGCATCCGCGAGGGCCTGCCCGGCATCGCAAACCTACTGCTGCTCGAAGCCGACATCTGCCGGAAGGAGTTGCTGGTAGAGATCGAGTGCACCTGGGGCGCGGGCGCGCTCCTCAGCGTCCCCGCGCATCTGCCAGCAGGCGAAGCAGCTCGTTGAGCGGCAGCTTGCCAAGCTCGTTGCGCGGCAGGCTCTGCACGACGACTAGCGGGCGCGGCAGAAATGCGGCATCCACCGACTTGCGAAAGCGCCCGCCCACCTCGCTGGCCGAAAGCCCGGGCGCGACCACCAGGGCGGCGCAGCGCCGGACGCCGCCGCTTTCCGTCGCGGGCTGGAACACGACGGCATCATGCACACCTGGCACGGCACAGAGCCGCCGCGTGAGGTCGGCGAGGGACGCGCGCTTGCCAGCGATCTCGACCAGGTCGCCGTGCCGCCCGATGACCGTGAACGAATCATCGTCCTGCAGTTCGACGAGGTCCTGCAGCAGTTGTTCGTGCGGGAGCCACGGTGCGCGCACTCGTGTGCCGCCGTCGACCGGCTCCAGCCGGATGCCCGGGTAAGCGCGCCAGCGTTCTTGTTGCGCCGTGCGTCGCGTCGCGACCACACAGGTTTCCGTGGAGCCGAACATCTCGAGCAACACCGCGCGCAGGCGCTCCTCGACGCGCTGCGCGAGCAGCTGCGAGAGCGGTGCCGTGGCACAGACCACGACCGCGACATCCGGGAAATCGACGCCCGACTCGACCAGCGTGCGCAGATGCACCGGCGTGCTGACCAGAATCCGTGGCGCTGGCACTTCGCCGAGCGCCGCTGCGACGTCGGCGGGCATCAGCGGCCGTCCGCCGTGGATGCCGAATCCGGCCAGCAGCGGCAGCAGCACGGACATCTCAAGGCCGTACATGTGTTGCGGCGGCACGGTCGCGACGATCCACGGCCGCTCTGAAGCCGCCGATTGCGGCAGTGCGGCGTGGATGGTCTCAGCATTCAGCGCCGTTGTGGCACCGAGCCCGCCCCAGGTCTTGGCGTGGGCGACCGGCCGGCCCGTGCTGCCCGACGTGTGCCCGATGGCGGCGATGAAATCCGGCGGCGGTTCGGCGAGCGTGCGCTCCTGCGCGGCCGCTGCGGCTGCAAACTGCGAATCGTCGACCGCCACGCAACCCGGATAGGCGGCTACGAGTTCCGCAACGGCTTGCGGCGCGTGCGATGCCGGCAGCAGGGTCGTCCGGCGGCGCAGCAGAGCGGCCGCGAACGCCTGGACGAAGTACAAGCGGTTTTCGCAAAGATTGACGACCTCCCGCGCACCCGCGAGCCGCCCCGCATGCGCTGCAACGGCGGCGCTGAAATCGGATGCGCCGACGAAGTTCCCCATGTCGGCGGCAAACGCGACCGCGGGACCCTGACCGGGCGGGAACGCGTCACGCAGAATCAGGTTCAACACGGCCTGAGTTCTGCGTTCCGGATGGATGCGCCGCCATCACGGCGCTCCTGCGCGGTGGCACCTACTGGATCAGTGCGATCGCCCCATTGATGTCGGTGATGAGGTTGGTCACCCAGAGGTTGTACTTCCGGTGAATCGTGTTCTTGGCCGCGTTGTAGCGCAGCTCGGTGCTGTTCACGTAGGTGATCGAGAAACTCTCGGTGTTGAATGCGATCCGCGCCTCGGCCATGTGCTGGCGGACGTGCAGCACGGCACGAATCTCCCCCGGCTTGGTGGCCCGGCATTGCCAGCCGCGCTGTGCGCAGCCCGCAATGATCGCACGCTGGATCTTGTCGAGCTCCGGTTGCCCCTCCGCGATCCAGCTGATTGGAATGTTGTCGCGGTTCTGGACCGGTTCGTCGCGGGCAGCCAGCGCGGGCGCTGCTGCAAAAATGACGCCAGATATCACGAGCACGAGGCTTGCTGACAGCTTCATGATTGGTCCTCCCCGTTCCGTCGCTATTGTGGGTCGTATCCAGTCGGGCCGCCGACCGGGCTCTCGTAATTGGTTCGCAGGTAGTGATTCGCGAGACCCACGATCCTGTGCAACATGTCCTTGTCCTGCCCGCCGAATGTCCAGGCACCGCTCATCGCGGCGGCCCGCTGATAGAACTCCGGCTCGGCCAGCAGCTTCCCGGACGGCTGCTCGACGAACCTGAATTTCATCACGACATACGAATCGCCGGCCATGGCGCCGGCCCAGAAGCGCGCGCCGCCGCTGACGACCTTGAGCTTCTCGATCCGTGGTTCGATGACGAGCGACTGGCCTCGCGTATTGCCGGCGGCATCCGCGTTCCACTGCTCGACGATCAGTCCCGTCTGCACGGTCATGTAATCCTGGATTTTCTGCCGTGCCGCTTCCTTGCCCTTGTCTCCTGCATACGGCGCACCCATCGCGATCGCCGCCAGCTCGTACTTGTCGTAGCCCGCCAGGGCATTCGCGGGCGGCGGGTTCTGTGGTTCCGCAACCGCCGACGCACTCACCGCCATTACGAGCGTTGCCAGGATCAGCCTGTTCATTGCGAGCCTCCCGCGTTGCGGCCAGCGCCCGGATCCCGGGCTCAGCTGGACCGGCCGACAATCCCCTGCAGACGCCTTAGCATCGGCGACACCATCGGCACGGTCAACATGGTGCTGCCAACGGCCATCAGCAGCAATGCCGTGAAGGTGGTGGCCGTAATGATGCCCTTGTCGAGCAGAACGTTGGCGAAGACGATCATGATCAATGCCTTGGTCTGGAGCAGCCAGCCAACCAGTGCGCCCTCGCCCGGCTCCCGGCGAAGAATGCGCCCCGCCAGTTTCGTGCCGAGCAGTTTGCCGGCGACAGACGCGACCAGCAGCGCGCCGGACAAGAATGCCCCGACCATGAAATGCAGCCCCGCCCAGTCGGCGCCGAAGCTGCACGCCGCCAGCCAGATCAGCCCGACGTACAGGCGATCGTTCGCCGGCAGCCGCTGCATCAGCCAGCGGAAGGCGACGCTCGCGACGACGAAGGCGGCCAGGTACAGGGCCTGCCAGCCCACGCGACCCCAGTCCAACAGGATGATGGCGAGCACGCTCCAGATGGCCACGTCATCCATGCTCGCGTAGCGCAGGATGCGCTGGCCGAGCGGCTCGTGCAGGATCGCGATCAGGAAGACTTCGTTGCTGCTCATTCGGCCCTACTCGCCGCGCCGGAACACCAGTGACGTGTTGACGCCGCCGAATGCAAAGTTGTTGCTCATCGAATATTCAACATCGAGCTCGCGGCCCTTGCCGGTCAGATAGTCGAGCTCGCCGCAAAGTGGATCGACCTCGGCCAGGTTGATCGTCGGCGCATGCCAGCCATCCCGCATCATCTCGATCGTGAACCACGCCTCGAGCGCCCCGCAGGCGCCGAGCGTGTGCCCGAGATAACTCTTCTGCGAGCTGATGGGCATGTGGCTGCCAAGCAATGCCGACGTGGCGCGCGTCTCGGCAATATCGCCGTGCTCGGTCGCGGTCCCATGACCGTTGACATAGCCGATCGCCTGCGGCGCAAGCCCGGCGTCCTGCAAAGCGAGTTCCATTACGCGGCGCATCGTCGCCTCGACCGGGCGCGTGACATGCAGACCGTCGGAGTTGCTCGCGAAACCGACGAGCTCCGCGTGAATCCTGGCGCCGCGCGCGCGGGCATGATCGCGGTCTTCCAACACGATCATCGCCGCGCCCTCGCCGACGACCAAACCGTCGCGGTCGCGGTCATAGGGGCGCGGCGACTGCGACGGACGATCGTTGCAGCGACTGGTGGCGAACAGGAAATCGAATGCGATGGCTTCGCTCGGACACAACTCCTCGGCGCCGCCGGCGAGCATCATTGTTTGCCTACCGGAACGGATCGCTTCGCAAGCGTAGCCGATGCCCTGGCTGCCTGAGGTGCAGGCGCTCGAGGTCGGAATGATCCGCCCCGTGAGGCCGAAAAAGATGCCGACGTTCGCAGCCGCCGTGTGCGGCATCATCCGGACGTAGGAATTGGCGTTGAGTCCGCCGGATCGGCCGGTCTGGAGCATTTCGACGAAGTGCCGGATGTCCGGCGTGCTGCCGACCGACGAGCCGCAGGCGACGCCCATCTGGCCATCCCTGATCGACGGATCGTCGGCGAGCCCGGCATCCGCGAGGGCGAGCTCGCTCGCGCGGACCGCGAACTGGGAGACGCGACCCATGCTCCGCATCTGCTTGCGCGTCCAGTGCGCCGGCGGCTGGAATCCGTCGATCGGCGCGGCGAGCCGAGTATTCAGGTCGGTCAGCGGGTCCCATTCCCGCATATAGCGCACCGCATTCCGGCCGGCGCGCAGACGTTCGCGGATCTCCGGCCAGCTCGAGCCGAACGCGGTGACGCCGCCGGCGCCCGTGACGACGACGCGCGCCATCAGCACAAACCGCCGTTGACCGAGATGACCTGGCGCGTGACATAGGCGGCGTCCGCCGACATCAGGAAGCTGACGACCGCAGCCACTTCTTCGGGGCGGCCCATGCGGGCAGCCGGAATGGATTCCAGGATCCTCTCGACCGGCGTTTCGGCACTGACCATGTCGGTCTCGATCAGACCGGGCGCAACGCAGTTGACCGTGATCCCGCGACTGGCGAGCTCGACCGCGAGCGCTTTCGTGGCGCCGATGATGCCGGCCTTGGAGGCGCTGTAGTTGACCTGGCCGCGGTTGCCGATGAGGCCCGCCACGGAAGACAGCGTGACGATCCTCCCCGGGCTGCGGCGCCGCACCATCGGCATCACGATAGGATGCAGCACGTTGTAGAAAGCATCGAGATTGGTCCGGATCACCCCGTCCCAAGCCGTTGCGCTGAGCGCGGGGAAGGCGCCGTCGGACGCGATGCCGGCATTGCAGACCACACCGTAATAGGCACCATGCGTGGCGATGTCGGATTCGAGCGCGGCCGCGGCGCCGGCGCGGTCGGCGACGTCGAACGCGAGCAGTCGCGACTGCCTGCCGAGCCGACGGATTTCCGACTGGACCTCGAGCGCCCGGTCGTGTTGCTCTCGGCAATGGACGATCACGTCGTAGCCATCGCGGGCGAGGCGCAGCGCAATTGCGCGCCCGATGCCGCGGCTTGAACCAGTGACCAACACCTGCCCGCTCATGCCGGCTGCTCCCCCATCAGGTCGCGGGCATTATCGGGCTGAACGACCGTCAGCGCCCCGGTCGCCGGCGGTTTTTTTCATCCGCGCAGATGCGGCAGCCGCGAGCCGGGACTCAACCTGGCGGACAAAAGGCGCCGGTGAAGTGAACTGAAGCTCGCCCGTCACGCGCTCGACCGCCGCCTGCACCGTGCGCGCGCGCGCGACCCGCGTGCAGGTGGCGCGGTCCGAGATCAGGTAGTTGATGGCCAGCCGGTTGTGCCATTCGACGAGCGACGCGACGACGTCGAGTCGGTCGCCAAACCGGGCGGGGCGGATGTAGCGCACGTGCGCCTCGATGATGGGCCACAGGTAGCCGGACGCCACCATCACTTCGTAACCATATCCGAGCCGGTCCATCAGCGCCCAGCGGGCGTTCTCGAGATACTTGAGATAGTGCCCGTGCCACACGACCGCCATGACGTCGACGTCGTGAAACGCGACGACGACTTCGGATGTCTGCGAGAGTTGGCCCAGTTTGCGCATATATAGATGTAACCGCGCGCTCAGCCGCCCGACCCAGCCCGCCTGCGAAATACCAGGCGCGGGGAACGCCAGAGCATGCCAAAGAACAACAGGGTATGTACGCGCGTGATCAGCACATTGTCCAGCCACATCCGGAAATGCGAGGTACCGCCGGCCGGGTAGGAAATCCGCGTGTCCAGCCAGCGCATCGGCACGCCGGCCCAGTGCAGTCGCACGAGGATCTCGATGTCGAAGTCCATGCGCCGACCGAGCCGCGCCTGTTGCAGCAGGACCGTCACGGGCCGCAGCGGATAGATCCGGAAGCCGCACATCGCATCCGGAATGTCGAAGGACAGCGTGTTGACCCAGACCCAGAAGCGCGTCAGGTGACGCCAGAACAGGCGCGAACCCGGCGTTTCGCTGCCGAAGACCGGGCGACCGCAGATCACGGCTTCCGGATGGGAGCGGCATTCGGCGAGAAAGCGCGGGATGTCCGCGAGGGAATGCTGCCCGTCGGCATCGATCTGCAGGACGTGGCCGCAACCGCGGCCGCTCGCAGCGAGCAGTCCGGCCTGGACCGCGGCCCCCTTGCCCCGGTTGACCGGGAGGCGCAGCAGCTCGATGGCCGGGTCAGATGCCGCCAGCGCGCCGAGCGCGCGCGCGCAATCCGCCCCCGAGCCGTCGTCGACGAGCAGGCAAGCGAGGCCCTGTGCCCGGATGGCCGACACGACCCGTCCGACCGAGTGTCCATGCTCGTAGACCGGAATCACGGCGCAGATCCCAGGCACCACGGGCCGCTCCAGGACTGGGCCGCCCAGGAGCTCAGCTCTCGTTAACGAGCTGGTGAATCGTGTCGACCAGGTCCGAAACCGTGCGCACGGACCGGAAGCGCTCGGAGGCGATCTTGCGGCCGGTCTGGCGCCGCAGGCGATCCATCAGGTCGATGGCGTCGATGCTGTCGATCTCGAGGTCGTGGTAGAGCCGCGCTTCGGGCGTGATTAGTTCCGGATCGAGCTCAAAAAGCTCGACAAGCGTTGAGCGCAATTCCGAGAAGATCGCATCCCTGTCGTGCATCTGCCGATCGTCCGGGCCTTGTGCCGGCCCCATGGACCAGCATTCTAGGACCCGGCGGCCTCCACCGCATAGATCGCTGCGAGATACTGGTTGAATGCGCGCGAAGCGATCGGCAGCGGACCCCTCCGGAACTCGGCCGGGTCGATGTCGCCCCCGACGCGCAGCGCGAAATGCGCTCGCGGGTCGGGTAACTGGTACCAGTGCATATGCTTGGTCAGGCTCGGCGGCTCGACGCGGATGAACACCGGCGTCACGATGCGGGCGGCGCGCAACGCAACGCTCGCCGCACCCCGGTGAAAGTGCAGGGCCGCATGCGGGACGGTGCGCGTGCCCTCCGGAAACATGATCAGGCATTCGCCGGCGGACAGGAGCGCGGCGGCGCGTTCGATCATGACGTCGGTGGGCGCATTCGGCACATAACCCGCGCCCGTGACCGCGATCACCATGGCCGGGTTGCTCCATGCCTCGCGCTTGACTACGCAGCCCGCGGCCGGCGTGCAGGCGATGAGCAGCACGATGTCGATCAGCGACGGATGATTGGCGACGATCAGCTGCCCCGGCCGCCCGAGGCGCTCGGCCCCAACCACGGAGAAGCTGATGGCGCCGGAGTGGTGCATGAAACTGGCGAAAAAGCGGAATGCGAGCTGGATCATGCGCCGCACGCGCAGACGCCGCGCGGCGCTCCCCCCGGGCACGAGCAGCAACAGTGGCACGACCACGATCCCCAGCAGCACGCCGCCGACGCCGAACAACAGGAAGCCGAGACCCGTGGTCGCCAGACGCACGTAATATAGGTCGCGGAACGGTCTGGCCGCGGTGCGGACAGGGGGCGCCATCATGGGCCGGAATTTAAGCACGCTGCCCATGCCCGGACAAACGAACGCCGGCCCGCTGCGCCAGGCGCAGTTGTGGCTTGCGGCGCCCGCGTGCGGCATTGTCGCTGGCCGCGACGGGGGGTCGCGCAAGGCCCGTCGTGCGCTGGAACGGAACGCGAGCCGCGCGCTGCTCGCAGAGACCGGCGCACCCCAAATGCCACAACGCAGCCTGTCCCATTCGGGCGGTTGCGCCGCGATCGCGATCGCGCCGGCCGGCTGCCGGGCGGGTGTCGATATCGAAACGGCGACGCCGCGCGACGTTCGTTCCATTGCGCGTTTTGCGTTCTCGCCGGACGAGGCACGGGAACTGCGTGCGCTCGCCTTGCCCGCGGCCATTGCGCGTTTCTACGTGATGTGGACCCTCAAGGAGGCGTTCGCAAAAGCGCTCGGCATGCCGTTGCTGGCAGCCCTGCGCGAGTGCGCCTTCACGTTCCGCGACAGCTGTTGGGCAGGCCGGATTCCGACAGCCGAGCCTTGGCGCGCCACGGTGTTCAAGCCGCGCCCCCTGCTGACGCTGGCGGCGGTGGTGGTCGGTCCCTGCGACACGCCGCGCGACGACTGGGCCTGCTGGGAGTGGCCGGTGCTCGCGGAGCCGTCCTGGCTCTGCCTGACTGCGTTCGTCGCCGACAACCGACGGGACCAGCCGCAGGCCGCTGACCGACCCGCCGCGGAATCTCGTATAAAAACCATATAGCTCAAATTGTTGTGTACCTACAGATGCTCATACACATCTGAAAAGCGTCACAAATCGATCCTCGCCCGAGCGTGCCGAGGCGATTGCGGCGGTCGCGGCGTCAAATTGTGCCGCCTGCCTGCGTTCCGGGAATTGCAGGGAAGTTTTCAAATCGTCCGCAACACGACCGGCACCAACAAGCAGAGCACCAGGTCCGGGTCGCCGACCGTCAGCCGCGATGAAGAAGCGGGCACCCAGATCGTGAGCGCGACGAACACGAGTTTCGATGGCGAGTCGCGGAGTGTCGAGAACGCGGTGACGAAGACCGGTGACGGCGCCGAGCACGAACAGACGAAAGAACCGGACGACGAACCAGAAGAAGTCAGCCCGCCGGAGAACTGATCTCGCGCATCGTCGTCTCGATCCAGTTCTGCACTTCGGCATTGAGCTCGCGCGGGTCCCGCCCGGCCGTCTCGATTGCCGGTCCGATCACGACGCGGATCAGTCCCGGCCTCTTGAGCAGACCGCGCCGCGGCCAGTAGTCGCCGGCGTTGTGTGCGACCGGCACGATCCTCGCGCCGCTCTGCGACGCGAGCAGCGCGCCGGACAATCCGTACTTGCGCGTCTCGCCTTGCGCGACTCGCGTGCCCTCCGGAAAGACCAGCACCCAGATGCCGGCCGCGAGCCGGTCGCGCCCCTGGTCGAGCACCTGGTTGACCGCGCGATGACCCGAGCCGCGATTGATCGCAATGCACTTCAGCATCCAGCAGGCCCAGCCGACCAGCGGGATCCACAGGATCTCGCGCTTCAACACCCAGGCCTGCGGCGGCATCACCACCATCTGCGCCATCGTTTCCCAGGTCGAGGTGTGCTTCCACATCGACACGTGGGCGCCTTCCCCGGGAATGTTTTTGCGGCCCTCTACGGACCAGTCGAGACCGCACAGGATTTTTGCGAGCCACATGTTGGAGCCCGCCCAGCCGCGCGCAAAAACATACAGCGCGCGAAACGGCAGCCAGCCAACGAGCGTGATCACGGCGCCCCAGACGGGCGACAGCAGGAACAGCTGGGCGGTGAAAACCATCGAGCCGAACCATTGCAGCGGCGCGATTCCTCGCCACGCGGCGACCCGGTGAGCCGGCTTGGCTGACGCTGCTTGATCCATCAGTCAGTTGGTCTTTTTAAGGATGCTTAAACACATCCGGATTTAGCCGCCATTTCAGCCCGGCAGGCGCGACAGATTGGCCATGTGCAGGAACAATCGCTGCAACGCGGCGAGCAGCGCCAGGCGATTCGCGCGCACGCGCACGTCATCGGCCATGACCATCACGTTATCGAAGAACGCATCGATGGCGGGGCGTAGCGCCGCGAGTTTCGTCAGCGCCTCGGCATAGCGCCGCGCGGTGACCAAGCGCTCGACATCCTGTCGCAGCTCCTCCAGTCCGGTTGCCAGCGCGCGCTCGTTGGGATCGGTGAGCAGGCTCGGATCCACGCGCGGGCTTGGCTGCTCGCCGGCTTTGCGCAGGATGTTGGCGATGCGCTTGTTGGCCGCCGTCAGGCTCGCGGCATCGGGCAGCTGCAGGAACTTCGCGAGCGCCCGCAGGCGGTCGTCGAAATCGAGTGGCGAGGCCGGGCGGGTATCGAGTACCGCGTCGAACATCTCGGTCGTGATGCCCGCCGCGCTCTCGATGTACCAGGCGCGCAGGCGCTCCATCATGTAGCTGTAGATGTCATCGAGCAGCGTCTCGGGTAAAGAGGGGACAGTCCCCTTTTCCTCCGAGCCGGAAAAGGGGACAGTCCCCAGGCGCGCGAGGTCGGCGCGCACGAGATCAAGCGCGGCGCGGACCAGTTCGCGCAGGTCGAGCGCGACGCCGGTCTCGATCAGGATCCGGAGCACGCCGAGCGCCGCGCGGCGCAGGCCGTAGGGATCCTTGGCGCCGGTTGGTTTCTGGCCGATCGCGAAGATGCCGACGATCGTGTCGAGCTTGTCGGCGACGGCGAGGGCAAGCCCTGCATCCGTGGCCGGCAAAGCGTCGCCGGCGAAACGCGGCAGGTATTGCTCGGCGAGCGCCGCGGCGACCTGGGCCGCCTCGCCATCGTGCAGGGCGTAGTACCGGCCCATGACACCCTGGAGTTCCGGGAACTCGCCGACCATGGCGGTCAGCAGGTCGCACTTGGCGAGTTCCGCGGCACGCTGGGCGCTCACTGGGTCCTTGCCGGCGGTCCGCGCGATCTGGCCGGCGAGCTCGATGATCCGGGCGCTCTTGTCGGCCAGGGACCCGAGCCTTGCCTGAAAGGTCACGGTGCCGAGGGCCGGCCGCCGGGCCTGCAGGGTCGTCTTGCGATCGGCGGCGTAGAAAAACGCGGCATCGGCGAGGCGCGGCCGCACCACCCGCTCATTGCCGGCCCGGACCTGCGACGGATCCCTGCTCTCGATATTGGCCACGGCGATGAAAAGCGGCAGCAACGCTCCGTCCGGCGCACGCACCGGGAAGTAACGCTGGTGGTCCTGCAGGGTCGCGATCAGCACCTCGGGGGGCAACTCGAGGAATCGCGGCTCGAAGTGGCCGGCGAGCGGCACTGGCCACTCGACCAGCGCCGTCACTTCGTCGAGCACCGCGGGATCGATGACGGCGGCGCCGCCCTCTGCCTCGGCGGCGGCGATGACCCCCTTCCGGATGCGGTCGCGTCGCGCCTCGAAATCGGCCAGCACGTGGCCACGGCGCTCGAGCGTGGCGAGATAGCCGCCGGGCGAGCGCAACGCGATCGGCTTGGGCGCATGAAAACGGTGGCCGCGGGTCACGCGGCCGGCTTCGAGGCCGAACAGTGTCGCCGGCACGACGTCATCGCCGTGCAACAGCACGATCCAGTGCACGGGCCGCACGAACTCCGCGTCGCCGGCGCCCCAGCGCATGCGCCGCGCGATCGGCAGGCCGTCGAGTGCCGCCTGCACGATGCCGGGCAGGAACGTCGCGGCCGCGGCACCGGCCCGCGTCGCGCGGCAGAACAGGAATTCGCCCTTGGCCTCCGTGACGCGCGTGAGCGCGCCCACGGCGACCCCGCAGGAATCCGCGAAGGCCGTCGCCGCGCGCGTCGCCTTGCCGGACGCGTCGAACGCGGCAGACACCGGCGGCCCGCGACGCTCGATCTGCTGTTCGGGCTGCACATCGGCGAGGCGGCGCACCAGCACGGCAAGTCGGCGCGGCGTCGCGTACGCGAGCGCGGCCCCGTGCGCGAGATGCGCGGCGTCAAGTCCTGCGGCGACGGCGTCGCGGAATGCTTCCGCAAGCGTCATCAAGCTCTTCGGGGGCAGCTCTTCCGTGCCGATTTCGACCAGGAAATCGTGGCGGTTCATTCGGGAATTTTCCCGCGCTGATCCCTGCGCATCGGGACCGTCTTTCCGTAACTCAGCATCGGGAAGCCGAGCGCTTCGCGGCTCGCGAAATAGGCTTGCGCGACCGCACGCGCGAGCGCGCGCACGCGCAGGATGTAGCGCTGCCGCTCGGTCACGGAAATCGCCTTGCGCGCATCGAGCAGGTTGAAGACATGCGAGGCCTTCAGCGTCTGTTCGTATGCGGGCAGCGCCAGCCCGGCCTCCAGCAGCGCGCGGCAATTCTTCTCGCGCTGGTCGAACTCGGCGAAGAGTGCGGCGACATCCGCATATTCGAAGTTGTAACGCGACTGCTCGACTTCGTTCTGGTGAAACACATCGCCGTAGGTCACGGGCCCGGATGGGCTGACGGTCCAGAGCAGGTCGTAAACACTCTCGACGCCCTGCAGATACATCGCGAGCCGCTCGAGCCCGTAGGTGATCTCGCCCATCACCGGCTTGCAATCGAGACCGCCGGCCTGCTGGAAGTACGTGAACTGGGTGACTTCCATGCCGTTCAGCCAGACTTCCCAGCCGAGGCCCCAGGCGCCGAGCGTCGGCGATTCCCAATTGTCCTCGACCAGCCGTATGTCGTGCGTCAGCGCATCGATGCCGAGCGCGGCGAGCGAGCCGAGATAGCGGTCGATGATGTCGGCGGGCGCGGGCTTCATCGCGACCTGGAACTGGTAGTAGTGCTGCAGGCGGAACGGGTTGTCGCCATAGCGGCCGTCGGTCGGCCGGCGGCTCGGCTGCACGTAGGCGGCATGCCACGGCTCCGGGCCGAGCGCGCGCAGGAAGGTCGCGGTGTGGAAGGTGCCCGCGCCCATTTCCATGTCGTATGGCTGCAGCAGGATGCAGCCCTGGTCCGCCCAGTAACGCTGCAGCGCCAGGATCAGGTCCTGAAACGTGTGCGGAACGAGCCGCAGAAGTTTGATGGTTTTCGTCATGCGTCCGGGCAGCGACAGAGGGCCGCCAAGTATAGCGGCCGGGCGCTCAGCCCGCGGTCGCGCGCTGCTTCGCGGCGGCCAGCAGCGGGCGGATTTCCGCCTCCGTCAGGTCGCGCCAGGCGCCGGTTGCGAGCGTCCCGAGGCGGATATGCATGATGCGCACGCGCTTCAGGCTCTGCACACGGTAGCCGAGCGCCGAGCACATGCGCCGGATCTGCCGGTTCAATCCCTGCGTCAGCACGATACGAAAAGCGGCGGACCCGGCGCGCGTGACAACGGCGGGTTTCGTCTTCTCGCCGCCGATGCGCACGCCCGCGGCCATCATCGACAGGAACGTCTCCGTGACCGGGCGCTCGACGGTCACGAGGTATTCCTTCTCGTGGCCATGTTCGGCGCGCAGGATCTCGTTGACGATGTCGCCGTTGTTGGTCAGCAGGATCAGGCCCTCGGAATCGCGGTCGAGTCGGCCGATCGGGAAAATGCGCTCGCGGTGGCCGATGAAATCCACGATGTTGCCGTCGACATCGCGCTCGGTCGTGCAGGTGATGCCGCCCGGCTTGTTGAGCGCGAGGTAGATGTCCGCGCGTCGGCGTGGCAGCGTGCGGCCGTCGACCTGCACGGCATCGCCCTCGCTGACCTGGGTGCCGAGCTTCGCAGGCTTGCCATTCACCGTCACGCGACCGGCCGAAATCCAGGCATCCGCCTCGCGCCGGGAACAGATTCCGCTCTCGCTGATGTACTTGTTGAGGCGCACCGGGCGGCGATTGTGGCGATGTGCCGGGGTAACGGGAAGCAAAGCCGACGCACCACGGTGGTGCGGGCTGTATAGTACTGGCACTGTTTTGGTGCTTATGGTGCCCAAACGTGAGCAAACCCGCCTGTATGACATTGATTATTAAAAAGATTATTGGCCCCTGCGGATGGCACATCTCTTGCACGATGGAAGGGATCGCGAGCCATCGCACCCCGAATGACGGAGAGGAACATGACCCCGGCTGATGTCGTCAAGCTGATCAAGGAAAAGGAAGCGACCTATTGCGACCTGCGTTTTACGGACACGCGCGGCAAGGAACAGCACGTCACGATCCCGACGCGCATGGTCGACGAAGATTTCTTCGTCGACGGCAAGATGTTCGACGGCTCCTCGATCTCCGGATGGAAGGGCATCAACGAGTCCGACATGATCCTGATGCCGGATCCATCCACCGCGATGATCGATCCGTTCTTCGAGGAGACCACTCTGCTGCTGCGCTGCGACGTCGTCGAACCGACGACGATGCAGGGCTACAACCGCGATCCCCGCTCGCTCGGCAAGCGCGCCGAGGCCTATATCAAGTCCACGGGGATTGCCGACAGCTGCCTGTTCGGCCCCGAGAACGAATTCTTCATTTTCGACAGCGCGCGCTGGACCAACGAGATCAACGGCTGCAGTTATCACATTGATTCGGTGCAGGGCGCGTGGAACTCCGGCACGAGCTACGACGGCGGAAACCAGGGACATCGCCCGGGCGTGAAGGGCGGTTATTTCCCGGTGCCGCCGGTGGATCGCTTCCAGGACCTGCGCACGGCGATGTGCCAGGCCTGCGAAGAACTCGGACTGAAAGTCGAGGTGCACCACCACGAAGTCGGCACCGGTGGCCAGGGCGAAATCAACGTCGGGCCGAACACGCTGACGAAAAAGGGCGATGAGGTGCAGCTTCTCAAGTACGCGCTGTGGAACGTGGCGCACGGCTACGGCAAGACGCTCACCTTCATGCCGAAGCCGCTGGTCGGCGACAACGGCAGCGGCATGCACGTGCACCAGTCGCTGCAGAAGGACGGCAAGAACATCTTCGCGGGCGAACGCTATGCCGGGCTGTCCGACGTCGCTCTGTACTACATCGGCGGCATCATCAAGCACGCGAAGGCGGTGAACGCTTTCACGAACCCCGGGACCAACAGCTACAAGCGCCTGGTGCCGGGATTCGAGGCGCCGGTGATGCTCGCCTACAGCGCGCGCAACCGCAGCGCGTCGATCCGCATTCCGTGGGTTTCGAACCCGAAGGGCCGGCGCATCGAAGTGCGCTTCCCGGACTCGACGGCGAATCCGTACTTCGCGTTTGCGTCGATGCTGATGGCGGGCCTCGACGGCATCCAGAACAAGATCCATCCGGGCGACGCCTCGGACAAGGATCTCTACGACCTGCCGCCCGAGGAAGCGAAGAACATCCCGGAAGTCTGCCATTCGCTCGACATGGCGCTTGAGCACCTCGACCGCGACCGGGACTTCCTGAAGCGCGGCGGCGTGTTCAGCGACGACCTGATCGACGCATATATCGCGCTGAAACAGGGCGAAGTGACGCGCTTCCGGATGTCGACGCATCCGGTCGAGTTCGACATGTATTACAGCCTCTGAGGCTCGGGGCCACGGCGGCAGGGGGACCAGGATCACACTCTGCCGCCGCGGTTTTGTCAGTCAGGCAAGCGACGGGATATGCTGTCGGCATGCGCATTCTCCTGATCCTGGCCGGACTGGCATTGTCCCTGGCGGCGGCGCCCCAGGAGATCTATCGTTGGATCGACAAGAACGGCCAGGTGCACTACGCGGATCAGCCCGGCGCGGCCAATGCCGAGCGCGTAATCTTGGCGGAGCCGAATTCCTACCAGTCCGAACCGTCGTTCGGGGACTACGCACCGGCAGCCGGCGGCGAGCCGGAGGAGCCGGACGCGGACATTCCATACGCGTCGCTTGCGATCGTGCAGCCGACGCCGGACCAGGTGTTCTTCGGCGCGGATGCGACAGTCGTGGTCGCGGCCGAGCTCGACGGCAACCTGCGCTCCGATCACTCGCTCGTGTTCTTCGTGAATGGCAACCGCCGGCCTTCTACGGGCGGCCTCGGACTCGAGCTGACAGGCCTCGAGCGCGGCACCTACTTCCTGCGTGCGAGCGTGCTCGACCAGAACGGCACGCCCGCGATCAGCAGCCAGCAAATCACGTTCCACGTGCGCCAGCCATCGATCAATTCGCCGCAGAGCCCGCAGGCGCCACAGCCCCCGCCGCGCGTACCGCCGCCCACACCCCCGAACTGATCCGCGCGCTTCTGGCGCCCGTGCGCCGCGATGTCGCCTGATCCCATGGCGACCCCCGCGTTCGAACCTGCGTCCATCCTGGATGCCCTTGCAACCGCCATCCTGGTCGTGGATGCCCGCGGCACCGTCAACTGGCTCAATGCCGCAGCGGCCGACCTGCTGGCTGTCGGGCCGGCGACTGCGCGCGGCAAGCGCTTTGCGTCATTGCTCGCGGACGGCGCGCAAGCAGAATCCCTGATCGAGCGCAGCCGCGCGAGTGGCGAGCCGCTCGCGATCCGCGGCTTCGAACTCGCGCCGGCAACGCGTAGCGATGCGCACCACCAGGCGGACCTGTGCCTGACTCCGCTCACCGGCGGGGCTGTGCTGGTCGAGATCGCGGACACGACCCGCCCGAGCCGCATCACGCGCGACACCGCGCTCCTCGCACAGCAGGGCGGCAGCCGGGTGATGGCGCGGCAGCTCGCGCACGAGATCAAGAACCCGCTCGGCGGCTTGCGCGGCGCGGCGCAGCTGCTCGAGCGCGAACTGCCGAATGAGGAGCTCAAGGAGTACACGCGCGTGATCATCGGCGAGGCCGATCGGCTGTGCGCGCTGGTCGACGGGTTGCTCGGTCCCGCGCGCCCGATCCGGCGCGAGCCGGTCAACGTGCACGAACTGATCGATCACGTCTTTCGCCTGGCCCGCGCCGAGGCGCCGCGGGGCGTCGCGATCGAGCGGGACTACGATCCGAGCCTGCCGCTGCTCGCGCTCGACCGCGACCTGATGGTGCAGGCGATGCTGAACCTGGCGCGAAACGCGGTGCAGGCGCTCGGCGAGCGCGGCGCGCTGACGCTCCGAAGCCGCGCGCTGACCCACGCGACGATCGGCGCCACGCGCTATCGGGTCGTGGCCTCGCTGCAGTTCGAGGACAACGGCCCGGGCGTGCCGGCGGAGCTTGGCGAAACGATTTTCTATCCGCTGGTGACCGCACGCGCCGGAGGCACGGGACTGGGCCTGGCAGTCGCGCAGGACATCGCGACCCGTCACGGCGGGATCATCGAATTCGACAGTCGCCCGGGACGCACCGTGTTTTCGTTGCTGCTGCCGATGGAGAACGGACATGAACAGGCCGCTTGATGTCTGGCTGGTGGACGACGACGCGTCGATCCGCTGGGTGCTTGAACGCGCGCTGCGCCAGGGCGGGCTGCAGGCGCGTTCCTTCGAGCAGGCGGATGCTGCGCTTCTTGCGCTCACGCAGGGCCGGCCGGACGTGCTGATCACCGACGTGCGCATGCCGGGCACCGGCGGGCTCAAGCTGCTCGAGAGCGTGCGCCGGGATCACCCGGGACTGCCCGTGATCGTGATGACCGCCCATTCGGATCTCGATCACGCGGTCGCGGCCTACCGTGGCGGAGCATTCGAATACCTGCCGAAGCCGTTCGACATCGATGAAGCGGTGGCACTCGTCAGGCGCGCGGCGACGCAAGGCGGGCAGGGTCGCGGCGTGGAGGTTGCAACCGCGGCGATCCCCGGCATCCTTGGCCAGGCACCCGCCATGCAGGAAGTGTTCCGCGCGATCGGCCGGCTGTCACGCTCGAGCCTGTCGGTGCTGGTGACCGGCGAGTCGGGCACGGGCAAGGAGCTGGTCGCGCGCGCGCTGCACCAGCACAGCCCGCGCGCCGCGGGTCCGTTCATTGCGCTCAACACCTCCGCAATCGCATCCGAGCTGCTCGAGTCGGAGCTGTTCGGTCACGAACGTGGCGCCTTCACCGGCGCCGATGCGATGCGCCGCGGACGCTTCGAACAGGCCGATGGCGGCACGCTGTTCCTCGACGAGATCGGCGACATGAGCAGCGCGCTGCAGACCCGGCTGTTGCGCGTGCTGGCGGAGGGCGAGTTCTACCGGGTCGGCGGCAGCGTGCCGATCCGCGTGGACGTGCGTGTGATCGCGGCCACCCACCAGGATCTCGATGCGCGGGTGAAGCAGGGGCAGTTCCGCGAGGACCTTCTGCACCGCCTGAACGTGATCCGCATTCGCGTGCCCCCCCTGCGCGAACGGCGCGACGACATCCCGGAGTTGCTGACGCATTACCTGGTGCTGGCTGCCCGCGAACTCGCGGTCGAGCGCAAGTCACTGACTGCGGGCGCGCTCGGGCGCCTGGTCGCCTTCGACTGGCCCGGCAACGTGCGCCAACTGGTGAATGCCGCGCGCCGGCTGACGGTCACGGCGCCAGGTCGCGAGATACGGGAGGAAGACATCCCCGCGGATCTCGGCGGTTACGGCGAGGAGTTGCCGACGCCGGACGGCTGGTGCCGCGAACTCGAAGCCTGGGCCGCGCGTCATCTGGCGGGCGGCGGCGCGCCGCTGCTCGAGGTGGCGGGCCAGCGTTTCGAACGCACGCTCGCGCGCGCGGCGCTCGCGCGGGTGCAGGGGCGTCGTCAGGAAGCGGCGAAGCTGATCGGCTGGGGGCGCAATACGCTGACGCGCAAGTTGCGGGAATTGGGCATCGAATAGGAGGGGACAGCAAGAGGGGACAATCCGCCTTTCTCGCCGCGCGAGAAAGGGGACAGTCCCCAAGAAAAAGCCCCCGCCATTACTGGCGGGGGCCGGATCAGGAGGCCGTCAGCCGAGGCTCAGGGCCGCGCGATCGTCACGACCGGCGAGGTCCAGGTCTCCCAATGCGCCGGGTTGTTGTCGTCACCCAGCGCCTTCAGCACCGAGAGCTTCACGATGTACTGGCCGTTCGGCACCGTGTAGTGCTGGTGGGCGTTCTTGCCCTTGCCGGTGAACGTGGTGCCGTCCCAGGCGAAGGCGAAGAAGCCCGTCGCCGTCGAGTTGCGCGTGACGTACTCGTCATCGCTGATGCGATGCCGGGCCCTGCCGGTATTCGCATCGAACGCTTCGAAGCGCACGCGCCGCGACTGGTGGTCCAGGTGGACCAGGAAGAACGGGATGTCGAACCCGACCATCGTGTACGGCGCACCCGTGGTATTGAGCGAGAAGGTCGTGCCATTGGCCGTCCTGCCCACCCGCGGGAAGCCGGTCGCGGTCGGCACCAGCACCTGCACGGTCTGGTAGTCGCCCTTCAATCCCACGTATGGCACGCGAGACGTCTGGCCGCCGCCCTGCGGCGTCAGCACGACGTAGCCGCCGTGCAGTCCGCGGTCCGGCAATCCGGCATGCGGTGTGATCGTGACGTCGACCGTCGCCGAACCGCCGGCCGGCACGAACACGCTTGGCGCACCGAACACCACGGTGGACGGCGCGTTCAAGTAGGAGATCGTCGTGAACACGTTGTTCGGCGCCGCATTCTGCGAATTGTTCTGCGGCCCGGTCGCAAGCGCAGCAGCGTGCGCCAGGTCGAAGGTCACGCCGGACGTGCCGTTGTTCTGGATCGTCAGCGTCTCGACATGCGACCCGCCCTCGCTCTCGCCGAGCGACAGCTTGCCGGGTGAGACCACGACGGTGGATGCGATCGTCGCCGGGACGTCCGCCATGCCGGCGCCCTGGCGGTGGACGTTGTCGAGGAATCCCAGCCCGGGATTGCCCCACCAGAGCGACGGCTCCGCGGAGTTCTGCAGCAGGGTCCGCATGACCTGGGAGGAGGTATTCGGCCGCGCCTGCAGCACCAGCGCCGCGATGCCCGCGACGTGTGGCGACGACATGGAGGTGCCGCTGTTGCCGCCATGGCTGCCCTGCTCGATCGGAACGGTCGAGAAGATCTGGCCGCCGGGTGCGCCGATGTCCGGCTTCAGGCTCAGGTCAGCCGCGAGGCCGAACGAGCTGAACCCGGAGATCAGTCCACCGCTCGCAAGCGGCGTGACGATGACGGCGCTGCCCCAGGTCGCGGTCGCGCCGGGCACGAGGCTGTCGATGAGGGCGCCGGCGGTGTTCGTCACCGCGACCACCGGGATGGTGATCGGCGGGGTGCCGGCCACCGTCGGGTTCAGCGCGCCCGCGACGTTGTTGTAGAGGATGACGCCGGCCGCCCCCGCATTCTGCGCATTGAGCGCTTTCAGGTGGAAGGCGCAGGTGCCGCGGCGGATCAGGGCATAGTGGCCGGCCGTGAAGCCCGCGAACTGCGCCGCGGTGCAGCCGTCGTCTAGCGACGCCGGCGTGCCGGTCTTCGAGACATTGAAGGTCCCGCTGGTCGGTGGCGGCGGCGAACCGCTCGCGCCCGAATACGGGATCAGCGTGCCGCCCGGGTCGAGCGTGAACGCTTTCTGTGTCACGTGCGTGTTGTCGTAGGAGGCGACGCCGATGACTTTCTCGCCGACGCCCGGGGCGCCCGCCGAGTACAGGCCGTTGGGCGCGGTGCCCTGCGGTCCGCTGTTGCCGATCGATGCGACGACGACGACACCGCGGTTGACGAGCCGGGTCGACGCCGCGGCCGTCGGGTACTGCGGCCAGTTCTGCAGCGCGGAGCCGATGCTCATGTTGAGGACGTCCATGTCGTCTGCCAGCGCACGTTCCATGGCGGCGATCATGATGTCCGCGGTGGTGCTGCCCGTGCAGCCGAACACGCGATACGCGCCGAACGTCACGTCTGGCGCCACGCCCGTCACGACGCCATTGGCGCCGACGATGCCGGCGACGTGGCTGCCGTGACCGCCGCAGTCATCCGGATACGGGTCCGGAATCGGCGTCTGGTCGAAATTGAATGCGTCGCCGACGAAATCCCAGCCGGCAATCACGCGGGCCGTCGGAAACACGGCGCTGTTCGTGCGCTGTACGCCGTCGCCGCCGAAATCGGCATGATCGTAATCGATGCCGGTATCCATGACGGCGACCTTGACGCCGGCGCCAGTGTAACCGCTGGCCTGTGCGATATTCGCGCCGGTCAGCGCGATCGCGTGCGCCAGATCGGGCGCCTCGCCATAGGTCGGGTTGAACTCGGGGGCCTGAATGATCTCGACCGGCCACAGCGCCTTGACGCCATCGACACGTGCGAGTTTGGTGCGGTTGACGGAATCGATCTGCACCGAATAGCCGTTGAACAGCGTGTCGAAGGAGCGGACCTCCTTGTAACTGACCCCGGCGGCCGCGGCGGCCTTCTTGAACGCCGCCTTTTCGGCCTTGACCTGCGCTGCTTTTCTGCCGTCCGCAGTCGGGCTACCCGACAATTCGACGAACCAGAGTGTCGTGCTGTTCTCGGCGACCAGCTCTTCGCCGGACTCCTGCGCACTGGCGACTGCAAGGCCGAGCGACAGCACCAGTGTGCCGGCCAAGCTCGCGGCAAATAACTTCTTCATCGATGTAGCCCTCATCTTTGTTGTCACTGCTTCGGATCCCCATTGCGGCGGCCGTGTATCCGGCTGCTCGCCCAACGTCCCCGATCTATACCATTAACTGACGGCCGCGTCACATTTTTGGCGCTGCAGGAGTGACATAAGCTGGCCCCGTCGCTTTATGCCCGCAGACGCGCTAGCCGCCGCAGTCGTTGCTGGCCTGACCATCGGCGAGCGCACCGGTCAGCCGCGAGACTGAGCCGATGCCCGCATGGCGCAGGTAGGCGGCGAGACCGTCGTTGATCTTCGGGCACACGAGCGGGTCGTAGAACAGGGCGGTACCGACGCCAACGGCGCTTGCGCCCGCGATCAGGAACTCGATCGCGTCGGCGGCGGACGCAATGCCGCCCTGTCCGATGATCGGCACGCGCGCGGGACCGGCGACTTCGAACACTTTCTTCACCATCAGCAGCGCGATCGGCTTGATGGCCGGGCCCGACAGGCCGCCCTGGACGTTGCCGATCACGGGCCGGCGCGTCTTCGGGTCGATCGCCATGCCGGAAATCGTGTTGATGACCGCGAGGCCGTCGCTGCCCGCCTCGATGCACAGTCGCGCGTTCTCGCGGATATCGGTCTGGTTGGGCGAGAGCTTGGTGATCAGCGGCTTTTTCGTGGCCTTGCGGCAGGCCGCGACGACCCGTGCGCTCATCTCCGGGTAGTTGCCGAACTGCACGCCGCCCTCCTTGACGTTCGGGCAGGAGATATTGATCTCCATCGCATCGATCGGCGAATCGTCGAAACGCCGCGTGACCTCGACGTACTCGTCGATGGTCGAGCCGCAGACGTTGGCGATGAAGCGGGTCTCGCTGAAATCGAGCGTCGGCAGGATCCGGCGCACGACGTGATCGACCCCGGGATTCTGCAGGCCGATCGCGTTGATCATGCCCATCGGCGTCTCGGTGACGCGATGAGGCGGGTTGCCGAGTCGCGCCTTCCGGGTCGTTCCTTTCAGCACGATCGCACCTGCGTCCCGGTTGGAAAAGCCGGCGACGCGGGTGTACTCCTCGCCGAAACCGACGCAGCCCGAGAGCAGGACGATCGGCGATGCGAAGCGCAGTCCACAGAAGTCGAGGGCGAGGGAGGGGTCTGGAGGGGTGGCGGTCACGGTACGTATGATAAGAGGGGACTGTCCCCTTTTCCTCCGAGCAGGAAAAGGGGACAGTCCCCGCCGTGTTCCACGTCATCCTTTACGAACCCGAGATTCCGCCAAACGCCGGCAACATCATCCGGCTCTGCGCCAATACCGGCGCCACGCTGCATCTCGTGCAACCGCTCGGTTTCTCGCTGGACGATGCGCGCGTGAGGCGCGCCGGGCTCGATTACCGCGAGCTCGCGACCGTGCGGGAGCACCCGGACCTGTCGGCTTGCCTGGCAGCGCTCAGCGGGGTCCGCGTGTTTGCCGTCGAGACCGGACATGGCCGGCGCTACGACGAGCCGAGCTACCTGGCTGACGACGCCTTCCTGTTCGGACGGGAAACGACGGGCTTGCCGCGCGAGCTGATCGCCGGCTGGCCAAGCGAACGCCTGATCCGGCTGCCGATGGTCCCCGGCAACCGCAGCCTCAATCTATCGAATGCCGTCGCGGTTGTGGTGTTCGAGGCCTGGCGGCAACTCGGCTTCATGGGCGGCGAGTAGACGGAATCAGGTCGCGCGGGGCAGGCGGACGGGACCCCGGCTCGCTCGCGCCGCCGGAACTTACG
>JBBEAB010000082.1:58025-76776 GCA_040899645.1 Steroidobacteraceae bacterium
GGGTCCCGTCCGCCCGCGCCGCACAACGCGGTGGCGCCTGCGCGCCAGCCAAGAGTTGGCTTCGGCGCCAAATCAGGAATGCGCCAGACTCGGGCTTGCACAATGCTGGCCGGACCCGCGAGCAAGCGAATGTCCGTTCTTTTGAGCGCGCGAGCGGGTCCGGCCAGCGCTACGCGAGCCCGGGTCGGACGCAATCAATTCTCCGGGGTGACTTCCCGCTGCAGCATGGTCTCGACGACTTGCTGGATCGGCACGCCCTCGTGCAGCACCTGGTAGACATGGCCGCAGATCGGCATGTCGACGCCATGCTTCTTCGCGACCGCGTGGACCGCTTTCGCGGCGTGGTAGCCCTCGACCACCTGCCCGATCTCGGCGATCGCCGCATCCACCGGCTGACCGGCCGCGAGCGCGCGGCCGAAACGGCGGTTGCGCGACTGGTCGTCGGTGCAGGTGAGCACCAGGTCGCCGAGTCCGGCAAGGCCCATCAGGGTCTCGCGCTTCGCGCCGAGCGCGACGCCGAGACGCATCATCTCGGCGAGCCCGCGCGTGATCAGGAAGACGCGACTGTTGGACCCGTAGCCGAGGCCGTCGGATACGCCGGTCGCAATCGCGATGACATTCTTGATCGCGCCGCCGATCTCGACGCCGACGATGTCGGACTGCGTGTAGGCGCGGAATCCACCCGACGAAATCCGCTCAGCGAGCTCCTGTGCGAACGCCGCGTGCGATGAGGCGACCGCAATCGCGGTCGGCAGCCCCGCTCCCACCTCTTTCGCGAAGGTCGGCCCCGACAGCACGGCGATCGGCACGCCGGGGCCCAGCACTTCGACCGCCACCTGGTGCGGCAGCTTGCCGGTCGAAAGCTCGAATCCCTTGCTCGCCCAGGCGATGCGCGAGCGCGGGCGGAGCATCGGCTTGATCTGCTGCAGCACCGCGCGCAGCACGGAGGACGGCACGACCAGCACGACGTCGTCGCCGCTCGCAATGGCTTTCGCGAGATCCGGCTCGATGGCAAGCGACGGCGGAAACGCGGCACCCGGCAGGTAGCGCTCGTTGCTGCGCGCCCGCGCCAGTTCCGCCGGGTCGTCTTCCGCGCGGCCCCACAGCACGGTCGGCTCGCCGCCGCGCGCGAACTGGATGGCGAGTGCCGTTCCCCAGGAACCGGCACCCAGCACGACGATCGGCCGCATCAGGGCCCGGCTCAGTTCGTCTGTTCGGGCGCCGGTGCGGCTTGCGCCTGGCGTGCGGCCTGTTCCTGCAATGAGCGCTCGAACAACGCGTCGAAATTGACGTGCGGCAGCAGGAACGGCGGGAAGCCGCCCTTCGTGACCACGTCCGACACCGTCTGGCGGATGTACGGGAACAGGATATTCGGCGCGAACGAGCCGAGGATGCGCCGGGTCTCGTCATTACCGAATCCGCGCACGACAAAGACTCCCGCCTGCTTGACCTCGGCCAGGTAGACGGCGACGTCGCCGTTTTTCGCCTCGAGGGTCACCGACAGCACGACTTCATGGGCATCCTGTCCCACGGTGTTCGAGGTCGTGCTGAGGTTCAGCGAAATCTTCGGGTCCTGCGCCTGGGCAGGCATGAACGGCCCCTTGGGTGCTTCGAAGGAGAGATCCTTGATATAGACCGTCTGCAGCGAAACTGCCGGGCCCTGGCCATTGGCGGCCGGTTCGCCCGCGCCCGCCGGGGTGGTGTTTTCATCAGCCATCGTCATTCCTCACTTGTATCTGTTGCAAAAGTTCGCCGCGCTGGTCCATCGCGGTCAGTTCATCGGCGTCGCCGATATAGCGCTCGCCGACATAGACCTGCGGCAGCGTGCGCCGTCCGCTCTTCGCCATCAACTCTTCCCGCAAACCCGGCTGGTCCTCGACGTTGACCTCGGTATAGGCGATGCCGCGGCGCTCGAGCAGCGCGAGCACGCGCATGCAGTACCCGCAGAAGCTGCCCGTATAAACCGTGACCGCCGGATCCGCCATTCCTCAGCCCTTGACGACCGGCAGGTTCTCCTGCTTCCAGGCCGCGAGACCGCCACGCAGGCTGAAGACATCCTTTACGCCGGCGCGGGTGAGCGTGCGCAATGCCGCAGCCGTCGTCGCGCCGTTGTCGCAATACAGGACCAGCGTCTTGCCGGCGAGCCGCTCGAGTGCCTTGGGGTCCGCCGCAAGCGCGTCGCCCGGGACGCTGCGCGCGCCCTCGATGTGGCCATCCTTGAACTGGTTGGCCGAACGCAGGTCCACCAGCACGGCGCCCGTGTTCATCATCCGGATCGCGTCGTTCGGCGCAACCGCGATGGTACCCACGCTGCGTTGACGCAACTCGTAACCAAGGACGAGGAGCGTCATCAGCACGGCAGCGCCCGCCAGCAGCGGGTGATTGGTGAAATAATCGAGCAGTTGGTCCATGGAGCGGGTCGCAGGCCGGCCGTGCGGCCGGGGGCAAAAAATGGCCGCGCATTATATCAGCGCCACCGGATCGATCCGGGCAATGGCACCAGTGGGGCATATTCCCTGATAAAACAGACACTTACGATGTCACGCTTACGGATCGCAACGGTCACCGCAACGCTCGCGCTGCTGGCGGGCCAGGCTGCCTGGCCCACCGACAGCGATCCGGAAAAAGAGCTGCGCCAGGTGCGTGAACGCATTGAGGAATTGCAGCGCGGGGTGCGCCGCGACAGCGACCGCCGGGATGCGCTGTCGGGGCAGCTGCGTGACGCGGAAGAAAACGTGCGCGGTGCGCGCAGTCGCCTCAGCGACATCCGCAAGCGCCTCGCCCAGAGTGACGCGCACCTGCAGCAATTGACCGCGGAACGCATGCGGCACGAGCGCGCGCTCGACGCACAACGCCAGGCGCTCGCGAGCCAGTTGCGCGCGGCTTACATGGGTGGTCGTGAGGAACAGGTCAAGCTCCTGCTGTCCCAGGAGGACCCCGCGGCGTTCGGTCGCATGCTGGCCTACTACTCCTATCTCGGCCGCGCCCGCGTCGGGCGGATTGCCGAGATCCAGTCCCTGGTTGCTTCGCTCGAACAGGCCGTGGCCGAGGAAAATCGCGAGCGGGAGCGCCTTGCGGCCCTCGAATCCGACAGCCGCAGGCAGCTGTCATCGGTGGATGCCGCGCGCAACGAACGGAGCAAGGCGCTGCGCGCGATGAACGCGCAGATTCGCAGCAGCAGCGACGCCATCGCGAAGCTCAAGCGCGAAGCCGCAGCGCTCGAGAAGCTGGTAGCCGACCTGCAGAAGGCGATGCGCGACCTGCCGCCCTCCGGCGGGCAGGCGTTCGAAAAAGTGCGCGGCCGCCTCGCCTGGCCGGTGGCGGGGCGCATCGTGTCCAGGTTTGGCCAGGCGCGCGGCGGCGGACTCAAGTGGAATGGCGTGATGATCGATGCCGCCCGCGGCACCGATGTGCGCGCTCTCTATGACGGCCGTGTCGCCTATGCAGACTGGCTGCCCGGCATGGGCCTGCTGCTGATCATCGATCACGGCGGCTACATGAGCCTGTATGCCCACAACGAGCAGCTCTACAAGGCGGCCGGCGACCGCGTGGAGGGCGGCGAAGTGGTGGCCACGGTCGGGGACAGCGGAGGCAGGAGCGCGCCCGGCCTGTACCTGGAAATCCGTCGCGGCGCCAAGCCGGTCGACCCCGTACCCTGGTTCCGGCGGGCCACCCCCTAGCCTGGGGCCAGCTCCAGCAAACTGCGGATTACGTCAAAGACGGCCCGGCCGGCATCGGCGACGCTGGGCTACAAGGCCGGCACTGCGCCGGCTTGGGGGTGCGAGACCGCCGTGGCTTCGATTGTGCCGTCAGAACTACCGCTCCATCTCGCGAGCGCCAGGCCGAACCTGGATCCGTACGGGCAACTGTTGCGGATGCTGATGCCGCGCGCGCTCGGCATCGGCTTCTATGATGCGAAGGGCCTGCCGTTGTGGGTGGCCGACGGCTACGACGGACCCGATCCACTGCCGCTGGTGCAGGCCGCGCTCACCCACGTGCCGCCCGCGACCACCGCCCGCATCGACGGCTTCAGCCAGGATCACCAGGGCGCGCCGGCCTACGTGTTCCGGCTGCGCAACAGCGAAGGCGAGGTCATCGCGATCGCCGCGTTGCTGACACGCGATGGCGAGAACCGCCCCTACTCTTTCGTGCAGAACATGGTGCAGCCGGCGCTCGAGTGCCTGCAACGCGAGCTTGAGGCGCGCGCCAGCGTCGGCTGCCTGACGCGCGACCTGCAATCGCGCGACGACGACCTCGATTTGCTGCTGCGCATCGCGCCGGACGATCCGGAGAGCCCGCTGCAGGGTGATGAACTCGGCGCGCTGGTACAGACCTGCGTCGATCACCTCGGCTGCCTGCTGGGCGCGCTGGTCGTGCCCGAACGCAACGTCGCGATCTGCAAGGCGCCGCAGGGCGAAAAACCGAAAGTCGAGATCCTGACCAAGATCCACCGGCACCTGCTGAACTGGGCGCAGCTGCAGCGGCGCAACCTCGTGATCAACAAGATCAAGGTGCGCCCGATCGAGCTGCCGCCCTACAAGATCCTGTGCACGCCGGTGCGACACGCGTCGGGCCGCGTGGTGGGGTTCCTGGTGATGTTCCGCGAGGAGCATGCGCCGAACTTCGAGCCGCGCACCGAGCGCCTGGTCGAGCTGCTGTCGCGCAAGACGACGACCACGCTGCAGAACAACTTCGACGCGCTGACGGCGCTGTTGACGCGCTCCGCGTTCGAGACCCAGGTGCGCGCGCTGCTGGCCTCGCGGCGCGAGGCCGCGCCCGAGTGCGTCCTTTACATGGACGTCGACCGCATGCACGTCGTCAACGACAACTTCGGCATGCACGTCGGCGACGAGCTGATCGGCAAGGTGGCGGAGGTGCTGCGCAAGAAGCCGCGCCCGGGCGCGCTTGCCGCGCGCATCGCCGGCGACCGCTTTGCCGTATTCCTGCCGGATTGCGCGCTCGAGTTCGCGCAGCAGATCGCCGACATGCTCCGGCGCCAGTGCTCGGAACTGACCTACGTGCGTGGCGACGGCACGGTCCAGGTGTCGGTCAGCGTCGGCGTTGCGGAACTGCCGGATTCGCAGAATCCGCTGGCCCATGGGCTCGCCAATGCGGAGATCGCCTGCAAGGCCGCGAAGGATCGCGGCCGCGACCGCGTCGAGATCTTCCAGGACGGCGACCAGAGCATCATGCGCCGCCACACCGACGTGCTGGTCGTGCAGCGCTTGCACAAGGCGCTGGCGGAGGACCGGTTCGTGCTGTTCGCGCAGCCGATCCTGCCGTTGTGCGCGGAGCATACCGAACCTCGGTTCGAGTTCCTGCTGCGCATGGTTGCGGACAACGGCGACCTGTTGCCGCCGGAGAAATTCCTGTCCGCGGCGGAACGTTACCAGTTGCTGCCGGCAATCGACCGCTGGGTCGTCAAGGCGGCGCTGGCGGCGCTTGCGCCCCATACGAGTGCGCTGCGTGGACGCGGCATGCGGTTCTCGGTGAACATCTCCGGCGCCTCGATCGCGTCCGACGAGTTCCTGGAGTTCCTCGAGAAGAGCGTCATTGATTCCGGCCTGCCGCCGGAGGTGCTGTGCTTCGAGCTGACCGAGACCTCCGCGGTTTCGAACCTGACGCGCGCCGACCGGCTGATGCAGCGGTTGCGCGTGCTCGGCTGCAGCTTTGCGTTGGACGATTTCGGCACGGGCCTCAGTTCGCTGGTCTACCTGAAGTCGCTGCCGGTGTCGGTGCTGAAGATCGACGGCGCCTTCGTGCGCGATGCCGCCACCAGCCAGCGCACCGAATCCATGGTTCGCGCCATCGCCCAGCTGGCGCACACGATGGGCATGGAAACCGTGGCCGAATACGTCGAGACCGACGAGCTGCGCGAGCGCATGGCCGCGCTGGGCGTCGATTTCGGGCAGGGATTCGCCATCGGCCGCCCGGTGCCGATCGACGACGTGCTCGGCGACCTCGCCCTCTACGAGGCGATGGCCGCGCAGGAACCTGCGGCGAGCTGAGTTGGCCTGGATATGCCGGGCGCCCACGGGCGCAGGTACGATAAGCGAATGAGCCACCCGAAACGCACGCTGCTGGCCGCCATGCTGGGTTGCCTGGCCGGCGTCGCGCTGGCAGCCGCGGCCCTGTGGTTCACCGACCGCGGGCATCGTCCCGCGGAGCTGTCGGCCAGGGACGCGCGCCTGCTGGCCGAAGTCCTCGAGCGCATCCACGACGACTATGTCGATCGCACCGACAACCACGAACTGATGTCGAATGCGATTCGCGGCATGGTCGGCGAGCTCGATCCGCATTCGTCGTTCATGGACGCAGATGAGTTCGAGGACCTGCGGATCGCGACCGAGGGCAACTATTCGGGTATCGGCGTCGAGGTGACGCTGGAGTCCGGCGTGATCATCGTGATTGCGCCGATCGACGGTTCGCCGGCGGCGCATGCCGGTATCCGCGCCGGCGACGCGATCCTCGGGATCGACGGCCGGGCCATCGGGAACGAGGGGCTCGCCCAGGCGATCGCCAGCATCCGCGGCGAGCCGGGTACCGTCGTCCGGCTGACGATCGGCCGGGAGCCCACCGAGCGTCCGCTTGAATTCGAAATCGAGCGCGCGATGGTCTCGGTGCACTCGGTGCGCTTCGAGCTGCTCGAGCCGGGATACGGCTACCTGCGCATTTCGCAGTTCAGCGAAACGACGGGCGCGGACATCGGTGGGGCGCTGCGCGAGTTGCAGCGGCTGGCGGGCGGCCGGCTGCGCGGACTGGTGCTGGACCTGCGCAATAACCCGGGCGGCGTGCTGGATGCCGCGGTCGAAGTGTCCGATGCATTTCTCGATAGCGGGCTGATCGTCTCTGCCGAGGGACGTTCGAGGGAGTCGCGTTTTCGCATGGAGGCCGCGGCGGGCGACCTGACGCAGGGCGCGCCGATCGCAGTGCTGGTCAACGAGGGCTCTGCATCCGCAGCGGAGATCGTAGCCGGCGCGCTGCGCGACAATGGCCGCGCCAAGCTGCTTGGACAGAAAACCTTCGGCAAGGGCTCGGTGCAGACCGTCATGCCGCTCGCAGACGGCCAGGCGCTCAAGCTCACGACTTCGCGCTACTTCACGCCGTCCGGCGTCTCGATCCATGAGCGTGGCCTGCAGCCGGATCTCGAACTCCCGGCACAGCCGACCATCGCCATCGCGGGCGACGGGCGGTTGCTCGAGCGCGATACCGAAGTGCGCGCCGCGGTCGCCTGGCTCAAGACCGGGAATACCGCGGTGGTGGCGGCGCAGGGCGCGCCGGATCGGCGCTAGCACGGCATGAAACGCGTGCTGGTGCCGCTGGCGGAGGGTTTCGAGGAGCTCGAGGCGGTCACGATCATCGACATCCTGCGTCGCGCCGGGATCGAGGTCGTCGTCGCATCGCTGGGCGGCAGCCCGGTGGCCGGCGCGCACGGCATCCGGCTCGCTGCCGACACGCCGCTCGACGCGCTGGCCGGACAGGAATTCGACATGATCGCGCTACCGGGCGGCATGCCGGGCGCCGAGCACCTGCGAAAGGATGCGCGCATCGCCGGGATCATCAAGCACCTGCACGCGGCGGGTCGGCCGGTTGCGGCGATCTGTGCTGCGCCGATGGTGCTTGCCGCGGCGGGCGTGCTCGACGGACGCCGTGCCACCAGCTACCCCGGTTTCCTCAAGGACGCTGTGCAGACGACCGTCGTCAATGAATCTGTCGTCGTCGACCGTGGCGTGATCACCTCCCGCGGCCCCGGCACGGCGCTCGATTTCGCCCTGGCCCTGGTTGCGGAGCTTGCGGGTCCGGCGGCGCGCCAGCAGATCGAATCCGGCCTCGAACGCAGCGGGTCGGGACAGCCGTGACCGACGCAGCGGACAAGCCGGCGGCCGCGCTGTCGGCAGTCAGCCCGCGCACTGCCGGCCAGGACGACGACCACGCCAGCATGGTGCGGAGCCTGCTGCGCGTGGACTGGCTGGTGCTCCTGGTCGTGGCCTTGCAGGCGCTGGTACTGCGCGCGGCGCCGATGTCGCCGCGCCCGCTGTATGCGGCGCTCGCCGCCTATACGATCTTCGTCATCGCCTTCCGTTGGCGCGGCTTTCCGGTGCAGGACGCCCGCGCGCGCATCGCGCTCGGCGCCGCCGCGATGGTGGCTTTCATCACCGTGGTCGCGATCCTGACCGGCGATTCGTCGAGTCCGATCGTCAATCTCTACCTGCTGCCGATCGTGCTGGTCTCGATGACGCTCGGCAGGCGCGGGGCGCTCGTGATCTTCGCCGGCGTCGCGCTCGCGTGGCTGTCGGTGATTGTCGGCGAAGGCCCGTTGCCGGGCACCGCGGTGCTGCTGGCACGGTTGTTCGGTGAGCTCGGGCCGTTCGCGCTCGTCGCCTACCTGACGCAGGCGCTCGCCGGCACGATCACGACGGCGCGCCAGCGCATCGAGGAAATGGCGGAACGCGACAGCCTGACGGGCATGCTCAACCTGCGCACGTTCAAGATGATCCTGTTACGCGAACATGCGCTGCGCGCGCGCGCCGCACGTGGCGGCTACGGACTCCTGGTCGTGGACATGGACGACCTCAAGCAGCTGAATGATGCGCACGGCCACCAGGCGGGCAATCGGGCGATCACCGCGGTCGCGAGCGCGATCCAGCGCGCGATCCGTACGACCGACATGGCGGCACGTTCCGGCGGGGACGAGTTCATCGTGTTCCTGCCGGAGGCGACGCCCGAAGTGTCGGAAACCGTGGCCAAGCGCATCCGCAACAATGTCTATCGCAGCCTGTTTCCGGTCGGTGAGCGCCTGCAGCGCATGACCGTCAGTGTCGGCACCGCGAGCTACCCGCGCGACGGCGCGCAACAGGACGACATTGTCGCCGCCGCCAGCCTGCGTATGCGCCGGGACCGCGAACTGCGCCTGTCGACCGCACCCGGGCCGCAAGACACGCCCCGCAACCGCACGCCCTGAACCCTGCCTGCCACGACATGAAGCACCAGGGCCGTGGATACACGCAGGGGTTCGAAACGACCGCGAGCGCGGAAACGCTGTGGCGTGCGCTGATTGAGCCCGCCGCGCTCGCACTCTGGTATGCCTCTGACGCCATTGTCGAACTGCGCCAGGGCGGCCGCTACGTGATCCACTCGCGGCTCTTTGGCCGGCGCGAGGCGAGCATCGAGCTATTCGAACCGGGCGTACGGCTTAAACTGCTGTTCGACCCGAACCCGGAGTGGCCACCGATGTCCGACAGCGCGCTGCTCGAGGATTTCATGATCGATGAACGCAAGGGACAGAGATTGCTGCGCGTGATGGGCTCCGGCGTCCCGGCCGGCGAGGAGTGGGCGCGGGTTCTGGTGCGGCTGCGCACCGGCTGGGCGCTGGCATTCGCCCAGCTGCAGTTGAAACTGCGCGACGGCGCATTCGACGAGCCCGGAGCATGAAGCGCTTGTGCGCGCTGCTGGCGGCATTCCTGGCAAGCCTCGCCGCGCAGGCCGCGACGCTCGTGTTGTCGGGCGGCACCGTCATCGACGGCTACGGCAATGCGCCGATCGCCAATGGCGTCATCGTCATCGAAAACGACCGCATCCTGGCAGTCGGTGGTCGCGACGTGATCGACATCCCCGCCGGCGCGGAGATCATCTCCACCGAGGGCATGACGGTGCTGCCGGGGCTCTGGGACATGCAGGTGCAACTGATGCGTCTCGGCCATGGTGATGCCGCGCGCTGGAACGAGACCTACGGTCCGCTCGCGGAGCGCGTCGTGATGCCGATCGCTGCGCGCCAGCTGCTGCAGGCGGGCGTCACCAGCGCGCGCGATGTCGGGGCGCCGCTCGAGGCGGCCACGCGCGTGCGTGAACGCATCCGCAGTCACCTGCTGGAAGGGCCGACGCTGTACGTCGCGGGACCACGGCTGCGCAAACTGGTACCCGCCGACGCGACCGCGTGGCAATGGGCCGTCAGCGGCGCGGCAGATGCGAAGGCGAAAGTACAGGCGCTCGCCGCCGCGCGCGTCAATTACGTGCTGCTCGCGGAACTCGACATGTGGACCGCGGAGGAGCTGGCCGCCGCGATCGGCGAAGCGCGGCTCCATGGACTCGCCGTGCATGCGCTCGCCGAACGGCCCGCCGACGTGGAACGCGGCGTCATATTGCAGCTCGACGGCTTTCTCGGCACGGGCATGGGCACCGGCGCCTTCCCGGACAACGTGATCCTCGCGCTGCACCAGCGCCTGCTGCAGCCCGTCGCGCGGCCCATGGTCTGGACCCCGGCCATTTCTGCGCTGCTCAATTTCGAGTCGCTGCGCCTCAATGCCGAGCCGCTCGACGACCCGCGCGCGACCGAACAGCTGCCGCCGCTGGTCGCCGCCGACGTGCTGGGCTCGCTCTCTGCCCTCGATCGCATCACTGCATTCGAGATGCCGGCGGTGAAAGCGCAGGCGCTGTGCACGAAGCTTCGGCAACTCGAGGACGCGAAGCTGACGCTGCTGCTCGGTTCCGATGGCGGCATGCCTGGCCACCTGCATTCGCGCGCCACCTGGCAGGAGATCGATTTCTGGGTGCGCCAGTGCGGCATGCCCGTGCTGCGCGCGATCCAGGCAGCGACCCACGATGCGGCGACCGCGATGGGCGCCGGTCACGAGTCGGGCACGATCTCGCCGGGCAAGTTCGCCGACATCATCGCGGTCCGCGGCGACGTGCTGCGCAACCCCGGCCTGCTGCAGGCCGTGGACATTGTCATCAAGCGCGGTCGTCGCGTACGCTGACGCGCATGGCCTCTTTCATCCTGCGGGTCCTGATTGCGGCGTTGGGGCTGTGGCTCGCGACCGAGTGGGTCGAGGGGATTTACGTCCGCAGCCCGACCACGCTGATCCTGGCGGCGCTGCTGCTCGGCGTCGTCAACGCGATCATCAAGCCGATTGCCGTCCTGCTGACGCTGCCATTCACGCTGCTGACGCTCGGGCTCTTCCTGCTGGTGGTCAATGCCGCGATGCTGGGCCTGGTCGCCGCGTTCCTGCCGGGCATGGGCATCAGCGGATTCTGGGCGGCGTTCTGGGCCGCGATCATCGTCAGCATCATCAGCTGGATCGGCAACGCGATGTTCAGTCCCGGCAAATCCGGCCGCAAAGACTAAGCAAGAAGGACCGGACCGCCATGGGGATCCAGCTGCGCCTGACGGTGATGAACTTCCTGCAGTTCTTCGTCTGGGGCGCGTGGCTGATCTCGCTTGGCGCCTACATGATCGTCACGCTCGGCTTCACCGGCGGCCAGGTCGGCAGCATCTACGCGACGATGGGCGTTGCGGCGCTCTTCATGCCGGGGCTCATGGGCATCGTGGCCGACCGCTGGTTCAATGCCGAGCGCCTGTACGGTGTCCTGCATCTCATCGGCGCCGGCCTGCTGCTGTGGGCCTCGACGGTCCGCGACTTCGACACGCTGTACATGATCATGCTGCTGAACGCGATCGTCTACATGCCGACCATCGCGCTCAACAACGCCGTGTCGTACCGGGTGCTCGAGCAGAACGGCCTGAATGTCATCCAGAAATTCCCGCCAATCCGCGTATGGGGCACGGTCGGTTTCATCATCGCGATGTGGATGGTGGACCTCGCCGGATGGAACAAAAGCGCGTTGCAGCTCTACATCAGCGCCGGCGGCGCGGTGATCCTCGGGCTGTACGCCTTCACGCTGCCGGCCTGCCGCCCGGCGCGCGATGTCGCGAAGCGGAGCCTCGTCTCCGCGCTCGGGCTCGACGCGTTCGTGCTGTTCCGGCGGCAGCAGATGCTGGTGTTCTTCATCTTCGCGATGATGCTCGGCGCCGCGCTGCAGATCACCAATGCCTTCGGCGGCGCCTTCCTCTCCGATTTCTCGACGACGTATCCGGATTCCTTCGGCGTCCGGCACCCGAACCTGCTGCTGTCGATCTCGCAGATCTCCGAAACGCTGTTCATCCTGACGATCCCATTCTTCCTGCAGCGCTTTGGCATCAAGATCGTGATGCTGATCAGCATATTCGCCTGGGTGCTGCGCTTCGGCCTGTTCGCGGTCGGCGATCCCGGCGCGGGGCTGTGGATGCTGGTGCTATCGATGATCATCTACGGCATGGCATTCGACTTCTTCAATATCTCCGGTTCGCTGTACGTGGACCGCGAGGCGGAGCCGACCATCCGCGCGAGCGCGCAGGGCCTGTTCATGGTGATGACCAACGGTCTCGGCGCATTCTTCGGCAGCATGGCCGCCGGCATGGTCGTGGACCACTACACGGTGGACGGCGTGAAAGACTGGCAGAGCATCTGGTTCGCGTTCGCAGGCTATGCGCTCGTGCTCGGGCTGCTGTTCCCGCTCCTGTTCAGGTACCGGCACGACCCCGCGGCACTGGCGGCGGTGAGGCATTAAGAGGGGACAGTCCGCCTTTTTCCTGCGGAAAAAGGGGACACCAGAAGGGACAGTCCGCCTTTTTCCTGCGGAAAAAGGGGACAGTCCCTAGAGCGGTTTCTCGGCGACGATCTGCAGCACCAGCGGCGTGACGAGCAGGGCCGCGGGATCCGCTTCCGCGGCGGCGAATTCCTGCCGTACCGCTTCCGCCCAGGGTGCTTCGATCGCGCCCTGCGCCGTCTGCTGTTCCAGGTGGATGCGGATGAACGAGGCCGGCCACTGCCACATCTCGTCGGCCGGCCGCAGGCAGTAGACGCGGGGAATCAATGCGCGGATCGTGAAACCGCGCTCCTGCAACAACCGCAGGACCGGTTGGGCAATGTCCGGTTCGCCGCCCGCGGCGCGCCAGCCTTTCATGACCTGCTGCGCGAACTCCTGCTGTCGCGGTCGCGGCGGCGCGAAGGAAAACGCCGCGTAATGGACATACTCGTGGAAGATGGCGATGCCGCCCGGGCGCAACACAGCCGCGATCTTGTCGAGCAGCAGGGCGGGCGAGGACACGAAGCAGGCTACCCAGCGGCACCAGCTGAAGTCGAAGCCGCCGCCCGGCAGCGCATCGGTCATCAGGTCAAGCTCGTAATAGCGGACGTTCGTGAAGCCGTGCTGCGCGAGCATGCCGCGGCCGGCTTCGACGAAGCGCGCCGAGCGCTCGACTGCGACGACTTCGCCCGTGCTGCCGACGATCTGCGCCAGGTCGGCGGCGGCGTAGCCGGGTCCGGCGCCGATATCCAGCACGCGCGATCCGGCTCCAATGCCCGCGCGCTGCCAGCAGTCGCGCACGGCCGGACTCCAGACGCGGTGCTGCAGGCCGAGGCGCGCCAGCTCCTCGTCGTGCGTACCGAGGAAGTAATCGCGCTCGGTCGTCACGGGGCCTTTGGCGGCGGCCAGGGGTGCAGCTGGAAGTCGAACGGCCGCTGGCCGCTGACCAGGCGGCTCACCAGCAGCAAGGCCATCGCCTCCGTATAGCGCGCGGTGCGCAGCGCCCCGACATCCACCGGCTCGAAGCCGAGACCGGTCGCGAGCGCCGCAACACGGGCCTTGGCCGCGGCGTCATCGCCGGAGATCAATACGCTGACGGGGCCGCCCGCCGTCGCGGGCACCGCCATCACGGTGTAATAGATCGTGTTGAATGCCTTGACCACGCGCGCACCCGGCGCCAGCGCCTGCACGACCTCACCGCCGGAACCTTGCACCGGGATGGCGACTTCGACGCCGTCGCGCACGCCGAGCGGATTCGTCACGTCGATGATCAGCTTGCCGTCCAGGCTGCCGAGCGCAGGCAACAACGATTCGACCGCGGTCCACGGCACGGCGAGCAGCAGGGTATTGCAGGCCCGCGCGGCCGCGGGCTGGTCGAGCGCCGAGGCCTGCGCACCGGTGCGCGTGACCAGCGCCTGGACGCGCTCGGCATCCGGCGCCCGCGACCCGTAGACGATGCGCTCGCCGAGTCCCGCGAGGCGGGGCCCAAGCGCGCCGCCGACCGAGCCGGTGCCGATGATCGCGATGCAGTCGCCTGCGGCGGCCGCGGATGCGGATCCGCCGGCCAGCAGCAAGGCGAGCAGCGCGGCATTGAATATCTTCATGATCTCATCACTCCGCGAGTGTAACGCCGGAACCGCCGAGTTCTTTCGGCACGTCTTTCTGTTTCGGCAGGCCATCGTGAATGTGCAGCACGGTCTCTTCGTAGAAGACGTGCAGGCCGGGCTTGAACGAGAGCTTCGGCAGGATCGCGGCGTAGACATCCGTCAGGCCCATGCCGGGATGCTCGGTCAGGATGTGGCCGCCGCAGGTCTTGCACCACTGGCGAATGCTGTTCGGCGTCTTCGCGAAACGACCGACCCGGTCCGCGCCTTTCGTGATCTGCACGGCCGCCGGCGGCCACAGCGTGAAAGCGTTGACCGGACCCGCCGAACAGTGACGGCAGGATTCGCAATGACAGTAGCCCATTGCGGCTGGCTCGCCGGTTGCGGTCACTTCGACGGCGCCGCAGAAGCAGCTGCCCTTGTGCACCTTGTCGCTGGCCATCGAATTCTCCTCAAGCGCCGGCACGCAACGCCGTGCCGTGGGTCAGGTAGTGGTTCATGCGGTCTTCCCATTCCCGCATGAACTGGACGTAGAACTCGGCGGTGAACGAGGCCACGAACACGTCGCCCTGCGGGCCGAGGCTGGTATGGCTGTAGGTGACGTCGGCCTCGCTCCCGGTACCCGCGGGGCGGACCTCGACGGTCAGCTTGCAGGCCGTGACGTCGGGCGTGATCTTGATCATCTCGACGAAACGGCGCGCCGGTTCATGCCGCGTGACGTACCAGATGGCATCGTGCGGCCGCGAATCGGTGACGAACACGCAGTCCGGTTCCGCCAGACCCGTGTGACTGAATACCACCAGCGGGTTCCAGCCCTCGATCCAGTCGGCCTCGCGCACCGGGCACAGCAGCGGGAACACCTTCGCGGGCGGCGCCACGAGGCGCTGCGTGTAGATGTGCGTGACGCGATTGGGCGGGCGGATGTTCATGGCCGGTCAGCCATTATCCCAGAGCCGACACCCAGCGCTCGAATTCGCCCGTCGTGCGCTTGCCGACCGGCATGGCCGCGCCGCGCCGGAAGGTGCTGCTGCCCGCGATGTGGATATAGCCGCCGAGGTCCGAGGGCAGGTAGAAATCGCCGTACTTGAGCATGGCGACCCGCGTCTCGCCGAAATGGCCATAGAAGTAGCCGAGCTCGAACAACACGTTCAGGTTCGGCAGGTCCTGGCGCTTGTTGCGGATGCGCGTGGCCGATTCCGGCGAAAACACCAGGAGCGCCGCGTCCACACGGTTGCGGATGCTGTCGAGGTCCTTCAGCAGTGTGCGGCCCGCGGTGAAGGCACTCCACCACGGCAGGAACTTCAGGCCGGGCCGCGTGAAGGCATGGACGATCGCGCGGGCCTGTGACTTGGCCGCAGCCGACGAGCCGATAAAGATGGTGGTCATCCCGGCTGCGGCCAGGACGCAATCAGCCTGAAGCCGATCCATACCGCGGCGAAGCCGATGACGACGCTGAGACCGGCATAGGTGGCGGCGGTCAGGCACTCGCTGCGCCGCAGCAGGTAGATCGCATCGAGCCCGAAGGCGGAGAACGTGGTAAACCCGCCCAGCAGCCCGGTGAACAGGAACAGCCGCGTCTCCGCCGTGAAGAAATCGTGCTTCTCGACCAGCCCGGCCAGCACGCCGGCCGCCAGGCAACCGATGATGTTGACGGCGAAGGTGCTGTAGGGGAATTTCTCGAGCAGCGTCTGGTGCAGCAGCCAGCCGCCCGCCTTGTAGCGCGCGACCGAGCCGATCAATCCGCCGAGCCCGACCAGCAGGATGGCCTTCATGGAGGGCCATTCTACGAGATGCCCGCGCCATCGGGCAGGGCGCAGGCCGCCGCTAATTCGCGGGCTTGACGTCCTGCAGCGTGGGATAGAACTGCGTGAAGGTCATGTCGACGGCGGCGCTCTTCGCGTGGCAGGCGTAGCAGCCGGATTCCGGCTGCTGGCTTGCGGTCGCGGCGTCCATGCCGAACTCGAAGTACGCCCAGCGGCCCTTGAAGCGCTTCGAATCCTTCACCGACACTTCGACTGCATGAACGTCAGTCTGGAAATAGCCGCGGTTATTGGGCGGCCGCTCTGTCTCGCTGCCGCGCAGTTCGAGCACGAACATCGTGCCTTCGGGCCAGACCCCGTGCTTGCGGAAGGACTGGTAGGCCTCGGGCTGCACGAACACGTTGTCGAACATCACGTGACCGGAGAGCGCCGCCGCCTGCGCGGCCGGGCCATAGCTCATGCCGACCCCGGCGGTCACGAACTGCCAATCCCGAAAGCCCTCTGGCCGCTGCAATTTGCCATCCTCGGTGAATTTCGCGCCTTGCTGCACCGGCGCCTGGCCGGCCACCGGCGCGACCGGCGGCGCCCCGACCGCGAGGGCCGCGACCAGCAGGCACCCACTTACGAGCACAGCCGGGCGGACTCGTTTCAGCATCGGACTCTCCAGTGACTAGAATGCGAACAGATTCTGCCGCGGCCCGGGGGGCGCGTCTTGAACAAAAGCAACCTGCCGTCCCGCGGTGCGATGCTGCAGGCGGGGCAGTTCTTCGGCGCGACCCGCGGGCAACTGCAATCCGGCGGGTTCGTGGTCAGCACGGTTGCGCACGCGAGCGCCCGCGTGGTGCCGGCGCATGTGCACGCGAGTCCCTTCCTCTCGATGCTGATCAGCGGTCGCTACCGCGAATGGTTCGGCCGCGGGCATTGGGACGCGCGTCCGCTCGGCATGGTGTTGCGGCCGCCGCAGGCGGCGCACCGCGACGAGATCGGACCCGGCGGCGCGGTTTTCCTGTGCGTCGACTTCACGCAGGCGTTCTGGGACGCGATGGCCGATGCCGGCATCCGCATCGAGCGGCGCGCATTCGAAAGCCGGCCGATGTCCGGCACCGCGCTGCGTCTGCTCTACGAGATCTCCGGACGGCGCTCCGGCTGGAAACTAGTAGCGGAAGCGCTGATTGCCGAACTCGTCGACGAGTACACACGCGAGGCGTCGGTGACGCAGCGCCGCGAACCGCACTGGCTGGCGCGCGCGGTGAACCGGCTGCATGAGGCACCATTCGCGACCCGCCTCGCCGATATCGCGGAGGAACTCGACCTGCATCCGGTGCACGTCACGCGCATGTTCAAGCGCCACCATGGGATCACGCTGTCGCGCCACCTGAAGCAGCTGCGCCTGCATCACGCGACGCGCGCCATGCTGGAGACCGGGGAACCGCTCGCGGCGCTCGCCGGCCATCACGGGTTCGCAGACCAGAGCCATTTGACGCGGGAGTTGCAGCGCGGCACCGGCTGGACGCCGCACCGGCTGCGCTGCACCTGCGGGCAGCTGCGCTAGGGCGCTCTCCGTGCCGGCAACGGCCGCCAGTATCCGGTGACGAGTGCGGTGCCGATCAGGATCACCAGCATACCGCCCACCTGGATCCACGACAGCTGCTCGTCCAGCACGAGCCAGCCGAGTAGCGCCGCAATCGCCGGATTCACATAGCCGTAGGAACCGGTCACGACCGGTGTGGTGTTGACCGCGAGCCAGGAGTAGGCGGAGTAGGCGATACAGGAACTCATCAGGGTCAGCCAGGCGAAGGCGGCGAAGCCGCGCGGCGTCCAGTGCAGGTCGAAGGACTCACCCGAGACCCAGGCTGCCACCAGCAAACCGATCCCGCCCGCCAGCATCTGCAGCGCCGTGAACATCAGCGGCGGGTTGGCGGCGCCCGCGTTGCGGTAGTAGATCGTGCCGAGCGACCAGGACAGGCAGGCGAGCAGGATCAGGAGCTGCCAGCCGAGGTGCTCGAACTGCCAGCCGCGCCCCGGCGACAGCACCAGCACGACGCCCAGCAGGCCGACCAGCAGCCCGACGCGCATCGTGCGCGTGAGCCGGCTGCCGTGATGGCCCAGCGATCCGAGCCAGGCGATCCACAGCGAGGGCGTCGCGTTCAGCAGCGCCGCGGTATTCGACTGCACGTACTGCATCGCGATCACGTTGCAGGCGTTGCTGAAGGCGACCGCCAGCAGTCCCATGATGCCGAGGTGACGCAGCTCGCGGCGCGTGATCACGGGCGGTCCCGCATGCCACCAGGCGAAGGCGAGCAGCAGCAGGCCCGCGATGCTGAAGCGCAGGCCCGCGGCGACGAGCGGCGGCTCGTCGGTCACCATCACCTTGGTCGCGAGGTAGCTCGACCCCCACAGCAGGTAGACGATCGCAAGCGCGATCGTGATCCGGAGACGCAGTGCCTGCGATTCACCCATTCATCGCAAGCCTACCGGGGACTGTCCCCTTTTTCCGAAGGAAAAAGGTGGACTGTCCCCTCTTAAAAGGCGTGTCCCCTTTCCCGCCCTTTTTTCGAAGGAAAAAGGCGGACTGTCCCCTCTTGAAGGGATGCGCCACCTTCAATGAGGGATGCGTCCCCTTTTATGAGGTTCGCGACCGCGGTGTCGCGACGCGGTACAGCCACCAGCCGACCGCCGCCAGCGCGGCGATGCCGGCCCACTTGCCCGGCTGCAGCGATTCCGCAACCGCCAGCACGTTGGCATCCTCGGTCAGCACGATCGGGATCGCGATCAGCACGCCGATGATCGCCTCGCCCGCGATCAGGCCGGCGGAGAACAGCAGGCCCATCTGCTTGAGCTTCTCGATGTCGCCCCCGGGCGTGCGCCGCCGGTGCCAGCGGGTCGCGAGTTCGGCAATCAGGCCGCCGACGAAGATCGGCGTGGACAACTCGAGCGGCAGGTAGATGCCGACCGCGACCGCGAGCACCGTGATGCGCCAGCTGG